>NZ_CP139303.1:1077553-1436737 GCF_034092465.1 Prochlorococcus sp. MIT 1223
CATAGAACTATTACTTTTTTCAGTTGTAGCTAAATAAAGAGCTGCTTCTGCTAATAAATAAAGTCCTTCTGGTAATCCAATTCTTTCAAAAGCTGAAGCACATGCTTCTACAACAACTATTGCTTGAGGATCCGCTAAGCCAACATCCTCACCTGCCGCAATTAACATTCTGCGAAAAATAAACTTTGGATTTTCTCCTGCTTCCATCATTCGCGCCAACCAAAATAATGCAGCATCAGGGTCTGATCCTCTTAATGACTTAATAAATGCACTAATAGTGTCAAAATGAGCATCCCCATGTTTGTCATATAAAACTGCTGTTTCCTGGATCGACTCTTCAGCAATACAAAGATCTATATTGATAATTTCATTTTCATCGGGGTCTGTAGTTTCAACAGCAAGCTCAAGAGCATTAAGCAAACTTCTCGCATCACCATTTGCCACTTCAACCAAATGAGCGGATGCTTCAGAACTTACCCTGACCATTTTCTTACCATAACCATATGTTTTATCTTCAAGAGCGCGTGTAAGTAACTTGTGAAGAGCGTCTGTATCCAAATTTTTTAAACGAAAGATTCTTGATCGACTTACTAATGCTTTATTAACTTCAAAATAAGGATTCTCAGTAGTTGCACCAATCAGTGTCAAAGTTCCGTTTTCTACCCATGGAAGCAACGCATCCTGTTGAGAAGTATTGAAACGATGCACTTCATCGATAAAAAGAATTGTTTTCAATCCATACTCATTCCATCTTTTCTGCGCTTCTAACACTTCGTGGCGTAATTCTTTAATCCCTACTAATACAGCATTCAAAATACTGAAATGTGAACTTGTATTTGCTGCAATAATTCTTGCCAAAGTTGTTTTGCCTACACCTGGTGGGCCATGTAATAACAAATTACCCACGCGATCTGCTGCTATAGCTCGTCTCAATAAACGTCCCTCAGCTAAAATAGATTCTTGGCCAACGAAATCGTCTAAAGTCTCTGGCCTTAAACGTTCAGCAAGTGGAGCATTACTCTTTAATGCTTTTTCACCATGAAATGTAAATAAATCTTTGCTCAAAACCGAATTAATTTATTTGAAACAAAGCAGCAATTTATGTAACTACTGTAGGTTGTCTCATACCAGTACGCTTACTAATTTCTGCTAGTAAATCTATTTCTTTAATTAAATCAGCCAGGGCAATCTGCGGATTTTGATTTAAGTTTCCATTTGATGCAACATAACTCTCTAAATAAATTCTTAGAGTTGCTCCCTTGGTACCTGTTCCAGATAACCTTATTATCACACGGCTTCCATCATTTAATAAAATTCTTAGGCCCTGATTTTTAGTAATAGAATTATCAATTGGATCAATATAGCTGAAATTATCAGCAACATTTATCTGTCTTCCTGCAAAAGTTTGACCAATTAATTTGGGCAATAGTTTCTCTAATCTTAAATAAAGTTGATTAGCAACATCACTAGAAATAGCTTCATAATCATGCCGAGAATAATAATGTCTACCAAACTCTAGCCAATGTGATTTCATCAAATCATCAACAGAACATTTTTTCTCTGCAAGTATTTGCAGCCAAAATAAGACTGCCCACAGTCCATCTTTTTCCCGAACATGATTGCTACCAGTTCCAAAGCTCTCTTCTCCACAAAGAGTTATTTTCTCATCATCAAGTAAATTGCCAAAAAATTTCCAACCAGTAGGAGTCTCAAAACAATTTATCCCTAATTTTTTCGCAACTAAATCGACTGCTGAACTAGTTGGCATAGAACGGGCTACACCAAAAAGGCCATCGGAATAGGCGGGTACTAAAGATGCGTTGGCAGTTAAAACAGCAAGGCTATCACTAGGGTTTACAAAACATTTCCGTCCCAAAATCATATTCCTATCTCCGTCTCCATCACATGCAGCTCCAAACGAGTATTGATCACCTTTTAATAAGGCATCTGCCAAGTCTTTGGCATATGTAAGGTTCGGGTCAGGGTGGCAACCTCCAAAATCTTCTAGTGGAACTGAGTTTCTTACTATTCCCTGCCCTCCAGACATTAGCTCCTCAAAAACACGCCTCGCATATGGTCCTGTAACCGCATTCATAGCATCAAACGCTACAGGAAAATCATTTTGAATAAGAGAACTAATTTGATCAAAATCGAAAAGATTTTGCATTAAATCAATATAATCACTTATACCATCTATAACTTCAACAATCATAGATCCTATTTGATAGGTTCCTGAACAATGTATGTCTATCTTTGTATACTCAGTCATTTTTTTATAACAACTAAGAGATTTAGTGCAAGTAAAAATATCATTAGTTAAAATTTCATTTGCTGGTCCACCATTAGGACCATTAATCTTTACTCCAAAATCTCCATCTTGGCCGCCTGGGTTATGACTTGCTGAGAGAATAATACCTCCTATTGCTCTTTTGATGCGAATAAGGTTAGACGCTGCAGGAGTAGATAAAATTCCATCAGTTGTTGTAATTATTTTTCTAATTCCATGAGCAGCAGCCATGGAAATAATGACATCAATAGCCCTTTTATTCCCATAACGACCATCTCCTCCTAGGACCAGAGTACCTCCCTTAACTCCTGGAAGTATTCGTAAAGTTGCTTCTATGAAACTCTCCAAAAAATGAGGTTCATGAAATTGAGAAGTACTTTTTCTTAATCCTGAAGTACCTGGCTTTTGATCAAGAAAAGGTGAATCAAGGTCGACAATTACCTGCTTGGGTTCTGATAAAATCACTTGATTAAATGCTTGTTTAAAAACTTTAATTGCATGAGAAAATTCAGAAATTTAATGAGGCATTTCTGATGTTCGCAGCATTGTAATAAACCATATAGAACTGAGAGTTAATGTCGCAAAAACACCTGCCCCTATACCTAGTTTTGCAATAGTAAGTGGTACTACTAAAGGTAAAATTATGACACCAGCTATAGGTGTTATAGCAACAAACAAACGCAACATTATTTAACTAGCAAGAAACTTAAAACCATTCTTTTGAAGGGTTATCCTTTGGATTTGTGTTGTCTTCCGGAGTAGTTCTTTCAAAATTCATAGTTATATTTTTTTGCTCTTGAGTCACGGAATCAATTGCTTGAATTGGATAATTCTGAATTCCATCTCTAAATGGTACTTGTAACCTGAAGGTTCCATCATTAGCGAGAGGCACTACTTCTCCTCCTATCTTTAATGTCGCTGATGGATCAGTAGCTCCATAAACAATTAATTCTGCATCAGCAACCAGCCAAAATGAATTATCATTGGGGATCAAACCTATACCTGACTCGTTTCTACCGCTAGCCCATAATCCAGCACCTGAGTCAGTAACATTGGAAGTTTTTTCAGATAATGAAGAATATTCATGAAATTCTTCAGATCCTATTCTTGTTTTTCTATAAGTATTGGTTGCAGATTGATATAAACGTTGGTGCAATCCACTATCTGTGGAATCACCTTTGATTAGATTTTCAACAGGCATTGAGCTAGGTGAATCTAAACTAAAGGGTACAAATTGATCAAGAATTACTTCGCTAGGTCGTTGAGAAGGAACTTTTGCTGAGGAAGAAAAAGCCAAAGAAATCCATTGCGACCTATATCTATATCCAAGTTCTACCTGATAATCCCGATCTCCAAGAGGTATGGGCAAATACCATTCAGTGCTATGACTATCAACAGTAACCTCTCGTAAAGCACCCTTATTTACACCACCTGATTCCTGACCAGTTACATCAGCCAAACGCAACGACAGACGTGTAGCTCCTCGAGACAAAGCTTTATTTCTATCTATTTCTGAGATCTCCCAAAATACATACGCCCATTCTGGATCCCTAGGCAGAAAAACAACCTTGGTTATATCAGTAGGGTTGTTAGAAAAATCTTGAGAAAGGTTATTTGGTGAATTTTTAGCAACTAATTTTTCTTCTACTTCTTTCTTGTTTTGATATAAAACGATTTCCTTTATCAAGGCTGCCTTCGTTTTTCTGCTATATAAAGGCACTCCTACAGCACTGGCTTGCTGACGCAATTGACGAAGGGTAAGGCTAGATAGTGACTCTTTATCTTGACTCACGCCGGGAAAAGCTCCTTATGTTTTATTTGGGATCAGTATCTCCTGATTTGGAAGAATCTCGTGGCTGCCGTCAGCATCTACTGACTACAAAGAACGCCATCAGAGAAGAGGAAACTCCTTAAAGCTTCTATTCGCAAGGGTTTTCGCAAAGTGAAAAACAAAAATAAATATGCCTAGGGTTATTTTTTGAAAGCTCGGTCAAGCAAATTCCAGTTCTGTTTAAAAAAATCTAACTTTTCTTTCTCTTTGGGATCACAAGAATAAGATCACAATCGGGAATGGATTAAAAAAGCTCTAAGCTGATTAATCTCTTATACGATTTAAAGCATCAGCAATTAAATCATCCAACGTTAATTCCAAAGGAGGGATCTCAAGAGTAATAGATATCATTTCTAAATATTCAGCTGCGGCTGAAAACTGTTCTATCAATATCAATATAAATTCTTTATCATTTGCAAGCTTTGGGTTTGAATTACACCAACTTATTAGCTGTGCTTTTGAAGGTAATGTCTTAATTGAAAGCTGAGCAGATATCTTCTTGAAAGATTCAAGGCAATGGGCAATCAGTCTTACATGATGTTTTTCTAAAATCGAAATATTTAATTTATCAATAACTTGAATTTGATCTAAGTTCAAAGGACTATCAATTAAGTATAAATCATTTATCTTTTGGTTCATAAATTAAATTTTATTAGGCGTAATCTTAAATCCGCAAGTTTTAGCTTCATCAATTCTCCATTGGACACGTTCAACGTTACAGTCTGGGAATATATAACGAATTAATTGTAATTCCTGGTCACAAACCACTGGAAAACTCTCTGCGATTCCCTTAATAGAGCAATGAAAAGCATTTAAGTACCAACTGAGAGAATCATCCTTGCATTTATAAAAATCAGCCTTATGACCTTCTTCAATCCTCAATTCTATAAGCTTTCTTAATCGATCTTGAACTTTACCTAAACCTATCTTCCTTCTATATAAAATAGCTTTTTCAAAAGCCTGTGTATTTAATAAGTCTTTAAGAATATTGGGAGATAATCTTTTTTCAATCGAATCCAATAATTCTAAAGCAAATTTTTCACTACCTTTTTCATTAAAAAAACAATGATGACCTTTTGAAGTTAAATGCCATACATTTGAAGGTCTACCTGGTCCTAAAGATATAGAAATAGACTCAACTAAACCATCATTCTGCAAACTTCTCAAATGGCGCCTAATCGCCTGAACAGAAATACCCAAAGACAAGGACAGGCTAGATGCACTCAACTCTCCCTTCTCTAAAAGCAAAGAGAGAGCAGCTTCTCTAGTGGGGACTTGAACCTGTCCAATCATTAGCAAATTCTAACTTGCGATGATAATCACCCATTAATTCCCATCATTAAATCAATATACGAAAATGACAAGATCATTGGCTTCTAATTAGTGTGACGGAGGGTCTATGATACGAAACAAATTGGTTTCGTAAATGAACATCTAATAACTCTCGCTTGCTGTCTAAGGTATTGCACATGCAATGCTTACCTTGAAAGCAAAAATTTTTATTTTTCTCAACTCTCACTGCGATGAACTTGAAATCCAAAAATCATGAATAATTCCAATACAGTAGAAAAACTTGTTTCAAAGCCATATAAATATGGATTTATCACAGATATAGAAACTGAGAAAATAAGAAAAGGTATAAATGAAGATGTAATTAAGCTTATTTCAAGTAAAAAAAATGAACCTGAATTCCTTCTTAAATTCAGATTAAGAGCATATAATCAATGGTTAAAGATGAAAGAGCCTGAATGGGCTTTATTAAATTATCCAAAAATCAATTATCAAGATATTATTTATTACGCAGCGCCTAAACAAAGTGAGAAAAAAGAGAGCTTGGACGAGGTTGACCCAAAATTATTAGAAACATTTGAAAAACTTGGCATTCCAATAAGTGAACAAAAGCGTTTAACAAATGTTGCTGTTGATGCTGTTTTTGATAGTGTCTCAATAGCAACTACATATAAAGAAAAGCTTGCAGAACATGGAGTAATATTTTGCTCAATTACAGAAGCTATTAAAGAATACCCTGAGTTAATTGAAAAGTATTTAGGCAGTGTGGTGCCTATTAATGACAACTTTTTCGCTGCTTTAAACTCAGCTGTATTTAGTGATGGCTCTTTTGTTTTTATACCAAAAGGCGTCAGTTGTCCAATGGACTTATCTTCATACTTCAGAATCAACTCTGGAGATACAGGGCAATTTGAAAGAACATTAATAATTGCGGAAGACCGAGCTTCAGTTAGCTATTTAGAAGGATGCACTGCACCAATGTTTGACACTAATACTCTTCATGCCGCTGTTGTAGAACTGATAGCTCTTGAGGATTCATCTATCAAGTATTCGACTGTGCAAAACTGGTATGCAGGGAATGAAGAAGGTGTTGGAGGTATTTATAACTTTGTCACCAAGAGAGGTCAATGCCGAGGGAAAAGGAGCAAGATCAGCTGGTCACAAGTCGAAACCGGTTCAGCTATTACATGGAAATATCCAAGTTGTATTTTGCAAGGAGACGAGTCAGTAGGCGAATTTTACTCCGTAGCTCTTACCAATAATCATCAAAAAGCTGATACAGGAAGCAAAATGATTCATATTGGAAAGAAAACTCGTTCTACTATCGTAAGTAAAGGTATAAGTGCAGGTAATTCCAAAAATAGTTATAGAGGACTTGTTCATATAGGAGCTCAAGCCAAAGGTGCAAGAAACTACAGTCAATGCGATTCAATGTTAATAGGAGACAAAGCTGCAGCGAATACTTATCCCTATATTCATTCAGGGCAACCTCAATCAAATATTGAACATGAAGCAAGCACATGCAGAATTTCTGAAGACCAATTATTTTATTTGCAAAGTCGAGGGATAGTCTTTGAAGAAGCCATTTCCATGATGGTAAGTGGATTTTGTCAAGATGTATTCACTCAATTACCTATGGAGTTTGCTGCAGAAGCTGACAAATTACTTGCTCTAAAGCTAGAAGGATCTGTAGGTTAGTGATTCTAAGTAATTTCCATATCAATTAAATAATCTATTTATTAAACAAAAGTGACTAATCTAGAAACACAATTAATTCTTGAAGTAAAAGATCTTCATGCTTCTGTTGAAGGTCAAGTAATACTTAATGGAGTCAATCTGAAAGTAAAAGAAGGTGAAATTCATGCAATAATGGGAAGAAATGGCAGTGGCAAAAGCACTCTTTCTAAAGTTATCGCTGGTCACCCTGCTTACGAAATAACTGCTGGAGAAATTACTTATAGAGGCAAAGATTTACTCAACATGGAACCAGAAGAACGGGCACAAGCGGGAATCTTCTTAGGCTTTCAGTATCCAGTTGAAATACCTGGGGTTAGCAATCTTGAATTCCTAAGAGTTGCAACGAATGCGCGTCGTAAAGAACTCAACAAAGAAGAGCTAGACACTTTCGCTTTCGAAGACTTCGTTAAAGAAAAATTAGATATCGTCCAAATGAATCCTTCATTTTTAGAAAGAAGTCTTAATGAAGGTTTCTCAGGTGGAGAAAAGAAGCGTAACGAAATTCTTCAAATGGCAATGCTAGAGCCATGTATATCTATTCTTGATGAAACTGACTCAGGTCTTGATATAGATGCATTGAGGATTGTTGCATCAGGAGTCAAAAGATTGTCGAAACCAACAACATCAACAATATTAATAACCCACTATCAAAGACTTTTAAATGAGATTACTCCTGATTTTGTTCATGTAATGTCTGATGGGAAAATCATAAGGACAGGAAATAAAGAGCTAGCAATTAAATTAGAAAAATCAGGCTATGACTGGCTTGAAGAAGAGCATGAGAATACAAGGAACTAATAATGATTGACTCTGAAATATCTCTAAAATGGTTGGAATCTCTTAAGGAGCCAAATGGCAAACTGAAAAAGATTCAGGAAAATGGTCGAAAAAATTTTTATAAAATAAACTTTCCAAGTAATAAGGATGAAGATTGGAGACTAATTAATATTAATAATTTAAAAAGCTTTCTGAGAGTATCTAAACCTAAAGAATCGAAGGCGAAGTTCAAAGAGCAATATCCTATTCTTAAAACGACTTTAAAAAATATCTATAAAATTGAGCTAGATCCTTCCAATAATCTAGATAAAGAAAAATCCTTACCTAAAGGCATAGAAAAATTAACACAATCTGAGCTTGACGTATATTTAGGTAAGGCAATTAATGATTGCAAGCGTGATTCAAGTTGGCCTATTTTACTCAATGAATCCTCTGCAAATCAAGTTATTGGGTTAAAGGTAAAAGGCAATAGTTTACCCATCATTGAAATTGTTATTCCAGCAATAGAAGATTCCGTTAGTTCTACAAGACTAATTATAAAAGTCGAGGAAAATACAAATTTAGATTTGGTTCAAGTAATTCTTGGATCCAAAGATTCTGCTCAAAGTAACTTGACTGAGATAATTGCAAGCAAAAATTCACATATAAATCATGGCTTAATTGCCCTAGGAGGAGGGGATGCAAGTCTGCTTTCAAATTTAGCAATTACGCAAGAAGTCTCAAGTGAATATTCCTTTACATTCCTGCAAGAAGGCTGGAGATTTAGTCGATTAGAACCAAGTTTCTTACAAAATTCTGGTGGCGCAAAGACGACATTAAAAGGCCTGCAAATTTCTTCTAAAAGTCAAGAAATTTGCACTCATACCTGGGTACGTTTCAATGGTCCTGAAGGTGAGCTAGATCAATTAAATAAAGCATCGGCAAAAGATAATTCCCACACATCCTTCAATGGTGTAGTTCAGGTACCTAGAGCTGCACAAAAGACTAAAGCATCTCAATTAAGCAGGAATCTAATGCTTTCTAAGAGAGCTAAAATCGATACTAAACCAGAATTAGAAATTATTGCTGATGATGTTAGGTGTACTCATGGAGCAACTGTCAGTCAATTACAAGAAGATGAACTTTTTTATTTAATGAGTAGAGGAATTGGATCGAAGCAAGCAAACAAATTACTTCTTGAAGGTTATTACAAAGAAATTTTGACTGGCCTTCCATTATATGAAGATAGATGGTCATTTTTAAATAACCTTATAACTGAGAATAGCAAATGAATAATTCAAAATTTACGGAAAAAGTGAGAGAAGATTTTCCATTATTCTCTTCATTTAAAAAAGACAATAAAAAGATTATTTATTTAGATCATGCGGCAACAAGTCAAAAACCTAAGCAAGTAATAGATGCTTTAAAAAACTATTACAGTTTTGAGAATGCCAATGTTCATAGAGGCGCACATCAACTAAGTGCTAAAGCAACTGAAGCATTTGAACAAGCAAGAGATATAACAGCTCGATTTATAAATGCTAAAACTTCTAAAGAAATTGTATTTACTAGAAATGCAACAGAAGCAATAAACTTAGTCGCTAATTCATGGGGGGAAATGAGCCTTAGAGAAGGAGATGAGATTCTTTTAACCTTAATGGAACATCATAGCAATATAATTCCCTGGCAAATGATTGCAAAGCGCAAGGGATGTACTATTAGATATGCAGGTATTACTGAGAATGGAGAGTTAGATCTTGATGATTTACGCTCTAAACTAACTAATAAAACACGTTTAATTAGTTTAGTACATATCAGTAATACACTTGGTTGTTGTAACCCAATAAAAGAAATTTCTAACTTAGCTCATAATCTCGGAGCACTAGTTTGTTTAGATGCTTGTCAAAGTTTGGCTCATAAAAACATTAACGTAATAGATTTAAATGTTGATTTTCTAGCAGGTTCATCTCATAAACTTTGTGGTCCTACTGGCATTGGTTTCTTATGGTCTAAAGAAAACATTCTTGACTCTATGCCTCCTTTTCTGGGTGGAGGAGAAATGATTGAGGATGTATTTTTAGAATACAGCACTTGGGCAGATCTACCGCATAAGTTTGAGGCAGGAACACCTGCGATAGGAGAAGCAATTGGTCTTGGTGCAGCATTAAAATATTTAGAATCCATTGGTTTAGAAAGCATTCAAAAGTATGAAAGAGAAATTACAGAATATTTATTCGAAAAATTACACAGTATAGAAGAGTTAAATATTCTTGGCCCCAATCCAATCAATGATCAAAGCCGCGGTGCTCTAGCATCCTTTAATGTCAAAGGTATTCATTCAAATGATATTGCTGAACTTTTAGATAATCAGGGAATTTGCATTCGAAGTGGGCATCATTGCTGTCAACCTCTTCACAGGTACTTAGGATTAAACTCAACTGCAAGGGCTAGTCTTAGCTTCACATCAACCCAAGAAGAAATTGATATTTTTACTAATGAACTTATAAAAAGTATTAATTTTATAAAAAATAATTCTTAACCACCTAAATGCTTTTTAAAAAATTTCTCTGTTAAATCTAAAATATCTATTTTGACTTCAGTTCCGCGAAAACCATGTGCTTCATTTGCAAAAGAATAGTATTCTACTGGGATATTATTTTGTGATAGTTCTTTTACAATCTTATCGGTATCGCTAGACAAAACTACTTTATCTTTTAATCCTTGGAAAAAGATAACAGGAGAAAATATCTTGCTTAAATTATTTATTGGAGATCTATTCTCATATTTATTAGAATTATCTTTTAAACTCCCAACTAATGTATCAAGATAATTTTCTTCAAATCGATGCGTAGATTGAGACATTGATATTAAATTAGTTACTGGATACCTACAAGAAGCAACCTTAAATAGATCTGTGTAAGCCAAGCATGATAAGGCAGTAAAACCCCCTGCACTCCCTCCTTCAATTGCAATCATATTCTTATCTATCTTGCCAAGTTTTATAATAGATTTTGTTGCACATATGCAATCAATAACATCAGCTTCTCCCCAATTCTGATTTAATCTTTCTCTATAATTTCGACCAAAGCCAGTTGAACCGGAGTAATTAACATCAAGTACTGACCATCCTCTGGTGGTCCAAAACTGAATTTCTAAATTTAAAGAAGACTTAGCCATGGCAGTTGGTCCACTATGAATTTTAACCAAAAGTGGAGATAGTTCATTCACAGTATTAAGTGGAGGGTAATACCAAGAATGAGTAAGTTCGCCTAAATAACCTTGAAACCAAAAAGGCTCTGGAGAGCTAATTTGTTGCCGTTTTATCTCCAATTGACCTGAATATGAATGGCAAAAAGAATCATTTAGTAAATCAACTTCTAATAATCCTTGAGTGGAATAAGAATTAGCTGCAATTGCAACTACTCTATCTTTATCTGCCGCTAATCCTGCTAAATCATTAAATGGTTGTCTAATAACATCAACAGAACCTTTAAGAGAAAACTTAGAAAGATCCCAATTACCTTCAAAACATCTTGCTACAATAATTTGTTCATTGGCGACAGCAAAAGTTGACATCCCAAAAACCCATTGAGGCATTGCACAATCTGCTTTCATTGGCCATAGTCTTCGCCATAAAGGAGCACTGTATAATTCAGAATCGACTCTTGCTATCATCAAATTCCACCAACCAGTTTGATCTTCTGCAACGATAATTTCATCATTAGAGAACCAAAGAGGCTGAAAAACAGAGACTTTTTTCTCCTGAGTATTAGTTTGACCTGCACAAACTCTGATTCTAGAAATACTTCCACAAGATTCAATTACAGCAAGAACAAGGCAACTGGCATCCCATGGCATAAAAGACTTATCCCATTCAACCCAAGCAATTAGATTGCATTTAGGGTTCAACGTTAAGTAACCAATAAAATCTTTTGGTTTATACAAAATTGATGGATTTTGTCTCTCTGCCTTCAGACAAAATTCAACAAGGTAATCTTTATTGTCTTTTTCCATTACCCCTATCCAGCGATTCATTCTTATATCAATAATTCCACCAGACAAGATATGGTCTCCTACTTTAGAAAGGCATTTAGATCTTTGAACTGGAGTCAAATAATTATTTGAATTTTTTTTGCATGAATTATTAATTGACCATATTTGAAACCACAAACAACCATCCCTCGAATCTATCCAACTAATTAAAAATATATTTTCTTTTTTGGTTACAGCAAAGACCCCTCCTCCATAACCATGGATTTGACTACGTAAATTTATGGAGAATGGGGTTAACTCTTGCGGCTCACAATGTTTTTGCTTCCAAGGTTTAACTAATGCTGTTGTACGTCCTTCTTCCTGAGGTCTCTGTTCTAACCAAAAGACAAAATCTTCTATTATTCTAGGCTCCTTAAAACTTGATGTTTCTCCAACCGCCTGCGAAGGAGTTAAAGGTTGAAGATCTTTTTGAGAGCTTTCACTCCCATCTACAATAAAATTCATCGATGCAATAGGTCTTAAGTTCTCAAAAGCGAGTAAACTCTCATTTGTATTAAATGAGAGTACCTTTGGCTGGAAGCTTTGCTCAACTTGCAAAAAAAGCTGAACTCGAGAATGTATCTATAACAGTGCCAAAAGAGCCTGTTGATGATCCGCCTCTAGAAATTTATCAATTAGGTAATGAGGTCTTAAGGAGCACAGGAAATCGCATCAGCAAAGTAGATGCATCTATGAGAGATTTAGCAAAGAACATGCTTATTAGCATGTACTCAGCTAAAGGAATTGGTCTAGCTGCACCTCAAGTAGGAATTCAAAAACGAATCTTAGTAATTGATCTAGATATTGAAAATCCAGCTACTCCTCCACAGGTATTTATCAATCCAGAAATAATTACATCAAGTGCAACTATCGATACTTATGAAGAAGGATGCCTGAGTATTCCAGGCGTATATCTTGATGTAATAAGGCCAACTGCGATTAAGGTTGGTTATAGGGATGAAATGGGAAGGCCAAAAAAAATGAACGCAGATGGACTATTAGCTAGATGTATCCAACACGAAATTGATCATTTAAATGGAATTCTCTTTGTAGATAGGGTTAAAAATGAAGAGAATCTCATTAAAGAGTTAGAAGAAAATGGTTTTTCCCATAAAGACGTACAGAAGATTGCGTAACTAATAAATGCTGATTATGCATGGTTGAGTTCAATCCCTTGCTATCATTAATCACACTAAAAGTTTTATTGGATGTCTCAAGTTACCATTGGAGAAAACGAAGGAATTGAATCAGGGCTAAGAAGATTCAAGCGACAGGTATCCAAAGCAGGTATTTTTGCTGAATTGAAACGGCTGCGTCATCATGAAACGCCTGTAGAAAAGTACAAGCGTAAACTTCAACAAAGACTCAGACAACGTAGGAAATAATTGAGAGAGCCTTTGAAACTACTATTTTCCAAGGAAAATATCAGAGTAAAACTAAATTAGAGTTAATAATTAAAAACGAAAATTCTGAATGGTGCAGTCAGGGAATGGTAATTAAATAGATTGGGATATACACTCTGCAATTCAGATATACCTCAGGACCCCCACCTCAATGGGAACTGAGTATTTTAGTTAAAAGCACTGAAAGGTAAGATCTTTAGAATGCGCCAACTCTTTCTAATACTTGATGACTGAAGAAACAATTTTTAATCGTATTTTAAAAGGAGAAATTCCTTGTGATGAAATCTATAGAGATGAGCTTTGTCTAGTTTTTCGTGATATTCAGCCGCAAGCTCCAGTTCACCTACTTGTAATTCCGAAGAAAAATATACCAAGTCTTAAAGAGGCAAGCCATGAAGATGCGTCTTTATTAGGCCATTTACTTCTAGTAAGTGCAAAAGTTGCTAATAAAGAGGGTTTGGAAAGTTGGAGAACCGTTATCAATACTGGTGAGTCAGCCGGTCAGACAGTCTTTCACCTCCATCTTCATGTGATTGGGGGCAGAGATTTACTGTGGCCACCTGGCTAATAGAGACAACATTCTGGAATTGCAATCATTTAAATCACTGGCCAAACAAAATCTTATGTGCAAGCTACTTATGAGTTATAGATGAACCCATTGGAAATTTATAATGCAATCCCAAGAAAGTTTTTCAGTTTCTGCGACTGAAGATCGATTAAAAGAGCTATTTCTTTCACAATGGAGCAGTCTGAGCTATAGCCAAAAAAAATGTCTTAGAGAGATAATGAGCCGTTGTCAGCTAGAAATGGCAATGGCAAGTATTAATAAATACTGCCTTTCTCATTATTTGGATTCTTGATAGAACTATTACTGGAATAAATAGGTTTGACATCCACATCCTTCAGTCATCTTATGTACCTGAATGGATTGCATGAATTGTGGGAATTCATTGATTATGCTTATTGAATAAAGCGATTTATGTAATTACGCTAAAACGATATTGATTAAAATTAAACTATTAAGACTTTAAGGACGATATAGTTACTTGAAATATTTGGTTTACTGTATTGATGGTCAGATAAACCTTTACCAACTTCTTTCTCAAGAATACAAATAAATTAAAATGCAAGAAAATCTAAACATAAATAAAAAAAATATTAATATAACCCTAGAACAGCTAAGGAGATTAGCCCAGCCTTTCTTCCTTCCTTTAGATCAAAGTAATGGTTGGCAGTTTATCTGGCTACTTGTTTCATTACTCTTTTGTGTAGGAGGCTTAGTCCTTGTTTTACTAACTGGGCTAATTGAAAGCTTAGATAATATACAACCTCTTCTTACAGAAAAATATCTTGGAGGTGTTGTAAATACTATTGAACAAATATGGTCAAGTTGGTGGGGTTGGTTTTTCTCGGCACTGTTTATAATTGGAACAACAAGTTTCTTTAGTTTTCGTCATCAATTAAGGAACAAAAGATGGCTGCATTGGTTATTCCTAGGAATAATTGTTTTAATGCTACTTGCTGTAAATGGTATAAATGCAGGCATTGGATTCATTGCTAGAGACCTTACAAATGCTTTAGTAGCAAAGCAACAGGAAGGATTTTATAGAATACTTCAGATATATGCATGTTGTTTCATAGTTGCTTTACCAATAAGAGTATCTCAAATATTTTTTACTTATAAGTTAGGAATTATTTGGAGAGAATGGCTATCTAAAAGTTTAATTTCAGATTATATGAATAATAAAGCTTATTATATCCTTAATCCAAATGATGAGCAATCTACAGATGTTGACAACCCAGATCAAAGAATAACTGATGATACAAGGGCTTTTACAGGACAAAGTTTAACATTTACTCTTGGAGTCTTTGATGCATTGCTAACATTTTCACTGAATATTATAATTCTTTGGAGTATTAGCACAACACTTACCTTCTCTCTTTTTGGTTATGCAACTTTCGCAACATTGATATTAATAATTGCGGGTAAGAATCTAGTTAGAATTGATTATGACCAACTCAGATATGAAGCAGATTTTCGTTATGGTTTAGTACATATTCGTGACAATGCGGAATCTATTGCTTTTTATGCAGGTGAAGAACCTGAAAAAACAGAAACTCAAAGGAGACTTGGAGAGGTTGTTAGAAATTTCAATCTTTTAATTATCTGGAGAGTCATCATTGATGTAATGAGGCGCTCAATTAATTATGCAGGAAATTTCTTTCCCTACCTAATAATGGCAATCCCATATTTTGCAGGTGAAATAGATTATGGAAGATTTATTCAAGCAAGTTTTGCTTTTGGTATGGTTGAAGGTTCTTTATTTTTTGTAGTTAATCAAATTGAAGAGTTAGCTAAATTTACAGCGGGCATAAGTAGACTTGAAGGATTCCAATCGGAAGTTGAAAATGTAAATAATAAATTGCCCGAAAATGTAAATAATCAAGAATCTGAATTCAGTGATTCAATATTAATTAATCATACTAATTTATGTCCTCCAGGAAGCCTAAACCCAATCATATCTGATCTTAGCTTAAGCATTTCTAATTCAGAAAGTTTGTTGGTAGTAGGTCCATCAGGATGCGGGAAAACCTCTCTTCTAAGAATGATAAGTGGATTATGGAAACCCACCAATGGATCAATCAAGCGACCAAAAAAAGAAGATCTACTATTTATTCCTCAAAAGCCATATTTAATTCTAGGTTCTCTAAGAGAACAATTATGTTATCCAGCAGAAGAAACTAAGTTTAGTGAAGATCATCTAAGATCAGTTCTATCAGAAGTCAACCTTGAATCACTTTTAGAAAGGTATCCAAATCTTGATATTACGCAAGACTGGTCAAGAATACTTTCGCTTGGGGAACAACAAAGATTAGCGTTTGGCCGACTACTACTAAATTCGCCTAGATTTGCCGTTTTAGATGAAGCGACTAGTGCTTTAGATGTAAAGACTGAAAGAAAGTTATATGAACTTCTTAAGAAAAGAGATCTCGCTTTTATTAGTGTTGGGCATAGGCCAACACTAATTGAATTTCATTCATCAGTATTAGAGCTTTTGGGCGAAGGTGCTTGGCGTCTTATTCCCTCAACAAACTACAAATTTGATCAACTATGAAGAAGGTTAATTTTCATGAATAACGAAAAAACAAATCTCGAAGAATCTTTAGAGGAAGAAATCATGTTAGAGGAAAGCAAAAAAACCCTTAAAGGGACACCAAGTGCCACCACTACAGATGTTCCAAGTTTTGGTTGGAGTAATTATGCAGAAAGAATCAATGGGCGATTTGCGATGATTGGTTTTATATTTATTTTATTTATTGAACTCTTAAGTAATAAGGGATTTCTCTTTTGGTCTGGTTTTTTAAACTAGATTCCTTCTTTTTAATCATCAAACCTAGAAGTATTGTCTCTATTTCTGTTCTGAGATGAACGAGGAGAACGGCTATATGTTGAACCAGATGAAGATCTTTTAGCAGATGAATTACCTAAATTAGATCCAGGTTTGTCTTGAGGCCTTCGTTGAGTAGGAGGTTTAGAAGAGGAAAAAGCTGCATCTTCAATTTTTGGATTAGAGATGTTTCTCTGTGCATTGCTAGCTCTCCTTTTCGGTAGTTTCATATCTTTAGGAGGCGAATCAATATCTTGAGAACTCTTTCTTCTTCTAAGTGGAGGCTCTTCATTAGATAAAGGCCTAGTTCCCCTTCTTAGATCTTGGCGAGCATTTCTACGAGATCCAAAATTTGATCGTTTTTCATCTTGATAATCATTTTTTCTAAATCTTTCTCTTCTTCTTCTTGGGTCTTCTGTATCCCCAAAACTATCTGTTTGAGTCCTTCTCCTTCTACCTACTCGACTTTCTGCTTCTTCAGGTATAGCAACTCGGGAAGCTCGTCTAGTTCTGTAAATATCCCTTTCTGAAGGTTCTTCTTCATATTCATTCCTACTAGAGAATCGTCGATTTATTCGCTGAGGTTCATCAAAACTATCAACATTATCCTCCCAGTTACGTCCTCTTAAGCCTTCGACACGAGAAGGATCAGAAGGCATTGGATCATCGAAATATGATGACCTTCGAGCTTGATCTGTAGCAACACCCCTTAGACGAACACTTTCATAAGCAAAAAATACTGTTGTGCCAGCTAATAAAAACTGACCAAACTGAAGGATTGGATCTAGTCTCCAACCCTGGAAAAACAGGATTCCACCACAAAGCAGACCAATTGCAGCAAAGAAAACATCGTAATCACGCGCAAGAGCTGGCTTAAAAGACCGCATGAAATATAAGCCTGCCCCGCAAATAGCGAGAACAATGCCAACAATGCTGGCCCAATTCAGACTGGCATTGACCAAGGTTGCGCGCCCTCCAAAGAAAGAACTGTAGATTGAAAATCAATCTCAGTACATACAGTCTAAGAAAAGCGCAAGAGTTGACTAGCGGCCACGAGTTAATGCGTCATTCTGGCTAACCCAGATAAGAGCAAATGCTGCTGGTACAACAATCAAAGCGCCAGCAGCCAGGAAGCTGCCAATCATTCCAATAGCTGAATTTGTAGCGACCTCGCCTGAAAATCCAGTGGTGAGGAAGGTGTCTAATAATGGAAAAGCCATTGCAGCTGTTTCTGAAGCAATATCGAACAATATTACGAAGTAACGGCTTGTTTATACGATGTATTAGTAATTAGTGATGCTTTTCAGAACAGAAATGTCTTCTTTCATGAGTTTCCTGCCAATATTCAATTTAATTTTGGGGCTAGTGCTTGCAATATTTATATTGGGATTCCTTTTAAGGATTATTCTCACTTGGTATCCTCAAATCAACCTTAACAAGGGATTTTGGCCTCTAATTGCATGGCCAACTGAACCATTTTTAGCATTCACACGAAAATTTATAAATCCAATAGGAGGAGTGGATATAACCCCTGTCATATGGCTTGGCATAACAAGTCTTTTTAGAGAATTACTTGTTGGTCAGCAAGGTTTACTGACACAAATCCTTAGAAAAAGTGAACATTTAATTTAATTTTTTGATCAGGCAAGAAATCACATCATCTGTTGTTCAACAAATTTTGTATGAACGTCTCCTTCTAAGAATTCAGATCTACTAAGTAAAGTCAAATGGAAGTCAATAGTTGTAGGTATACCAGTAACTGCGCATTCATTTAATGCTCTTTCCATTCTTTTAAGAGCAGCCTGTCTATCATTCCCCCAAACAATTAGTTTCCCAATCAAAGAATCATAAAAAGGAGGTATTTCATACCCCGTATAAACATGGCTATCTACTCTGACACCAGGTCCTCCAGGAGGAAGCCATCCTGTAATTCTTCCTGGACAAGGTCGGAAATTATGTGATGGATCTTCAGCGTTTATGCGACATTCAATTGCATGCCCATTGAGATGAATATCTTCTTGACAAATTTGTATTGGGTCACCTCCAGCTATTCTCAATTGTTCAGAAATTAAATCAATCCCAGTAACCATTTCTGTAACTGGATGCTCTACTTGAATACGTGTATTCATTTCCATGAAATAAAAATTACCTTCCCGATCTAAAAGAAACTCCACAGTTCCTGCACCCTCATAATTAATACTTTTTGCTGCAGAGACAGCTGCTTCGCCCATGCGAAGTCGTAATGAATCATCTAAAGCAGGGCTAGGGGATTCTTCTAATAATTTCTGATGCCTTCTTTGAATAGAGCAATCGCGCTCCCCTAGATGAACGACTTTTCCAAATTTATCTGCCAAAATTTGAACTTCTACGTGGCGAGGACGATCTATAAATTTCTCCATATACAAACCAGAATTACCAAAGGCGGCCTCAGCTTCGCCTTGAGCGGCCTTAAATAGAGATTCAAGCTCATCTGGACTATTTACTAATCGCATCCCTCTTCCGCCTCCGCCTGCGGTGGCTTTGATCATTATTGGATAGCGCATGTCAGCGGCTAATCGTGCTGCCTCTTCACAATCTGCTAGTAAACCCTGGCTACCCGGAACAGTAGGCACACCAACTTTTTCCATGGTGGATTTTGCCGTAGATTTATCTCCCATCGATCTAATTGAGCTTGGAGAAGGACCCACAAAAACAATCCCATGGTCATTACATATTTCGGCAAAACGATCATTCTCAGCAAGGAACCCATAACCAGGATGAATTGCATCAACTCCTCGAGAAGTTGCAGCCGCAATGATGTTTGGAACATTTAAATAGCTTTTATTGCTCGGTCCATCGCCAATACAAACTGCTTCATCAGCGAGCTGGACATGCAAAGCATTTCTATCAACTGTGCTGTAAACAGCAACAGTTGATATGCCCATCTCCCTGCAACTACGAAGGATTCTCAGGGCAATCTCGCCCCGATTAGCTATTAGAAGTTTTCCTATCGGCATCCAATCTGCTGAAAGCCTAAGAATGATCGTATCAGCGCTAGCTCCCCTCGCAGTAGAAAAAATAAAATAGGTTGACCGTTATGATCGTTTTTACTGAGTCTTTAGACTTGGTTTATTGCGGATGTGGCGGAATTGGTATACGCGCACGCTTGAGGGGCGTGTGGCTTCGGCCTTGCGAGTTCGAGTCTCGCCATCCGCATAAATTTCTTAAACCACGAACCATTATTTGCAAAGGAATGCAAGAAGCTTCACTAGTAGTGGTGATGGTCTCAAATGGTCCAGGAGAGTTATCAACCTGGGTAAAACCTTTAGCTGAACAATTACATTCAAGGTTGTTGATCAGACCAAGATATAACAATTCATCAGTCAGTCTGAGACTAGTTTTGGTGCCTTGCCCAAATTCAACTGGAACAGAAAAGAAAGCAGCTTCTAAATGGAATCAATTTGAACAAATCACTTCAGCAAAAAACTTTTGGAGCTTATTAATAAATCCTAGAAAATATGGATATTGGCCTTCTAAAGGTTTGGTGATTTTTTTAGGAGGTGATCAATTTTGGAGTGTATTACTTGCAGCAAGATTGGGTTACTTGAATACAACCTATGCAGAATGGGTCGCTCGCTGGCCTTATTGGAATGACCGAATATTTGCAATGTCAGAAAACGTAAAAAAACAACTACCAAAGAACTTAAAAAAACGTTGCATAGTTGTTGGTGATCTCATGGCAGATATTTCCAATCAAGCAAAAATAAAAAAACCTCTCCCAGAAGGAACATGGATAGCTCTATTGCCAGGGTCAAAAAAGGCAAAGTTAAGTATAGGAATACCCTTCTTTCTTGAACTTGCAGATCAACTAGCAGAATTAATGCCAAATTGCAGATTTTTTCTTCCTGTAGCACCAACAACTAGTGTCAATGAAATTATATCTTTAAGCACTTCGGCTAACCCAATTGCAAAAGAATATTCTTCAGGAATTGCTAAAATGGTGGATTCCAAAAATGAAAAAAGTTGGAGTAAGTTAATCACAAATTCTGGAACAGAAATATTTTTAAACGAAGAGTATCCTGCGCATACTTACTTAAGTCAATGCAATCTAGCACTTACCACAGTAGGGGCTAATACTGCTGAATTAGCAGCATTAGCAGTCCCAATGATTGTTGTAATACCTACACAACATTTAAATCTAATGGAAGCATGGGATGGGTTATTAGGAATTTTTGCAAGACTTCCATTTTTAAAAAAATGTATTGGAATTGCAATCAGCTTATGGAGACTAAGGCAACAAAGGTTTATGGCATGGCCAAATATTTCTGCTGGAAGGATGGTTGTACCAGAGAGAATGGGAATAATTAGCCCTAAAGATATTGCAAAAGAATCATACGAATGGCTTTCATCTCCACAGAAACTTAATGATCAAAAGCAAAATCTGATAAAACTTCGAGGATCTAAAGGTGCTGTGAAAAAAACTAATGATGAAATAATAAAGTTAATTAATTCTATAAAAAAATAGCCTTATAGAAAAAATTTACCAAGGGTCCTCAATAGGATTATCAATTATTTTTTTAAGGTCTTCTTTTCTCTTACTTTCAAAATTCTTGTCATTTGGAATAGGTTCTATATCTAAAGGATCTTCAATTTGCCTGGCAATTCTTCTACTTGAAGCTTGTTCATTTATCGTTGATTGATTTTTAATAACTAACTCCCGCTCAAAATCTACATTAGAGGTATTCGTTTCTTCATCATTAAAATTATTATCTAATGGAATATTCCCTTCATCTATATATCTTAATTTTTGCGTTTCTTCTTGAATATTCTCTCCAAGTTCAACATATTCAAATTGTTCTTCTTCAAAGTTTTCCTCCTGAGAAGCTTCTAAAACTTTTTGAGACTCTTCAATAAGTTCTCCTGAACCCAATTGATTTTCAACAGGAACAAGATTGACTCTATATCGTTCTCTTTCTCTTTCGTCCCAACTTGATCCACCAACTCCTAACTTCTCCAAAACTCCACTATTAAGCTGCTTGAGATTATCTTCAGCTCCTTCGTAAACAATAATACGATCAGCGCCACTGCTTACAATCTCATCAACTTTAATTTCCCAAGTACTCAAGACTCCTTCGCCTAAAAGTGGGACCCCTAAAGCTCCCATAACCAAAGTTATCAATTCTCCTGTTTCTATATCAAAAGAAAATCCAAGTACTCTTCCTAATTGCTGTCCTGATTCAGTAATTACCTCACAATTAATAACTTTGCTATAACGATCCGGAGTGAAATCTTCACTCAAAGAATCTATTGAATCAACAAGAATTACATCGCCAACCTGACATATTCGATCAAGTGTCATCCAACGAGGCAAACCTGGCAAAAATCTAGTTAAAGGGTTATCTCTTAAACCAAGAGCAATTACCTCTCTTCTATCAATATCTACAACAACCTCTCCAACAACTCCCAGTCGGCGTCCACCATCTCTAGTAATTACTTGGGTGCCCATCAACTCTGATCGCAACCAGAGCCTGTCACTCGGTACGGAGTTAATTGGATCAATTGGAGATTGAGTATTGGTCAAACTCGGTTTTCAGTGATGGGTTATCAATTCATTTTGGCGCAAAGACCAAATTGAAAAAGTTCAAGCTGCAATAGGCAAGCCAACTACCTGCGTATGGGCACCCCTTGCTTGAGTAACTCCAATAGTACGAGTAGATGCACCAATCATTGGGCGGCGATGACTAACAACTAAGAATTGTGCCTCAGTGGATTGCTTAGCAATTAAAGCAGATAACCTTTCAACATTCACTCCATCCAAAAAGCTATCCACCTCATCTAATGCATAAAAAGGTGAAGGACGAAAACGCTGTAAAGCGAATAGAAAACTTAATGCAGTTAAAGATTTTTCTCCTCCTGACATAGCGGCAAGTCGTCTTACCGATTTACCTTTGGGATGCGCAACCAAAGTCAGTCCTCCCTCTAAAGGATCTTCCATATTTTCAAGTTGAAGATGTCCATCTCCTTCAGAAAGATTTGCAAATATTTCTCTGAAATGAATATCAACTGCCTCGAAAGCTTCCATAAATGCTTCCTGACGAAGAGTTGCAACAGTTTCAATCCGAAGCAATAGTTCTGTTCTTTCTTCAGATAAAACATCCAATCTTTGGCATAAATCCTCTAATCTTTTTTCTAGCTTGCCAAGCTCTTCAAGTGCCAACATATTTACTGGTTCAAGAGATTCCATACGGCGCTGTAAATTTTCCAAATCAGCTTGATGAGCAACTAATCCATTGGTTCTTATAACATCAGAAATTTCAGGTAACGGATCAGGCAATTTTTGTTTTAATTCTTGGAGACGAATATTTCCATTGCGAATCTCTTCTTCCAAAGAAATTCTTTCATCTCTAAGACGATCGAGATTCCATTGTGCCTCTTGCAAAACTTGTCGTTGTTTTGCAACATCGGCCTCCACTAGATCTCGTGTGCGCCGTTGTTCACCAAAATGTATTTCAAGATCTTTTTGTTCATTTGAAAGCTGATTTCTTCTTCGATCAATATCAATATTTTGTTGTCGCCAAGTCTTATGAGAGCTAGAAAGTTTTTCTACTGATTCTTTTAACCTATTTTCCTCAATTAATAGACTATTCATCTGATCTTGTAGACGTTCTAAAGAAAACTGATGCTGCCTAGATTCATTAACTAGGTTATCTCTGTGTAACCTTGCCTTATCTAATGCAGAGTCTGCTGACTCAAGGTCTATTTGTAATTGCTTTAAGTTTTCACCATCAACATCTTTATCTAAAAACTCTTCGTTTTTTTCTATCTTTTCTATTGCAGATAACAATGGTTCAATCTCTTTAATGACTAAAGCTAGATCATTCTTATAAATATCTTTTGAAGAGTGAAACTCTTGAAGCCTATTTTTACGTAAATTTTGTCTTTCTAAAAGAGGTTCATTAGAAGTTTGACTAGAAGTTCTCTCAGTTTCTAATGCAACTTGACGTTCGTTCAACTTGACTAAATCAGTTCGTAATTCTGACAGTAGTTTATTGAGTCGAGCCTCTTCTAAAAAGCATTTTGCAAGAGTTTCTCCAAGTAGAAGTAATCTTTCACGCATTGGTTCCAATTCATCTCTTTCTTTGCTAATTCCAAAAGATAATCCACTGCTTTTAGCTGCAAAACTTCCGCCTGTCATCGCGCCATTCTTTTCAAGTAACTCGCCTTCCAAAGTCACAGTCCTTTTTCTTCCTAGCTGAATACGTGCAGAATTTAGATCTCGATAAACTAGTGTTTCTCCAAAAACATAATTAAACACATTCTCATAAATAGATTCAAATTTAATCAAATCAACTGCTCGCCCAATGAAAGGCTCATCAAGAGAAATAGAAGATGTGAAAGTATTTCTTTGTATTGCTTTATTAATTCCTAAAGGTCCTTGATTGATTTTATTAAGTGGTAAAAATGTCAATCTTCCTGCTTTTCGTAACTTTAATAATTCAATGGCTTTTGCAGCAATTTGATCATTATCAACAACAATTTGACCCAGTCTGGCTCCTGCTGCTACTTCAAGAGCTTGGCGATAGCAGTCATCAACTTCGCCCAATTGAGCAACTGGTCCATGAATTCCATCTAGTCCGGCTTCTAAAAGAAGCCGTAAAGCACCAGTACCTCTGCTTTCCTGCAATGTTTCTCTACGACTTTCTATACGAGCAATGTCTCTTTCTAATTTCGTTTGTTCTTGCTCCATTCTCTGACGAGTTCTTTCTTGAATAGAAACATCGTCTGACAAATCTTTTATACATTTTTTCTTTTCTGTAATTTCAGATATCAATGATTTCCATGCATTGTCTAAAGAAAGTAGTTTTTCATGAACTTTTTTATTATCGCTAATATCTCTTTGTTGAGCCTCTTCTAATTCTTCAAGTCTTGTATCTAATTGAAGTAATTTTTCCTCAATAGTTTGCTTTTTTTCTATGAGAGGTCGAAGAGAAGATTGAATCTCTTGTTTATAAGAACTTCTCTGACGCTGATTCTCCAACCAAGCGCCAGACCTTCCTGCAACCTCAGATAACCTTCTCCGTGAAGCATCAACAGCTGCCTCAGCATTTTGACAATCATTTTCTGCCTTTTGAATAAGGTCTGGATCTATAAATGTTTTACTACTTTCTTTTTTCTCTTCTATTTTATCTCGTCTAGATAATAAATCCTTTCTCTGTTCATGTAATTGCTCTCCTTCCTGTTTGTGGATCTGAGCTTGACGATCTAACTCTTTAGATTGGGTATCTAATCCAGCAATCTCTGCCTGAATTGAAAGCAATTTATCTTCACCAAGGTCTTTTACTATCTGCTGCAAAGTTTTTAATTTTTCAACCGAAGAAGATAATTTTTCTTTTAGCTCTGTAATTTCACATTCGTCTTTCTTAGCTTTTTCACCTAATTGTTCATGGCGAGATTGTAAACCAATTAAGCCTTTTTTAGCTTCTTCAAAAATTAACACTAATTCTTGCTTTTTCCCAATTTGAAATTTTTCCTTTAAATCCCTGTAGATACGAGCTTTCTCGCAATCTTTTTGTAAGCGTTGCTGACCAACCAGCAATTCTTGTTCAACTATTCGACAACGTTCTTGTCGCTCATGAACATCATCAAGCTTGAAGCGTGTTTGCTCAATTCGACTATCAAATAAGGCAACTCCAGCTAACTCATCTATTAATCCACGACGATCTTTATTACTCATTGAAACAATTCTAGTAACGTCTCCTTGCATAACTACATTGCTCCCTTCGGGGTCAACTCTGAGTCTTCTTAATTGAGTTTGTAATTGCTGAAGATTACATATTTCACCATCTGAGTAATAGGTAGAGCTATAAGAACCTCCAGGCATAATTCTCAATTTACGCGTCACTGTCCAATCCTTTTGGTCAGATTTAATCCAAGGACCCTCTTGAGAAGGTTCTAATCCTTCCTCTGCACTATCAGGCTTCCAATCCGTTAGATCAAATCTCACGCTAACTACTGTTTCTGCTGATTTACCTGCTTTTAAGACACCACTATTGACTAAGTCTGGCAATCGATCAGCACGCATTCCTCTACTCGTAGCCAAGCCCAAACAAAATAAAACACCATCTAGAATATTGCTTTTACCTGAGCCGTTTGGCCCAGTAACAACAGTAAAATCTTGCTCTAGAGGGATTTTCATAGTCCCTCCAAAGGACTTGAAATTCGAAAGTTCAACCTGATTGATGTAAACCAACAGGCAGAGCCCGAAATCGATTAAAGACTAGCGAAACTTACGAGAAGCTCAAGTTGAAATTATCAATTTTAGATTTTTGAGAAAAAATTTTACAGAAGCCCGATTTAATTACTATGTATCCACAGATTGTTTTGCTTTGCAATTGAACACTTAGCTCATCTAACCGTTCAATTGGAAGCTGTCCAATAAAGACTCCAGACTCTATTCTGCTAGCCCAGCCTCTCCCTCCTGAAACTTGAGCTTCCTTCTTCTCTAACCATTGAAGTTTATGCAAGGGAGAATGAATTGCTTCGACTTTTTTTCCATCTAAAACTGGTATTTCTAATAACTTCCAGGTTCTACAAGCATTTCTATCCTCTATAAGTAGATCAAAGTGTATTTTTTTTTGATCATCAGGGGCATTAATATGCTTTAACAGCACCCATCGATTTCCTGTAGACATTAAAAGAAATAATCTAGTGTTAATTATTTATTTTTCTAGCTTTTTCTAATTCAACTGCTCTTAATGTAGCCCAATTTGCAATGGCCGTTTTTTGCTCATTTATTTTTACTAACTCAAGTGCTATTTCCTTTAAAAGATGAATATCTCTACAACTCTGGATAGTTCGAGATAATCTCTCAGTATGGAATTTAAGCTGAAGAGTTGGTTCTATTGAATCTTGAATAGTCACATGAGCTAAATTTGTTTGATCTTGAAAATTGAGAAAACAAATAATGAATAATATACCTTTATTGGATTATCCAATAAAAGGATAAAAAGTTTCTTTCAGAATCATTGAATGAAAGAGAAAACACTCTTTCAAAGTTTCTTAAGAAAAATTGTTCAATTGTCTCCCTGCGGAACAAAGCGCAAAGCAATCAATAGGAGACTTCCTGCTCCAGCAAATGCAGCTAAAATCATGCCAAAACTAGTAGGCAAGGTACTGGACGCAAAAAACATTGCTAATACTCCACCGTCCATGGTCAAAAAAACTAGAGAATATATACAAGACCTTTAGCACTAAATCACTTCTCATCGCAATAAATGTAAGCAAAGACGACGGAGAAATTTTAAAAAGGGCCAATATTTGAGTTTTTTTTAAGAGAAAAGGAAATTTAAGCTGCTTTGATTTGAAAAAATCGACCTTTAGAAGGGTTTCGATTCAGCAAAAGCCTAACTAGGCTTGAACAAAGTTTCTGGGGCTTATGGAATCAGTGAATTCTAATTCCCACGATCAAAGTCAGATGGATCCTCCTCCTGAAAAAGAGGAGCAATGGTTCAATGATCATTTTGAAAGCGTACTTCCTCAAATTCAAGAACGATGGCCGGATATGGCAAAACAAACTTTAGAAGCCACACGTGGCAGCTTGGATGAATTGGTGCGTGTCATTTCTCTTCACTCAGGTAAAACAAGTTATGGGGTCAAAGAACAACTTGAAGAACTGTTCAACACAGCAAGTAATCGAACAAAAAACCTAGCTGAAAATTTAGAGCCTCTTGAAAAACAATTGGAAGATTTATTAGATGAATTAAATAGTTCACTGCGCCCAAGAATAGAAAAACCTGTCCGCCAAAGACCCTTACTTTCTATTGGAATTGCAACTACTGTTGGTGTTCTACTTGGACTACTTCTGGCTGGAGGGAGGAAATCCTAATGACTGAATATAAAAGCAAAAAAAACTTTGGTGCAGCAGCAAGAGTCACAGCACTAGCTAATTCAATCATGGATTTACATGTGAGAATTGCTCTGCAAGAAATGGATAGAGAGAAGCGACGTCTCATTAGTGGTGGAGTTTTCTTGGCTTTAGGAGGAATATTAATGCTATTTACATTACTTTTTCTTCATCTATTACTGGGAATATTAATGGTATCAAAATTACAATTCTCAATAGAATTAACTATTTTATTAATTGCTTTTATGGATGTAACTTTAGCTGGTATAAGTTTAAGGGTAGGAGGTTATTTAGCCAGAGGTCCATACTTGCCAGAAACTTTAGAGGGTATTAGCAAGACGACAAAAGCCGTACTCGGAAAAAATTAATTAATTCTATAATTTAACCACCTACAATCAATACCTCCGTTGCTAATAGGCATACGTTTAGTTGCTTTCATTTTAAGGAATTTAGTTAAATTAGCATTACCACTCAATAGCCATAAATTCCAACCAGATGCTTTCGTTTTGCAATATATACCAAGCTCTTTATAAAGTAATTCTAACTCATTTTGATTCCCTAGCCTTTTTCCATATGGAGGATTACATAACAATATTCCTTTTTCATCAGGCAAACTTAAATCACCAAAATGTATATTTTTAACCTCTATAAATGACTGCAAATTCGCTTCAGCAATATTAATCCTTGCTTGCTCAGCAATATCAAAATTCTTTTCACAGCCGATGATTAATGGAAGTTGATTAGTTTTAGGTAAATGCTGTTTAACAATTTCTTTTTCATTAGCCCACAGCTGAGAGTCAAAATCCAACCACTGCTCAAATAGAAAAGATTGCTTAAGGCCAGTTTGTAATCCAAGGGCAATACTTACTGCCTCAATTAAAAAGGTTCCAGAACCACATAAAGGATCAATTAGCGGTGTTGAGTAATTCCATTGTGTTGCCCGAATAAGTCCTGCTGCAATATTTTCCTTGAGTGGCGCTAAACCCATTGCAGGTCTAAATCCTCTTCTATGCATACTATGAGTAGAGCTAGCAAAACTTAAAGCTGCCTTACCTCCTCCAAGATGAAGATGTATACAAAATTCAGGTTTATCTAAATTTACGTTTGATCGCAAACCAAAATATGATCTCTGTACATCGATAATTGCATTCTTAACTTGTAAAGCTGAGTAATGATTACTGGGTAAACCATAGGTGCTGCCTGAAACATCTACTCTAAAGCTCAAAGAAGGATGTATCCATTCCTTCCAATCAAAAGCTCTTTGAACATTTTCATAAAGAGATTCTGGGGAATTACATTGAAATTCTGCTATTTCTCTTAAAAAACGAAAGGGTAATCTTGCACAGAGATGAACTCTATAGAAGCAAGACCAATCCGCATTGAATAATACACTTCTACTTTTTGGGACAACTGACTTAGCACCTAATTCTATTAACTCTTTTGCCCCTTCTTCTTCAAGACCTTGGGGCAATACAGCTATTAATTTCATTGATTGACTCATCGATCTAATCTAAGAAATATCTATCTGTAGGTATATAAATAAATCTATTGCTTCAATATTCGTATTGCTGCAAGAATGTAACTGTCTATTTTCGAATGGACTAGGTGATCCACACCGGTTTCTCGGACAGCGGTTCGATTCCGCTCAGCTCCATTAATTAATAATCTGGGGCTGCAATGGTTTCGACGGGGCATTAGGAGGGTGACTGAAGCCTGCTCGGTAAGAGCAAACACATAAACGCTAACAACATAGTTAGTTTCTCTCGTCAGAAAGCACTTGTTGCGGCCTGACCCTTATAGGGAGATGGGGTTAGATCAGCCTTATTAACCAAATGATCCATGGAGCCTGAAAGGGCTCCTCTTTATTTTTGTAATCGCACACAGCCGTCGAACTGGCCTGAGCACATAAAAGTAACTCACAAGAATGAGTAACTTCGGTAAATGATTAGAAGCAGTAAAACCTTTGATCTTCTTTGGAGGCTTCTGAAAGTTCTTTCTTTCAGAAGGAAAAGATCGATTGGTCTACTGTTACCTGTATCTGCTATTGCAGGATTAGCAGACTTATTCGTAGTAGGACTAATTTCTAGACTATTTAGTCTTGTTGTCGGTCAACCTAATAAACCTTCAATACCCTTTCAAGAACTTGTCCCAAATGATCCAGTAGCAAAAATTTTATGGTTAGTAATTTTTTATATAAGTATGAATTGGTTGGCATCATTTTTAAAATTCTTCTTAAGAGCATGTCAAGAAAAACTTACTGCTTCTATATGGCTAGATCTATCAGAGCTAGCACAACAAAAGTTAATGGCCCAAAAATATGAATTCTTTTTGAATAATAAGACGAATGATTTATCAGGAAAAATTCTATTAAATATTTCACGAGCATCAGAAAAAGTAATTTTCCCTCTATTACAAATAAGTAGTGGTTTATGCATAGTTGCTTTTATTTGCTTGGCGATTCTAATAGTAGGCGAACCAAGAGCACTTTATTTAATTTTTAGCTTACTAGTTTGCTATACATTTATATCACTGATAGTCACTCCTTATATCAGATCAGCCAATAAAGAAAGAATTTTATTAGAGACAGAAACTAATAATGTCTTAACTGAATCTATCAAGGCTATAACTGATGTACATTTAACTAATTCTGAACTTTATTTTGAGAAAAAATATGCCAAAGCTGGTGAAAATGCTATACCTTTTTTATGGAAGGCTGAAACACTGCCAACACTTCCCAGAGCAATTATAGAACCATTCGGAGTCACTCTAATCTTTGCAGTAGGTTTATTTCCTTTAATAAGTAATAAACAACCTTCAAACCTTGTTGAAATTGTACCTTTTGTTGCAACTATTGCAGTAGCATCTCTAAAGTTAACACCTCCACTTCAAGATCTATTTCAGGGTTTAACTAGACTCAGGGGAGGACTACCAGATCTTGAGGAGACTCTAAAATTAGTAGAATTACCAAATGAAAGATTGATATTAAGAAGCAAAGGCGTTACATCACCTGAAGGTTTAGAACCTAGAAAAAATATTAGTTTAAGTAACTTAAAATATAAGTATCCAAATAATAATAATTACGTTTTAAAAAATATAAACATCACTATTCCAGTAGGAGCAAGAATTGCACTTGTAGGAAAAACTGGTAGTGGAAAAACAACAACAGCAAACCAATTACTCTCTCTATTAAGACCATCATCAGGTTCATTACAAGTTGATGGTATTGAAGTTAGTGAGTCTGAAATTCTTTCATGGCAAGCTTGCTGCTCTTATGTACCACAATCTATTAATCTCCTCAATGGAAGTATTCTAGAAAATGTTGCCTTTGGTATTGAAGAAAATAATATCAGTATTGAAAGAGTATGGGACTCATTAAAAGCTGCCCAAATTGATAATGTTGTTGCTGATTTACCGTTAGGCCTATATACCTCTGTAGGTGAAAATGGAATTAGATTATCAGGTGGACAAAGACAACGAATTGCCTTAGCGAGAGCATTCTATAAAAACTCTCATTTTCTAGTTCTTGATGAAGCCACTAGTGCACTGGATACAAAAACAGAAGCAGAAGTAATGAATGCAATAGAGCTAATTGGTCGTAGATGCACAATTGTTATAATTGCACATAGACTTTCAACGATAAAAAAATGTGATTGTATTTACGAATTCGAAGATGGAAAAATTAAAGCCTCAGGTAATTATGAAGAATTAATAGATAGTTCAAAAACATTTGCAGAAATGATCAGTACTGAAGAAAAGAAACACCATGAAAGAAGTAATGAGATAGATCTATAGATAATTTATTTATGTAGATTGATTAACTTGAATCATTTTCTTAAGCACTTTATCTAACGTACTAAGCTCACTATTCAAATCAATAAGCTTTTGAGTAATAGTTTCTTTAGAAAAGCTTATATTACTTGCGATATGTTGGTTAACTTTATATCTTCAGTAAATATCTATAATAAGAGAAAAACTGAAAAGCATGAAATGATTAAAACAAAATTGAGGCTAATATAATTTTTTTAATTTTAAAACTCTGTGTAAATAAAGTCACTCAGAATATTTTTCTATAAATCTAAAAATTATCCTTAAGTATTAATATACTTAATGATAATTGCTTTTACTAGAACTAGTTCAAATTAATTTATTCTTCTGAGTTTTCAAATTGCTTGGCAAGTTTTAATGCCTTGCGAATAATTAAATAACCTCCATACACTCCTGCAATTAAAGGGATAATAATATATGGATTAGGGCTGTAATTCGCATAGTCCTTAACTCCATCAACATATTCAACACCGGAGCATTGTAAAGAGAAAAAACTTATAAATATTATAGACCAACCAATTATAGAAAGTATTCCTCCTTTCTTATCTCCCTCATAGAACCTGTCTAGGCCTAATCCCCAGCCTACTGAAAGAAGAACTCCTCTCGTGATAGCGTTTTTTTCTTGCTTACGAAGCATTGTCCAATAATTTGTAATTTCAACAGTGACAATAACGGAATTATTTGATTTCTGCTTAAAGAGTCAGAAAAATTTGTTAATCCAGAAAAATGAATGTCAAAAGATGATCCAAAATTATTAGCTTGATGAAAAATATATTTATGATTTGAGCCATTTGTAAAGTGATTTGTCTTTGGTTCGAATATCTATGAGGGAAGTATAAAAGTAATCCTCCCAACCAATGGCGGGAAGACCTGCAAACACCATTAAATTAAGTGGATAATCTTCTGAATCTGTACAACGACGAAAATCATCACGAAACAAAAAAATTGGTTTACCTAATGCTATTGCTGCACCCAATTCAATCATCACTCCTTCATCTGGTGGAGTTCCATTAATAATGGCAAACATACCATCAGAGTTTTTAACATCTTCAAGATCAGAAATAGCAACCTTATGTGCCCAACCTTTACGAGAAGTATCAATTTGATTATTTCTTTGGAAGGGTTCCCAAACTTCAGCTCCTATTGCTTCAAGTTCGTCAATAAATTCAGGAAGAAGTTTTTCACGCCATTGCTCCGCAAAACCATATGGAGATGCTAAATAAATAATTTTTTTAGGCATTTACATTCAAAGGCGACGACTTTTGTAAGAACACTCATCTTCAACTGCAAAATCTATATTCTCCCAAGGAAAAATAATCCATTCATGAGACTCGGATACATCTATAGCATTCCACCACTTTGGTTGAACTTTGCTACACCAAACAAAAGCTGTCATATCTGCATGGTCAAAGACTTCGCTAAGTGTTGTCCCAGTTTCGTAGACATCGTCAACGACGAGACATCCAGTTTGAGGATGATCAAGGAAGGGGATATTCAAAGCATGGCTAAGCGCAACCGCTAAACAAATACCTCCTCGAGGAATTCCATAAACACCACAAAATTCTTTTTTATCACAAGCCAAAACAATGCTTTTAATACAGATATCAAAGTCGTCCCAACTGAGTATTCTCATATGAAGAACTAATAATTACAGTAACAAGGATGAACAAAGAGATGTGTAAGAGAAGAAATAGAGTCTATATGCTAAGAAAATTATTTTAACAGCTCTCCTAAGAGCATTCATTTAAATGTAAATATGCTTTTTGTGTTCCATAGAAAGATAAAGTGGGTGGCTCTATAGTTTTAGCCATCTTTAAATCCAGACATACTTCTATAGACTAAAATAGACCGATTTCAATATTCTTAAAGATTGAATAATTCATAGAAATTGATAATTCTCAAATTTAGGTATTTGGGTTAGTAAACTGCAGGGAGTTTGAAACTTCAAGACGTGGCTGTAGAGAAATCTAAACTTCTAATTCTATATTCTAGTATTGACGGGCATACCAAACATATTTCTGAATATATTAAAGATAAATTAGATCAAGAAAAAGAAATATCAATTTCTTCTATGGAAGAATATAATCAATTTAACCTGGATGCATTTGATGAAATAGTTATCGGAGCAAGCGTAAGATACGGTTATCATAGGAAAAATGTTTATGAGTTTATTGAAACACATAAACAACTATTAGAAAGAAAAAAATCTGGTTTCTTTTCTATTAATCTAACAGCACGAAAACCAGAAAAAAACGCTCCTGAAACTAATCCCTATATTATCAAATTCCTAAAAAAAGTTAACTGGAATCCATCTATAAAAGAAGTTTTTGCAGGAAGGTTAGATTATCCAAGTTTAGATTGTGCAAATAAGCTAGCCATTTTGTTCATAATGGTTATTACTAATGGTCCTAAAGATATTTCACAAGTATATGAGTTAACAGACTGGGAAAGAGTTGATCGATTTGTTAAATCTATTTCAAAACTCTAGTTTCAATAGAGTATGAATACAATACTCTATTTTGATGTCACCTAATATACGATATCAAAATATAGAGCAAGTAGAAAGATTTTTAGAAAGTATAAGTATTTAAAATCTTTATCAAGATTTTAAATAAATGCAATGATTATGTAATAAGAATAAATCTATGGATAAGTTAATTAAACTTAAAGTGAAAAAAGATGATAAAAGAATAAATCTTAATCATGGTATTTTATTATCATTGATTCTTTGTACTAAGTTCGTAAGGATAATCTTGCCAACAAGCCCAGCTCTCTTCTTTTTACTGAAATTAGATTACCTTTAGGTGTAAGAAAAACTTTCTCAATAACCTGGCCTTTGATTACAATTATCTGTACTATTTGACCAGAAAATCTACCACGAGTCCAATCAATATTGTCTTTATGATGATTATCTGCTTTTTTATTTGATAATGTCGGTAATTTAGAGTCCTTAATCTGCGATATTGTTTTGTTTTTAGTAGGTATTATAGATTTTTGCAGCAACCTATTTAAGTTAGATCGTACTAATTCTATTTCAGTTGTTTCTCTATAAAACCTTGAAGTTACCTTCTCTTGAATTAATCCATATGTAGATTCAAGCTGTTTTGCTACATGTTGATATCTCAACCCTAGTGTCTTCTGCTTATCCCGCAAATACGTCTTAACAGCCATCTCATTATTAAGTACTAAACTTTTTTATCGTATATATGATTAGATTTCCAGATATTGAAATACTTTTAATTCATACGACAAAAAGCAAAATTACATTTGTAGAACAATTATTCTCATATGCTTTAAAAAAGTAAACAGGCCACGATTGATATTAATGAAACAGATAGCTTCACCGACAACGTTTTAGGAATAAAAGAGATTCTGTTAATCCAATTCTTATAGTTAAAAGTAAGGAAGAGAACCAGGGACTAAAGGGTTCTTATTTCCCTCCATTACAAAAACGGACAGCCGCAGATGTACGGCTACCAGCTTCTCTTAGATCTTCAACGCAATTATTAAACAATTTTGACTCCTTAGTAACTGAAGCAAAACCTAATGCAATTAAAGAAAGTGATAATGCGGAAACGAAGCTAGAACCTAACTGAACAAAACCATAAGCAATCATTACATGCCTGTTTTTCTGACACTTTTTTGAATCGGTTTTAATCTCGTCAGTCATTGGAATTAGTTAAGTATATATACAACATTAGTAAAAATATGATCAAGAAGTAAAAAAATCCCCTTTTAAAGAAGCTTTTCTAATAATCATGAAAACTCTGTTCCTTGGCTATGCATCCAAGAAGATCGGGACCTGTTGGCTTAAGTATTATTACCTGTAGATTAATTGCCTGCAATATCTAATTATTTGGTCTTATGGTTTCAGACATCATAGGCAGTGGTTTATTAGTTATTTGAAATCTTGGTTTATTTAGAGTCTGCTTAAAACTACCAAAAACCATAAATATCAAAGGCGCAATAAAAGCAGTTGCAGCAATGAGAGCAAATACTTGAACGGGCTTTACCAAAGTTTTTTTCACTAATTGATCTCCACATTGGCCGCAGATCATTACTCCATCTCTACTCCGTTTATGAAACTGATAACGTGGTGAACAATAAGGGCAATAATATTGATGAATTAATTTCAAGAATCTTCTCTAACTTTAGACAATTAAAAAAATTATAGGATCTAGACAAAACTGAAGACAAGTCTAATAAGCTGTAAAGCTATTAAAAAGAAAAATAACCACATTAATGTCATTCCCAATTTGTTGTGAAATGATCCTTTCCTGTATTCAGATGGTCGAGAATCAAAACGCATTAAAAGTTTTATCCTTTTTTATATGATATAAGACTGTTGTATCGAGTACAAAAAAAAGCTAGTAGTGTGGCGAATAAAGATTTCTATAAAATATTCAAAGGCTTTAGAGATGAATATTATTGCTTAAATATAGTTCCAAGAAAAGAAATGGGACTTAGTAGAATAGAAATGGTAACCATTGTTTTTAAATACCAAAAGCTTTTGTCTTTGCTTACTCCTATTCAACAAGCAGGGTGTGAGAGGTCTTCGGACAAGAAATCAATGGATGTCATGGCCCATGGTAGATGTTTTGAATTATTGAAGGGTCCGATATGTTTCTTTGCAAAGAAACTATTTCTGGAAATCTCTAAACTAGCGTTCCTTTTAAACTAATGAATGAAGATGAACTAATGATTAAATACTCAACAGGAGAGATCCTCAATGAAAATGAAATAAACTACTTAGAAGATAAACTAATTATTTTAGTTAACGAAGTAAGATTATCCCATGCTCGACCTACAATCGCAAATGATCACATATGTAATTTTTTGGGGATAAGGAATGAATCATTTAAAATGAGTTGCATTGCAACTATCCTCGATAGAATTAAACCTATAGACAATAATATGTGTAGAGAACAACAGGTTTTTCATGTCCTTTTACAAGCTAAGTTTCTTTACTATTGATCTTCATTAACGAATAAATTTTAAGGCCTATAATGTTTCATTTCTTCTAACATCTCTTAAGTGCTAGAGATTATTGAATAAGAGCAACCCAAGAAAACGCAACTCCTATTCCTATCCAGATACCAGCAAAGACATTCTGTCGATTTACATCAAAACTATTTATCACTTTTTGAGATGCTGCAGTGACAAGTAGCAGTAAAGATCCTTGGCCAAGAAAAAGACCTACGAAATAACCTATCAGAGGAGTCGATTCAACCCCAACAATGGTGTTCCCCAGTAAATAGCCGTGTAAAGCAAACATTGGAAGGAGCCACTTTGAACTCAAAAAATTGAGAACAATGCAACCTTCTATGGCTAACGATAAAGAGACAATTGCCTCTATCCACGGAGTAAGCAAATAAGGTAAAGGCTGCAACTGCGCAAATGCACTTCCTCCTAAACCAAAAGCTAAAAGAGGTAAAACCCATCTCTTCGTACTTTTTAATCCCAATAAGGCAATACCTAACATAAAAAGCAAATGGTCTGGTCCAAGCAATGGATGTCCAACACCACTAACTAGAGATTGCCAAACTGACAGATCCGAACCATCTCCCATGCCGAAGGGATGATGGGCTAATCCTGGAGAAACTACAGCAATTAACAAAAAACAACAAGAAGCTAAAGCGAAAAGCAAATACTTACGCACAAAAAAAGTAAGAGTCATAGACCGATCCTCGTCGAATTTGAAATAAGGCGGGCATTCTGACTGATATCGATGAATTTCGATAGTTCACAGCTGCGGGACAGCAGCGGATTTACACCGCTTTTCCCCGTTACCTCCAATGGCTGATATCCATTAGAACCTATTAACATTAATCTAATACTTCTCATCCGAAAAAAAAGAAGATAAAGGTTAAATTAGAAATTAAATCCTTTGAAGTCAGTAGATTTGAGAACTAGATAGTATCATTAGCATTTGAAAATTTCTTCAGGAGTCAAATCATGCAGTCTAACGAAGAATTTATATGTTGATGTGAGATTTGTTTTTGCGCGATACTTCTATGAGTTTCACTCACGAATTGTTGTGATAATTTAGACAATGACTCTACACTTTGTATGGTTCCAATAGAGCCCAAAGCTATCAAAGCAGTTTCTACTATTTTGTCAGTCCCATTACGTGCAATTTGACTGATACAATCAATGATTTCAACTTCATCTCGACGCTGAAGTATTTTTATAACCTGTATAACTACTTCTTCTCGAAAATCATCTAACAAATCCACAACTATATCCAGTAGTTCATTTACAGTCAGCAAATGAGCTTTAAAACTTAGCAAATTTAAACCGGCTAAACGCATCTGCATTGAATTTTCACCTAAGATTCTTTTAAGTTCTTGCGTGGAAAGTATTGCACCCCAACAGGCGAGAGCTCTGACAAGAATAATGTTAGGTTTAGCTTGTTCTCTTAAAAGCTGCAACAAAAAGTTGCAGGCTCCTTCTTGATGACATAGACCTGCAGCATGTATTAACTCAGGTTGATTACCATAGACATCGATAAGCACCTTAATCACATCCCAACCTTCTTTCGCTAAAAGCCCTAATCGTTCTCCAATAGTCCAACGAAGTTCATCAGATAAATCTAATGAATAAACACCCTTTAACCAATCTGCTGATATTAAGGTGGATTTATTCGTATTAAACCTATCCCATATTTGAGTTTCTGTAATAATCATCTATCAAACTAACGTGCCCCTAGTTCCGCAGCCAATTCTCTTTCTAATTTCTCATCATGAACCTTAGGTAGAACATTACTCATTTTGGTTCTATGAGTGCTATAGAAAAGCATACCAATAAAGACCATCCCACCAACAATATTGCCTAGAGTTACTGGCAGAAAATTCCAAAAAATAACTTGGTTAAAGCCAACCCCTGAACCTAGTAAAGGTCCAGCTGTATGAAGAAACATATTCACTACTATATGTTCCATACCCATAGTTTGGAATGCGGTAATAGGAAGCCAACAAGCAAGGATTTTGCCAGGAACACTTTTACTAACTAAAGCCATTGTCACGCCAAGGCAAACCAACCAATTGGCAATAACACCCCGTAAAAAAGCTAAAAACAATCCTGTGCTACCTAATGCTTGATACTTAACCAAAACATTTGACTTATTTATAGCAATAATTTTTGCAGCGACTACAGCCCAACCTTTCCCTCCCGCCGCCGCAGCTAGCGGTTCAACAGTACCTGCACTAGTAAGGCTAATAGACAATAAAAGTGCAACAAGAGCTGTTCCAAGAAAATTACCTATCCACACCCATATCCAATTCCTAAACGTTGCTTGCCACGTACTTTTACCCGCCCAGGTTGCCATAGGTAACAGAGCAAAGTTACCAGTCACTAATTCCATTCCAAAAAGAACAATGCTTGCAAAACCAAAAGGGAATAGTACTGAGCCCAAAAAAGGCATACCTGATTGAATCCCTACAGTAATAGCAAGGCATGTAGCCAATCCAAGAATGGCACCGGAATAGAAGCCACGTAGCAATAAATTTTTGATACTTACATTAGATTTTTTCCCTCCTGCCATTATCATCCCATCTACTAATTCATTCGGCAGGACATAGTCCATCTGGGAAGGGTTTGATTGCATTTTGATTTGTAAATTGTTTTTTTGGTGAATACTTTTAGCCGCTTATACGATTCATTAATTTAGAAAAGAAATCCTGGCCTCCATTAACTTCCTTAATTGAAGGTTCATCATTGACTAAAGCAGAAATCCAATGAAAGAATGAAGAGAAAGAATTTTGTTTTTTTGATTTTGTATCCATGAGTTGAATAAAATAATTTTAAAGTTGAGAAGAAAGTAATTAACTAATCAGTACTAGCTTCTCCGAGTTCACTAAACCAATTCATAAAACGCGAAAAAAAATCATCATTATTTTGTAGCCTGGGTAATGCTTTATAATTATCAATCAAAAGTTGCTTAATAGTATCTTTCAATTCATAAATAGGAACTGATTTTTTATGTAATTTACCTACTTTATTAACTGGTCCTTGCATCCCGCCAATAGCAATATCAAATGCCTCAACTGTTTTGCCATGTTTGTCTTTGGTTCTTTTACCAGTCAAACCAATAGCTCCCATGTATGCCTGACCACAACTATTGGGACAACCGGTCCAATGAATCTTTAATTCCTCTGGCAGGATTAGCTCATTATCTAATTCTTCTGCGATTTTTTGAGCTTGATCTTTGGTGTTGACTAATGCAAATCCGCAATAAGTCTTCCCTGTACATGAGACAGTTCCAGCAGATACTTTACGAGGGTTTAAAGGGAATTTCCTTAGTAAATTATCATTTTTGAAATCAAATAGATTTTCCTCAGGAATATCAATAATGATTATATTTTGATCTTCAGTAAGTCGTAATTCTCCAGTCCCATACTTGTTAATAAGATCTGATAAATCTTGAAGATCATTCGATGTAAGCCTACCAACGGGAACATGAATACCAGCATAGAATTTACCTTCTTGCTTTTGATTATTAATACCAAAAAATGATCTAGGTTTCTTGCTAAAGTATGAACCTGGGTCTTCCTGAAGTTCTCCAAATTTCTCTTCTACTAAAGAACGAAATTTTTCAATCCCTATCTGATTTAAATAACTCCTAAACCTACCTTTTGGCCTTGCAGACCTTTCTCCATTATCTCTCCATATAGTTAAAATTATTTGAGTTAATTGACAAATTTGATCTTCTTGAATCCAAGCATTCAATGGAATCGCATAATCATTTAAAACAGAAGATAGAATACCTCCAACCCAGACACTAAAACCTAATTCTCCATTATTAAAAACTGGATGAAAAACTAAATCATTGTGTAAAAGAAAATTGTCACTTGCCCCTGCAACAGCTGTGTTCCACTTCCTTGGAAGATTGGAGAATTCTGGATTACCTTGACCATTTTTTGTTAGAAATTCATTTAACTTAAATGTATAAGGTCTGGTATCAATTACTTCTTCTGGATCTACTCCTGCCAAAGGATTACCTGTTACATTTCTTGGATTATCAAATCCTGATTGTATTGTTTCTATACCTGCCAATTTCAATCTTCTAAGTATTTCTGGCAGATCACTTATCAGAATCCCTCGCAGCTGTAAATTTTGCCTAGTGGTTATATCGCAGTTTCCATTCTCACCATATCTGGCAACAATTGAAGCTATGATACTTAGTTGGATTGAATTAAGAACGCCATTTGGTATTCTTAATCTCAACATAAACTTTCCTGGGGTCTTAGGTCTCCAGAACATTCCATACCATTTTAATCTTAATTGTAAGTCTGTTTTATCAATATTTTCCCAGCCTAGTCTTGCAAATTCCTCTAATTGACTACCTACTTCTAATCCATCTTTTTCATGCTTATCTTTTTCAATCTTATTTAATTTTTTATCTTTGAGATAATACTTTAAAGGTTTAGAAATTGTCGTCATTGATACATTTTTTTAGAAAGTAAATCTAATTGAATTTAAATTGAACACATCCAGTTAATTGAATGATCGATATTTAAAATCGAATTAGTATTATTAACTCTCATGGTGTGCATATCTTTTGTATCTGAAATTACAATTTATAAATTTTGATTAAAATAATTTTTTAGTATAAATGACTACCTAAAGCGGTACCTGTTTTTTGCTATTTACTAATCAACTTGATCAATGATATTGGCGTCCGATTTCACCAAAAGCTGTAATAGTTCCTCTTTTCAGCATTTCCCAGACGTGCTTCATCGCAGCCAGGTCTCTATGAAAAGTGGTCTTAAATTTTCGAGTTCTTTTCACTTTATGAATTCTCAAGTCACTAATTATAATGTTAATAGTATACATAGTTCCTCTATAATTTCTTCGTATAATAAAAACAAAACTAATTTTAGCTCAACATCTTTATCTAAAAAAAATCCGTTGCGAATGATACCAAAAATTAAGAATGTTAGTCCATTTCGAAGCTTGAGATTAATTATACATGGCTCATCAGGAGGTTATATCCACCCATTAGTAAATTACGTCATCAAACAAGTAGAATATCTTAGAGGGTCTAGTGTTGATCTAGAAGTACTCACACAAAAGAAACCTAAACATTCAAGATCTTCTTCTGTTCTAGTGGTTCCATTATTGTTACTGCCTGGCAAACATGTGCAACATGATATTCCTCAAATATGTAAACGTTTAAATCATGAAGGGATAAATACACAATTACTGCCTTTTTTAGGTTGCTGGTACCAATGGATTTCAATATTAAAATATTTCATTAATATTGAATCCCAAATCGGAAAACCTATACTACTTCATCATCCATTAAATAATAGTATTGGTTCAAGTTATTTAGAAAAGTTAAACAGAACATTAAAAATACCCATTGAGCCATGGAGCAAATGGAGTAAATTAAGAGAAAAAGAAGATCCAATATATACCCCAATTCCTTTTTCATTAACACCTAATAAAAATACAAAAAATTTAAGAACACATGACTCAATTTCATCTTTATTAGAAATTGATATCTTCTTATTTGGATTAATTAATATTTTGACTCACTTACCATGAAAAAAAACAATAATGGAACAATTTATTTAGTAGGAGCAGGTCCAGGAGATCCTGATTTACTAACAGTCAAAGCAAAAAGATTGCTAACTGAATGTGATGCCTTGGTTTATGACGCTTTAATACCAAAAGAATTTCTCAAATATACTCCTGATTCATGTAGACATTTTTTTGTTGGCAAAAGACGTGGTAACCATTCACTTGATCAAAAGCAAATCAACAAATTCTTAGTGGAAATATCAAAAGACCACAATTCTGTAGTGCGTCTTAAAGGTGGAGATCCTTTCTTGTTTGGTCGAGGGTGTGAAGAAGCAGAGTGGCTAATTAAACATAATATTCAGGTTCAAGTAGTACCTGGTATTACTTCAGGTATGGCGGCACCTACTTACATGGGAATTCCTTTAACACATAGGGAAACAGCATCGTCAGTTACATTCGTGACAGGTCATGAGGGAAAGGACAAAAAACATTCTTCAGTAAAGTGGCGTAGACTTGCAAACGCCTCAGATGGAATAGTCATTTATATGGGTATGCATAATCTTAATTACATTATTAATGAGCTGATTGCTGGTGGTTTAGATCCTGAAACGCCATCAGCCATAATTCATCAAGCGACGTTAGCCAATCAGCAATATATCAAAGCACCATTAAATAAACTTTTACTAAAACAGAGATATAGAGGTATAGAATCTCCTTCCATAATAGTAATTGGGAAAGTAATTACTCATCAAATTAAAAAATGTGCACCTGAACCTACAGGTTTGAATTTGTCTAAGCTAAATAATTTAATAGCGTTAAAAGCAAAGCTTATCTAATTTTTAAATTCGAAAGAAATTGTCTATCACGATCTGTATGCAATACATTCCAAAGTACTTTTACTTTGTAGTTACTCCTCTATCTAAATGTGCTTATATCCGCTGTCCTGTAATAGATCTTGAGCTTAAGTAGTATAATCTGCATTTATCCTTATATATTCCTCCGATAAGTCACAACCCCAAGCTACGGCCTCTCCTTTACCTTTGCCAACTTTAAGTCGAATTGTAATTGAATTATTCTGCAAATAATTATCGTTAAATTTCTCCTTCATATACTCTGAAACTTTAGAACGATCAAAAAGAATTGGTTCGCCTCTGCTAACTAATTGAAAAGATCCAATCCATAAATCAATTTCGTCGGATGATAATGGCACTCCTGCTCTTCCAGTAGCAGCTACAATCCTTCCCCAATTTGGATCATGTCCATTAATCGCTGTCTTAACTAATGAAGAACTAATAATTGTTCTGGCTATCAAGCGCGCATCTTCCGAAGTTTTACAACCTTCTACTTTAATCTCAAGCAAAGAATTTGCTCCTTCACCATCTCTAGCAATAGCTTTGGCTAAATGTTGAGATGTCTTGAGTAATCCCATTTCTATATGTTCTAGGAATTTATCTGCAACAGGTTCACCAGAAGAAAAGGCTAAAAAAGAATCATTAGTACTTGTATCTCCATCAACGCTAATTGCATTAAAAGAAGAGTTCACAACTCGTTGGATCATTGTCGACCATAAATCAAAAGATACACCAACATCACAAGTTAAGTATGCAAGCATCGTTGCCATATTGGGGTGAATCATACCTGAACCTTTTGCCATACCTCCGATTCGGACTCGTCTGCCATCTACAAATGATTCATAGGCTATTTGTTTATCAACAAGATCTGTTGTAAGAATTGCTTGAGCAGCATTATTACCACCAGAATCATCTAAACTAGAAACAAGTTTTTCCAATCCATTTAATAATTTTTGCATAGGTATTGCTTCGCCTATGACACCTGTCGAACACATCAAAACTTGCGAAGTAGGTAAACCTAAGTGATCTGACAAATCATTAATAGCTCTATAAGAGTCAATAAATGCTTGTTTACCTATACAAGCATTGGCTTGACCAGAGTTAATAAGAACAGCTCTAACTTTACCTGCGCATTCTTTAAGCTTTTGTTGACAAATATCTACACATGCAGCACGAATTGAAGATTGCGTAAAAGTGCCTGCACAAATAGCATCCTTTGGAGCCAAGAGTAGGGCTAAGTCTAATTTACCAGAGCTTTTTAAACCAGATTTTATTCCAGCAGCTCTATATCCTAACGGACTAGTTATACCTCCACTAATAGGAGACCATAATGATGGGGGGGAAGGAGTCACAACCTTCAAGAACAAACTTCATTAATACTCATCGTGATCCATTATGGAAAAGTTTCAAGAAGAAATTGACATCCCTAAATGTATAGGAGACCAAAGGCGTATTGGCATCACAGGTGGTATAGCCAGTGGTAAAAGTACTATTGGAAGTTATCTAGAGAAAATTAAAAATCTTCCAATTTTAGATGCTGATGTTTTTTCAAGAGAAGCTCTCAAGCCAGGAACTAATGCTTATCACTCGGTAATTCAAAGATATAAAACAGGAGTTCTCAAAAACAAACTTATAGATAGAAAAGTACTTTCTAAGATTATCTTTAATGATGCAAATGAGCGATTATGGTTAGAAAGTCTTATTCATCCGATAATTTACAATAAGTTTTCAGAGGCAATACAATGTCATCAACAATCAAAAATCCTAATAATGATAGTGCCATTATTATTAGAAGCAAATTTCACAGATTTATGTACCGAAGTATGGGTAGTTAATTGTTCTAAAGAGCAACAATTAAAAAGACTTATAACGAGAGATAGTTTAAATAAAGATGAAGCCATTAAAAAAATAGAGGCCCAATGGCCATTGGAAAAAAAAATAAAATTTGCTAATTTTGTTATTGATAATTCTTCTGAATCAAACGTATGGAAGGAACAAATAGACAATTTAATTTAAGATGAGAGCTTCTTGCTTAATATTTGATTAGCCTTTTTGGGATCGGCTTTACCTTTTGTTTCTTTCATTAACTGACCAATAAAAAATCCTTGCAGTTTTGTCTTTCCTTCACGGAATGCTTGCACTTCATCAGGATGATTAATCAAGATTCTATCAATAATCTCTGCAAGAAGATCGGAATCACTAATCATTCCTAGTCCACGTTTATCAACTATCTCTAAAGGAGATCCACCTTGATTCATTAATTCAGGCAAGATATCTTTTGCGATCTTGCCACTAATCTGCCCGTTAATTATCATCTTAACCATTTCAGCCAGTTGATCTGCTTTAAAAGGAAGGTCTTCAAAGCTCTGCTTAGTTGCTTTTAAATGAGCTGAAATATCGCCAGTAATCCAATTACATGCTGCTTTAGGTTCAGCACCAGCTGCTACAGCATTTTCGAAATAAATAGCCATACCAGATTCATCAGTTAACACTCGAGCGTCATACATTGAAAGGGCATATTCTTTGGCATACCGATATCTTTTAGCGGATGGCAACTCAGGTAATTCAGAAGACCACAGTTGAAGCAATTCTTTTGTGATCTCAATAGGTCCCAAATCAGGATCAGGAAAATAACGATAATCACTACTACCCTCTTTTGACCTCATGCTCTTAGTTAATTGCTTACTTTCATCCCAAAGACGTGTTTCTTGAATCACTGATTCTCCAGCTTCATACGCTTTAATTTGTCGTTCTATCTCATATTCACAAGCTTTCTGAATAGCCGAAAAAGAATTCATATTCTTTATTTCTACCTTTGTCCCAAAAGGAGCTGTGGAACTAGGCCTCACTGAAATATTAACGTCACATCTCAAAGAGCCTTCTTGCATATTCCCATCAGATACGCCTAAATATCTAACAATTCTTCTTATTTCTGCAGCATACTCTGACGCTTCTCTCCCAGTTCTAAGATCAGGCTTACTAACTATTTCTGCTAGAGCAACCCCAGCTCGATTGTAATCAACAAGAGAATGTGTAGAACCTGCTAATCGATCACTTCCGGCATGGACTAATTTGCCTGCATCTTCTTCCATATGAAGACGCTCAATGCCTATTTTTTTTATATAGGTTTCTTTCCCTTTTTCAGCAACTTCAACTTCAATCCAACCATTCTCAGCTATTGGCTCATCAAATTGAGAAATCTGATAATTTTTTGGTAAATCAGGATAAAAATATTGTTTCCTATCAAATTTACTGTGCTCAGCAATGTGTAAATTTAAAGCTAAGGATGCTTTAACTGCATACTCCAATACTTTCTCATTCAAAACAGGGAGAGTTCCTGGCAATCCACAAACAACAGGATCAATATGAGTGTTAGGCTCATCACCAAAATTAGTAGATGCTGAAGTAAATATCTTGCTATTAGTTCCTAATTGAACATGTGTTTCCAATCCAATAACAGGCTGCCATGCACTATTGGTTTCAGACATTAATTTTGACTTAGATGCTTAAATCTTATGGAATCAAGGTCCATTCAGGCTATATATGCTGAACTTAAACAAAACAAAACGCTACTTTCATACCCAATAAGATGGGGGTTCATTCAACAGACCAGTTACTAATTATTGGTGGTGGCTTAATGGGACTTTCTGTCGCTCATAGCCTTGCCAAGAAAGGAAAGAAGGTGATTATTTTTAGCCGAAGAAGGAATGAAGCTGCAGGCTTTGTAGCAGCGGGAATGCTTGCTCCTCATGCCGAAGGACTAACAGGACAGATGCTTAAACTAGGTAAATTAAGTCTTCAGCTTCAATCTAATTGGGTTGCAACAATTGAAAAAGATAGTGGTTTAGATTGTGGTTTAAGGAATTGTGGAATAGTTGTTCCATTTAGAAATTTTGCAGAAAGAGATAAATATCCAACTGCTCAATACGGAGAATTATTAGATCGAAATGCACTATTAAAGGAAGCCCCAGGCTTACATCCTCAATGGAAAAGCGGAATTATTTTTCATCAAGATGGTCAAATTGATAATCGACGTCTTTTAATGCGAGCACTTGAAAAAGCTTGCTTTGAATTAGGTGTGCAATTCCAAGAAGGGGTAAAAGTTCTCAAGTTAATTAATAGCTCTAAAGGATTTGAAGGTGTTCAAATTCAAAATGCAGAAGGAAAAATTAAATCTATTCATAGTAAAGAAGGTGTTTTATGTAGTGGTGCATGGGCAAAAGAATTACTCACAGACCTCCCAATATTTCCAGTAAAAGGACAAATGTTATCTATTCAAGGGCCTAGAAATGCACTTAAAAGAGTAATTTTTGGGCCAGGAACTTATTTAGTCCCTCGTCAAGACGGGTTAATTATTGTAGGAGCCACAAGTGAAAAAAATGCTGGATTCGATGAAGGATTAACTCCAATTGGTCAAACCCAATTACAAGAGGGCATTAGCTCTCTTCTTCCAAAAGCAAGTAATTGGCCACATATGGAACGCTGGTGGGGATTTCGACCCTGCACGCCTGATCAAAAGCCAATTCTAGGAGTTTCATCTATCAAAGGCCTCTGGCTGGCAACTGGCCACTATCGTAACGGGGTCTTGTTGTCAGCTATTACTTCATATCTTTTGCAAAAAATTATTTGCAACGAGAATCTAAATACAGAGGAAAAAGAAATTTTGAAAACTTTTAAATGGGATAGATTTCAATAATATTATTCTTCCTTTCTCCATATTTGATCTGCTGGTGTCCAATCAGCAAGTTCAGAGCTTTCAAACCACAATGCAATCTCAAAATTTGCAGTATCTAGTCCATCTGAACCATGAATTACATTTCGACCAATATTTACGGCCAAGTCACCACGAATAGTGCCAGGTTCAGCTTCTAAAGGTTTCGTTGCTCCTATTAACTTTCTTGCACTAGATATAACACCATCTCCCTCCCAAACCATTGCAACCACAGGGCCACTTGTAATGAAAGCGACTAGATCAGAGAAAAAAGGACGATCTTTATGAACCCCATAATGTTTTGAAGCCAATTGCGTGCTTGGTACTACTTGCTTAAGTCCTATTAATTTAAATCCTTTGCGTTCAAACCGTCCCAAAATCTCTCCAACCAAACCACGTTGAACCCCATCAGGCTTAATCGCAATAAAAGTTCTTTCAGCAGACATAGAATCAAAAGGCCAGAATGAGGCTATCGTCATCTTCTGACCACCCACTTGGCAAGCAAAATCTGACAAGAAATACAAGTTTTCTTAGATTTTGTCTAATAATTAAACAGCCAAATCATTATTTCAAACACAACTCTTTACTCTCTTGAACAAAGAAGGACTTACTTCTGAAGATACATGGAATGTTTCCCACAGCTCATCGTTATACGGGCTAAATCGTTGGGGTGAAAAATATTTTTCAATTAATTCACTAGGAAATATCGTTGTAAAGCCAAAAGGAGAAAATGGAGAAACACTTGATCTCTTTGAACTGGTGAAAGAATTAGAAGGAAGAAATCTTAAATTGCCTTTATTAATTAGGTTTGATGACATTCTAGAAGATAGGATAAAAAGTATAAATACAGCATTTGAGCAAGCAATAAAAAAATATAAATATGAAGGCATCTACCAAGGTGTCTATCCTGTCAAATGCAACCAACAGCAACAGGTTGTTGAAACGTTGATGAAATATGGACGACCATGGAATTTAGGATTGGAAGCCGGAAGCAAAGCCGAGCTCTTAATCGCTTTATCTTTGATTAGTGATCCAAAAGCTCTTTTAATTTGCAATGGATATAAAGATAAGAGGTATATAGAAACAAGTATTCTCGCTAGACAGCTAGGTCAGCAACCTATATTAGTTATCGAACAAGCAGATGAAGTAGAACGAATAATAAAAGCGAGTAAAGAGCTAGGTGCTGCACCCTTAATAGGTATTAGAGGGAAACTTTCAACTCAAAGTAATGGCAAATGGGGGGAGTCTATTGGAGATAAATCAAAATTTGGACTTTCTATTCCAGAAATATTGCAAACTGTGGAATCTCTCAAACAGGCGAACCTCCTTCACGAGTTAAGACTTTTACATTTCCATGTAGGAAGTCAAATCAATGACATAGCTATTTTTAAGGATGCTTTGCAAGAAGCAGGGCAAATCTATATCGAACTAAATAAATTAGGTGCACCTATGGGATACCTCGATGTAGGCGGTGGCCTTGGAATCGACTATGACGGGAGTCAAACGTCGACTGCAGCATCAACAAATTATTCTCTCCAAAATTATGCTAATGACGTAGTGGCAACTATTCAGGAGTGCTGCCTCGGTCGTGATGTAAGTCCACCCAATTTAATTAGTGAAAGTGGTAGAGCAATAACTAGCCATTTTTCTGTACTTATTTTTAATATCCTTAGTGAAAGCAAAGTACCGTCAAATGTTCCTTCAAAGCCTGATAGTCAAGAATGTCTCATCATTAAGAATCTAAGAGAAACACTCAATTCAATAAATGACTTTTCAGATAGCTCAAAAGTAAAGATAACTCAACTCCAAGAAGCCTGGACTGATGCTCTGAAATTCAAAGAAGATTCATTGGCTGCGTTTCGACTTGGTTATATGAGTATTTTAGAAAGATCCACTGCAGAGCAATTAACCTGGGCATGTGCAAAGTCATTAATTAGAGAAGTTGAAAAAATAAATGGTCAAATCATTCCAAAAGAATTACAAGGTTTAAATTACTATCTTGCAAGAACATATTATGCAAATCTTTCTATTTTTCGATCTGCACCAGACACATGGGCCATTAATCAACTTTTCCCAATTATGCCAATTCATAGACTCAGGGAAAAACCAACAAACTTAGGAGATTTTGCTGATTTAACTTGTGATTCAGATGGAAAGCTATCAAGCTTTATAAATAATGGTCAAGTAAAGCCTTTGTTAGAACTACATGAGTTAAAAGCCGATGAAAGTTATTTAATAGGAATGTTTTTAGGAGGTGCATATCAAGAAGTAATGGGTAACTCTCATAATCTTTTTGGAAGCACTAATACTGCACATATTCGCTTATCTAATGAACGTAGCTATAAAGTAAATCATGTTATTCGAGCCGACAGTAAAGCCGATCTATTAGAGGCTATGGAACATAATCCTAAGCTTGTTCTAGAAAGACTAAGAATAGCTAGTGAGTTGGCAATTCAGGAACGCAGGTTAAGCATCAACGATGCACAACGGCTAATGGAGCATATCGAAATTAGTCTAAGAGAAAGCACATACCTTCAAGAGTAAATCATTCAAACAAGGCAATCAAATTCTGCCTTGCATTGTCTAATGCCAAAGATAATGACTTGGCATCACGTCCACCCGCTTGTGCAATATTAGGCCTACCACCACCACCACCACCGCAATCTCTAGCAATTGGCCCAATAAATTTTCCTGCATTTAAACCTTTCCGAACCAAATTTAGTCCAAAGGCTACTATCAAGGTAACTTTATCAGGATTGTCTAAATCTGGTAAACCACCAAGAATTACAGCAGTATTATCGCCCAATTCATTAAGAAGTTTCAAGGCAGCAGATTGAAGTGAAGTAGCATCAATGCCGTCAAGTTGTTCAATAATATATTGACTATTCCCAATAGAAGTTACATGTTTCTTCAACGCTAATACCCTTGACATAGCTAGCTCTTCTTTAGTCGTTTTAAGGTTAATTTTGAGTTCTTTTATTTCATCCTGCAGTGCACTCACCCTATGAATAATTTGATGAGGTTGTGACTTAAATAGCTCACTCAATTCCTTAACGATCAAATCTCTATCATTTAAATAACTTAAAGCTGATGGACCAGCTACAGCTTCGATTCTTCTAATTCCGGAAGCAATCCCCGATTCGCTAATAATCTTAAAAACACCTAATTCGGAAGTACTTGTTACATGAGTCCCTCCGCAAAGTTCCTTAGAAACTCCTGGAACATCTACAACTCGGACAATATCACCATATTTCTCACCAAACATAGCCAATGCACCTTCTTGCAAAGCTTCATCAATTGGCATGTATTCAATTGCAATTGGATGATCCTCAATGATCCACTTATTTACCAGAGTTTCCATTTCTCTTAATTGACGATTATTAATAGCTAAAGGAGCATTAAAATCAAATCTCAATCGATCAAATGCGACTAAAGACCCTCTTTGCCCAATATTAGAATCAATAACTGATTTGAGAGCAGACTGTAATAAGTGTGTTGCAGTGTGATTAGCTGTTGCGGCACTCCTGGTGAAACTATTAACTATCGCTGTTACTCTATCCTTAATAGCCAATGTACCGTGAATAATCTCAGCTGAATGGACAAAAATATTTTGCACTCTAGTTACATTAGATATATTTACTTTCAAATCATCTCTTATTAAAGATCCTGTATCGCCTATTTGGCCACCAGACTCGCCATAAAAAGGAGTTCTATCAAGGATGATTTTAACTTTATCTCCTACTGTGACACTGTCTGCTACCTGTCCATCAAAAATAATTGACAAGACTGAACTTTGAGACTCTAAAGCTTCATAACCTAAGAAATTAGTTTTTTTCAAGTTTAAGGCAATTTTTTCAATTGCTCCTTGCGCGGTTAAGTCTATTTTTACGGCTGCATCTTTAGCTCGCTTACGTTGTTGATCCATTGCGTCATCAAAACCTTTTATATCAACTGAAAGATCATTTTCTTCAGCTATTTCTTGTGTTAACTCTAGAGGGAATCCATAGGTGTCATACAATTCAAATGCCTGATTACCGGTAATTAAACTTGTATTGCTAGCAATGATTTGATCCAGTAGTTTCTCACCTCTATCTAATGTTTCTAAAAAACGAAGTTCTTCGATTTTAAGTTCAGAAAGAATCAAATTACGTTTACCGACAAGATTAGGATAAGGCTGCTTCATTAAATTGATGGTTGCATTGCCAAGCTCTGCTAAAAAATTTTGTTTATTACCCAGCAATCTTCCATGCCTCACCATCCTTCTAATTAGACGCCTCAAAATGTAACCTCTTCCAAGATTACTAGCAGTAACTCCATCTGCTATCAGATGTATAACAGCTCTAGAGTGATCACCAAGTATTTTTAGAGATGTTTGTTTAGTTTCATCTAATTTATGATAATTGACATTAAATAATTTATTTAATACTTCTATTAATGGAAAAATTAGATCGGTTTCATAATTATTAGGAACTCCTTGTAATATTTGAGCCATTCGCTCAAGACCCAGACCTGTATCAATATTACGTTTTTCTAAGGGTGTGAGTTTGCCCGCTTTATCGCGATTAAATTCCATGAAAACAAGATTATAGAATTCGATAAATCGGTCATCATCCTCAAGATCAATATCTATATTGCCGAGATCAGGTTTAAAGTCATAATAAATCTCGGAACAAGGTCCGCAAGGACCAGTCGGTCCAGAACTCCAAAAGTTATCTTGCTCATCCATTCGAATAATTCTCTTAGGAGTTACACCTACTAAATCACGCCATATAGATTCAGCCTCATCATCTTCTCGAAAAACACTAACCACAAGATTACGGGGATTTAATCCGTAAATATTGGTACATAATTCCCAAGCCCATTGAATTGCTTCTTTCTTGAAATAGTCGCCAAAAGAGAAATTACCAAGCATCTCAAAAAAAGTGTGATGTCTGGCGGTGCGACCGACATTCTCAATATCATTTGTCCTAATACATTTCTGACTGCTCGTTCCCCTTGCTGAAGGCCTTGGCTCCTTGCCCAAGAAGACAGGTTTGAAGGGTAACATCCCTGCAATTGTCAACAATACTGTTGGATCATCAGGGACTAAAGAAGCACTTGGAATAATCTTATGTCCTTTACCAGCAAAAAAATCAATAAACGTACTTCTAATCTCGTCCCCACTCCATGATCGGGACAAATTAGACTTAGATTTTTGCTTAGCTGTCATAACTTAGAAAAATATTAAAAGTGGCTGGCAGGCAAATCCTTTTGGAAAATAACAGCCTTATAGATCATTTTATAAATTAAAGGTAATGATTTGCATAGTTTTATCGTAAAAAGTTTTTAACAGGGTTAATTAAAAGTTCAATAAGGAAATATATGAAGAGCGTAGAGTAGTGTTCTGATGGATCTTCTCAAGAAAAATAGTAAAAACAACTTCCTCTTAGATAAAATAGATGACGAGATAACCTCTAACCTGTCATCATTACTAAAGAACACGTTTTATTATGTTGGATATTCAACGACTCAAGCAGAAATCTTTTTTAAACCTCTAAATATCATGAGTGCGTTGCAGCAATGACATTACTGCACGCCACATGGCTTCCAGCTATACGAACGCGAACAAGTTCTGGACGTCCTGCAATGTTGGTATGGGCTGATAATTGGTGTGTTGCTTCTCCGACTGGGCCAGATATCACTCCAGCTGAAAATCCTTTTTCTCTCCGTCATAAAGAATTACGCAATTGGCTAAAAGAAATAAATTTACTCCCAAATGGAATTATTGACGCAAGTGCTTGCTTAACTCTTCCTACTAAATCTATAAAAGGTAAAACTGATTTAATTTGGCAAGGTCTTCCATTACAAGCCGACGAACCTATTCCTCAAGATTGCGAATGGTGGCCATGGCAAGTAGAAGGACTGGCAATAGAGCCAGCTGCTACTGTTGAATGGTTGTCAAAAATTCCCCTTTCCGGACACCATCAAGCTTTAGGAGATGAAATTCGTTGGTGGAGTCACTTGCAACGGTGGTCTTTAAGTTTAATTGCACGCGGAAGATGGCTACCTCAAGTAGAGCTAAGTAAAGGAGAAGGTTATCCTCATCGGGCACGCTGGGTACCTATATTAAATCAAGAAGATGATAGACATAAACTAGAAGAACTTGCATTGAGACTACCTCTTGTAGCCACCTGTGCTCTGCCATGGAGAGAACCCACTGGGAAAAGAAACAACAGAACGACAAGATTACGTACCGAAGCAATGAGGGAAGCAAATCCAATTGCTTCTTGTCGACCAAGAAGTGGTCGATTAAGAGTAGCAACACTCCTTCAAGATTTAGTTGATGCACAATTACGTAAACAATTTACGACTAAAACGGAGGGACTAGATGGACTATTAACAGCATGGCAATTAGCACTATCTTCAGATACAGGAATTCTGAATTTGAATGAAGAAGAGATTGAGCGACTTGCTAAAGCAAGTAATCATTGGAGAGAAGGTATTAGTGGCAATGTTGCACCAGCTAGAGCATGCTTACAACTGAGTAGTCCCGAGCAAGGAAAAGATGCATGGAAATTACGTTTCTCATTGCAAGCAGAAGTAGATCCAACATTGATTATTCCTGCAACAAGTGCATGGAATGCTGGTTCTGAAGGTGTCCAGCTTGGGGAAATACAAGTCAATCAACCTAGCGAAATACTCTTAGAAGGGTTAGGTAGAGCTCTTTCTATATTTGAACCAATTAAACGCGGATTAGAAAATGCTGTACCAGAATCTATGGATTTATCAGCATCAGAAGCTTTTATATTAGTAAGAACAGCAGCTTCTCTCCTACGAGATGTTGGCGTCGGAGTAGAGCTACCTCCTAGTTTGTCTGGTGGACTAGCAAGCAGACTTGGTATAGCGATTAGGGCTGAGATACCTAAAAAATCTACTGGTTTCTCTTTAGGCGAAAACCTCCAATGGAGTTGGGATCTAATGATAGGAGGAAATTATTTAACACTAAAAGAGTTAGAAACTCTTATGAAAAAAAATATTCCATTAGTAAAACACAAAGGGGTCTGGATTGAATTGCGACCGAATGATATGAGAAACGCAGAAACATTTATGAGTTGCTCTCAAGAAATGAGTCTTGATGATGCTTTAAGGCTTACATCAACTGAAGGAAATACATTCAGAAAATTACCTGTGCATCAATTCGAAGCAGGACCCAGACTTCAAAATGTTTTAGAGCAATATCATCAAAAAAAAGCTCCAGAAGCTTTACCCGCACCTGAAGGCTTTCAAGGACAATTAAGACCATATCAAGAGCGTGGATTGGGGTGGCTCGCTTTTCTTTATCGTTTTGATCAAGGTGCTTGCTTGGCAGATGATATGGGCCTAGGAAAAACTATACAACTACTAGCTTTCTTCCAATATTTAAAAGTGGAAAAGAAACTCAAAAAACCAATATTATTAATAGCTCCTACATCTGTACTGACAAATTGGGAAAGAGAAGCAAAAGTTTTTACACCCGATATCCTAGTCTTGGAACATTATGGTCCAAAAAGATCTTCAACGATCAAATCATTAAATAAAAATCTTATCGGTATAGATCTAGTACTTACTAGTTATGGACTTATGCAGAGAGACAATGAACTTCTGGAACAAATAGATTGGCAAGGAGTAGTCATAGATGAAGCACAAGCTATAAAAAATTCAAGTAGTAAACAAAGCTATGCTACAAGAAGTATTGCTAATCAAGTTAAAAAAAATAGATTTAAGATCGCGCTAACTGGAACACCTGTTGAAAATAGAATTAGCGAACTATGGTCGTTAATGAACTTTTTAAATCCTACTGTCCTAGGCGAGGAAAATTTTTTCCATCAAAGGTATCGACTACCAATTGAACAATATGGAGATGTATCCTCTCTCAAAGATCTTAAAGCAAGAGTAAGTCCCTTCATTCTGAGACGATTAAAAACTGATAAATCTATAATATCTGACCTTCCTGAAAAAGTTGAATTAACTGAATGGGTCAGTCTGAGTGGTGAGCAAAAACAGCTTTATAATAAAACAGTAGAGAAGAGTATTCTTGAAGTAGCAACGGCACCAATAGGGAAACGCCATGGCAAAATTCTAGGATTATTAACTAGATTAAAACAAATTTGCAATCACCCTGCATTAGCCTTGAAGGAAGAAAAGATAACAAGTGATTTTCTGCATCGATCTATAAAGCTACAACGCTTACAAGAAATTCTAGAAGAGGTAATTCAATCCAGTGACAGAGCTTTGCTTTTTACGCAATTTGCAGAATGGGGAAAACTACTAAAAATTTATCTAGAAAAAGAATGGAACTGTGAAGTCCCTTTCCTCTATGGTGGAACCAGTAAAAACGAGCGGCAAGCAATGATTGACCGCTTTCAAGAAGATCCACGGGGTCCACAACTCTTTATCCTCTCTTTAAAAGCAGGAGGGTTGGGACTGAATCTGACACGCGCAAATCATGTTTTCCATATTGATAGATGGTGGAATCCGGCCATCGAGAACCAAGCGACAGACAGAGTTTATAGAATAGGACAAGAAAATCGTGTGATGGTTCATAAATTTATTACTAGTAATTCAGTAGAAGAAAAAATTGACAAACTAATTCAATCTAAATCACGTCTTGCGCAAGAAGTTATTGGATCAGGAGAGGATTGGCTAGGTAGCCTTAATATTAATGAATTAAAAAAAATCGTGGAACTTGGAGAAAACTAAATAATGACTATTGAACATAGAGATATTATGACAGCTATTGGAAATGAAGGTTTAGGCAATCAACCTTGGTGGGTAGAACAATGGATGGAGTTAATTAATTCATATCGCTTTAAAAAAAGACTTGAACGCGCATGGACTTATGCAAGAGAAGGTAATGTTACTTCAATCCGATTTGAAGGTAGACGTGTTCATGCACGTGTACAAGGAACAGGGGAAGAGCCTTATAAAGTCAAATTATGGCTTGATACTCTTAGCGACGAAGATTGGATATATGTATTAGAAGCATTGGCCCAAAAAGCCCGTTGGTCGGCACAATTACTTGCCGGAATTATGCCTGAAGATATAGAGAGAGCGTTTGCAGCAAGTGGTAAAAGACTATTTCCTTTTAAATTACAAGAAATTCGGAGTGAATGTAATTGTCCTGATAAAGCTAATCCTTGTAAACATATAAGTGCAATATATTTCTTGATGGGCGAGAGGTTTCGCGAAGATCCATTTGTCTTATTTCAACTACGTGGTAGAAGTCGAGCAACTTTATTACTCAACTTAGCCGATCAACGCAAGCAAGCCTTGGATCATAATCTCCCTCAAAAATTAGAAAAAGCCAAGTCAAATGATCAAGCAAGCGAATTACTAGAGAAAGCATCTATGCAAAACCCAGCCATTCAGGATCCAAGTTTATGGTGGAAATACGAAGGGGAGCTAGACCCTGATCTAGTAGTTATCACTCCTGCATTAGAAGAAGAAACTGGACTATCAGCTGCAGGGGAATTACCTTTAGCAGAAGAACCAAACTATCCAGGATCGCGTCAAAAGTTCCTGGATCACCTTCAAGAGCAAAGACAAGTGTTTGCTAACCAAGCGATGATCCAAGCAATGAATACAAAAGTCTAAATAAAACAAAATACGAACATATGCAAATAATTGAAGCAAGATTCAAAGCATCCACTTTTTGATGCGCTTTGCTATAAACTAAACAATATTCACATAGGTATTTATAGCCATGAATACCAAGTTTTTTAATCTAAAGACCGCTTAAGCCAAACTTCGTCTCTGAAGCAATGACCAGCAGTATTTCAAAACCAAAAAGACATAAAGGGCTGTCGATTCAAGTCAAGGCTATAGCTGAAGATACTTCAACAATAAGGTCACTGGATTGGGATCGTAATAGATTCGATATTGAATTTGGATTAAGGAATGGAACTACTTACAATAGTTTTCTAATTCAAGGAGAAAGAACTGCACTTATAGATACAAGTCATGAAAAATTCCAAAACACTTGGTTTGAACTACTAAAGGAAACGATTAACCCGCAAAAAATTGATTTTCTCATCGTCAGTCATACTGAGCCAGATCATTCAGGACTCATCGGTGAGCTGTTAGAAATTAATCCAAATATTGAAATAGTCGCATCAAAAGTAGCAATAAAGTTTTTAAACGATCAAGTCCATCGACCATTCCGTTCAATAGAAGTTAAAACTGGAGAAAAACTAGATTTAGGTATTAATCCGACAAGTGGAGTACATCATCATTTTGAATTTATAAGTGCGCCTAATTTACATTGGCCAGATACGATCTTTTCTTTTGATCAAGGTACTTCTGTACTATATACATGCGATGCATTTGGGCTTCATTATTGCTCGGAAGAACTATTTGATAGTCAGCCTGAACTAATCAATGAAGATTTCAGATTTTATTATGAATGCTTAATGGGTCCAAATGCTCGAAGCGTTATTCAAGCACTCAAGAAATTAGATAAGCTTCCCAAATTACAAATGATCGCGGTAGGGCACGGGCCACTCCTAAAATATAATCTCAATCTTTGGCTTGAAAATTACAAAAACTGGAGCAGCAAGCGCAGTAGTGGAGAGAACTACGCAGCCATTTGCTATATAAGTCAATATGGCTACTGTGATCGTCTAAGTCAGGCTCTTGCACATGGAATAGGAAAAGCTGAAGCTCAAGTACAACTAGTTGATCTTCAAGCATCTGACCCACAAGAACTGAGTGCTCTTATCAATGAAGCCAATGCAGTAATAGTACCAACTTGGCCAAATAGGCCTGATAATGACTTGCAAAGTTCGCTTGGAACGTTATTTGCCTCACTTAAGCAAAAGCAATGGGTAGGTGTTTACGACTCCTTTGGTGGGGATGACGAACCTGTTGATGTAATTGTCAGCAATCTAAAAGCACTTGGACAAAAAGAAGCCTTCACTCCACTCCGTGTCAGAAGGACCCCAGATAGTAATACTTATCAAAGATTTGAAGAGGCTGGTACTGATTTAGGACAATTACTAAATCGTAAAAAAAATATTGAGACTATAAAAAATATTGACGGCGGGCTATCAAAAGCAATGGGTCGCTTAAGTGGAGGGTTATATATCGTAACGGCAAGTCAAGGGGAAGGTATTAGTAAGCGTAGTAGTGCAATGGTTGCAAGCTGGGTAAGTCAAGCTAGCTTTAATCCTCCAGGTTTGACAGTTGCAGTAGCGAAAGATCGTGCAATTGAAACTTTAATGCAAGTCGGGGATAACTTCGTTATAAATATTCTGCAAGAAGATAATTATCTTCACTTATTTCGTCATTTCTTGAAAAGATTTCCACCTGGAACTGATAGATTTCAAGGAGTAGAGATACTTGAGTTAGCCAAAGGTGGGCCTGTTTTTTCAGATGCACTAGCATATCTAGGGTGTAACGTCCAACAAAGACTAGAGACTCCAGACCATTGGATAATTTATGCAATTATAAAAGAAGGTAATGTAGCCAATGCAGAGTCTAAAACAGCTGTACATCATCGACGAGTAGGAAGTAACTATTAATGTCTATATCAGTTGTTAAGCGAGAAGTAATTTTTCTACCTATAGAAAATAATTTTCTATGCATTAGAGGACTGAGTCCTAAAAAATTGCGCTTTGAAATTGAATACGGTCTAGAGAGAGGGAGTACAGCTAATTCATTCCTCATAACTCCAAATAAAATAACAGAACCTGCTGTTCTTATTCATCCACCTGGTGCAACTTATGCTGAGATTTTTATAAAAAATTTAAAGAATGTTATTGACACTAAAACCCAACCAATACAAATAATTATTGGTCATATTAATCCGAATAGAGTTGGATTATTAAAAGAAATTACACATCAATATTCTAACGTAACTTTAATTCTATCAAGCCCAGGAACAAAACTTTTAAAAGAACTTTGGTTCCAAAAACATCCTTCTAATGAAAAAAACAATGACACAGAATCAATAATGCCATTGCCCAAGATTCAAACAATTGTCAATGAAGAAATACTTCGTATAAATAACAACTACGAATTGGAGTTAATCCCTACACCTACGGCTCGTTGGCCTGGAGGACTAATGGTCCTGGAGAAAAATTTAGGTCTTCTAATGAGTGACAAATTTTTTGGAGCTCATATATGTACTCGGGATTGGGAAGAAACAACTCCACTAAGTACAGAAGAAGATCGCAGGTATTACTACAATTGCTTAATGGCCCCAATGAGCACACAAGTCAATGCAATAGTTGAAAGACTTGAAGAACTTGAAATTCAAGCTATTGCGCCTAGTCATGGACCTGCAATAGAAGGAAGCTGGAGAAGTTTGCTAAAAGATTATCAAAGATGGGGCGAAATCGAAAAAAGAACAAATATTAAAGTATTGATGTTATTTGCGAGCGCATATGGAAATACTGCATCGATGGCTGATGCACTTTCCCGAGGAGTAAGTCGTACCGGAATCAAGATCGAAAGTATCAATTGTGAGTTTGTTAGTACAAGTCAATTGATTGAAGCAATTCAAAAAGCAGATGGATACTTAATCGGATCACCGACAATTGGAGGTCATGCACCAACTCCGATTGTCTCTGCATTGGGAAGTCTTCTTAGTGAAGGTGATAGATCTAACCCTATAGGGATTTTTGGTAGCTATGGATGGAGTGGAGAAGCAATTGATTTACTTGAAAATAAATTACATAATGGTGGGTTTAAGTTAGGTTTTGAACCAATCAAAATCAAATTCAAACCAGATCCTTTAATGATTAAAACCATTGAAGAAACAGGAACACTCTTTGGAAGAAATCTTTTAAAAATCAAGCAGCGCCAGCAAAGAAAAACTAGAGGAAGCTTAAATGCTGCTAAAAGTGATCCTTCAATGCTGGCATTAGGACGTATTGTTGGATCATTATGTATCCTCACGACAGAGAAAGGCGATGATACAAAATCAATTACAGGTGCAATGGTTGCCAGTTGGGTAAGTCAGGCTAGTTTTAGTCCACTTGGATTAACAGTTGCGGTCGCAAAAGATCGTGCAATTGAAAGTCTTCTATATAAAGGAGATAAGTTCACGCTAAATATTTTAGGAGTAAAAAACCACCAGGAGATACTTAGACAGTTTCTTCAATCTTTTAAGCCAGGTGAAAATAGACTAGAAGGAATTTCGATTAAAAAAAGCCCAGGAGGTCAGCCTATCCTTCCCGACGCTTTAGCATGGCTAGAGGGTTGCGTAAAAGATCGGATGGAATGTGGAGATCATTGGCTAATATATTCAGAAATTAACTTTGGCAACGTGCTAGATCAGAATGGAACAACAGCTGTACATCACCGACGAACCGGAGCAAATTACTAATATTTTAATTAAATTAAAATATTAGACCCCCATCGCTATAACTATCAAATGGATACAACACAAGATCTCTTAATCATTTCTGCAAGCAATGGAGAGAATTTAAAACTGGCTACTAGATTTCTCCAAAGAGCAGAAAAGCAAGAAATAGGAGTAGAGTTAATAGACTTAACTGAATTATCTCTTCCGCTATTTAATCCAAGAACTCACGCACAAGATGCCATTACTGCTGAAATAGATGTATTAAGTAAAAAATTACGCTCTGCTCCAAGATGGGTTATTTGTGCTCCAGAGTATAACGGTTCAATACCTCCTGTATTGACAAGTGTTATTGCATGGCTTTCGACAGAAAGTGATGATTTCAGAAGTCTATTCAATGGAAGACCTATTGCTCTAGCAAGCTTCTCAGGAGGTGGATGTATGGAATTACTACTTTCAATGAGAATACAATTCACGCATTTAGGAGCCCAAGTCGTAGGAAGACAGCTGGCCAGTAATAGCCAGAAGCAAGCTAGTGAAGAATCAATCGACGATTTATTAAAACGTATTATGCAAATGAAACCCTTAAAATTATAAAAACAAAACCTAATTAGGTTGAGATGTCAAATATGTTACCTACTTTTAAGAGCTTGAATGTATCCATAAAATTATTGTTCTGACAGTCAATAACAAAATCTTTTCAATCACTATCGCTAGAACGTATTAATTGCCATATTTCCAGCATCTGTCTTGCCATTGGCAATGCATGTACCGAGCCACCTCCAGGGGTGTTTTGTGCAAATGCAACCACTACTATTTCACTTTCTTCATAAGGAGCAAAGCAAGCAAACCAAGCATGATCCAATCCTCCACTACTATCTTCCGCAGTCCCTGTCTTCCCAGCAACAGGTGGTAAGTTTGGTAAATTATAATTTATCTGCATCCCTGTACCTCTTCTAACTACTTGCCTTAAACCATTACGAATAGTATTGATAGTAGAAGGTTTTATGTCTACTTTTTTCCTGTATGGTGTCGACGTCCAATCAATTTCTCTATCCACAAAGTGAGGGGTGATTAAAAAGCCACCATTAGCAAAAACTGCATATGCTCTAGCAAGTTGTAATGGAGTTACTTGAACAACAGATTGTCCTATAGAAGCACTAGCAATATCTTCTGGAATCCAAGGTGTTTGACCAGCTTTACCCCAACCTCTTCCTGAATTTGCCCAAATTTCATTACCAACTAATCCCTTGCTTTCTTCAGATTTAAGTTCTATTCCAGTCAACTGATCAAAACCTAGTTTTATTGCTGCTTCATATAAAGCCCTTGATCCAGTGCCTACACCTACTTGATAAAAAAATGTGTTACTCGAGACCCTAAATGCATCTGCATAGCCAATTCTTCCAAATCCTTTTTTATTATGTTCGGGGAAACAATGGCCTCCATATTTTATACATGGAGCCGTCTCAAGTTTAGTCTTTGGAGGAAACTTTCCACTTTCCATTCCTGCCATTCCAGTTACTACCTTCCAGGTACTTCCAGGGTCATATGCATTGAGAGCCCTACTTAAAAATGGTAAAGAGTTTCCTAAAAACAAATCATCGTATTCTTTTTTATTAGTCTTTGATTGAGTAAAAAATTCTGGAGAAAATGTAGGTTTACTAGCCATAGCTAAAATTGCACCTGTTCTTGGGTCCAAGGCAACAATTGCACCAGCTGACTTATCCTTCAAAGCGCTTTCTGCCGCTTGTTGAAGTCTCAAATCAATCGTTAAGGATAAATCTTTACCTGATTTAGGAGCTCTAAAGCCTAAACTTTTTTGCACAATTCCCAGTGAATCTACTTCCAATAATTCTCCACCCCATTGTCCTCTTAAATGACTTTCATAAGCAGCTTCTAAGCCAGTTCTTCCAATTCGATCGTTGATGGAATAACCTTCTTTAGATAGTGCATTATATTCATTATCTGTAATGAATTGAGTGTAACCAAAAGAATGAGCAGCTAATGAACCAAAAGGATAGCTCCTGACAAATTCTCGATAAATTTGAGCTCCTTGTAATTGTTGCTCTTGCTCCTTAAATCTCAAGATCATTTCATCTGAAATGTCTCGAGATAAAATCACTCTTAAAGATTGTTTTTTTAATCCTTCATTAAACGCTAAATCCATTTTCTGTTGAGAAAGTCCTAAGTATTGAGAAAGCTTATTTCTTAATATGGGCCACCTCTCTCGATTAATCGAAAGAGGTTGAATAGAAATAGAGTATAATAATTTATTTTTTACTAGCACCTCTCCATTTCTATCAATGAAACGGCCACGAATAGGAGGTGTATAAACTAAACGAATGCGATTCTCATCTGATAATTCTTTATAATAATTTCCTTTTAAAACTTGTAGCCAAAGTAATCTTGAAATAATAATAAAAAAACAGAGTACAACAAAAGAAAATAAAACTGTTGGCTGATTAATTAACCTTAATTTCTTTTCCTTAAATGAGCTATTAGTGTTTATACTTTTCATTTAAGAACTAATTTTCTACAGAAGATTCAGTAATAGACTTTTCATCTGTATCCGATTGCAAATATCCATTTAAAATATTTAATCGATGTTCAATATTATTTAAAATATGAAGCAAAGGCTTCATATTTTCGTTGTCTTCTATTTCAACTTCCTCTTCATTGACCTCAATATTTACAGACATAATAGGATTTCCTAAACCTGGTTTAATTTTATCCAATTGCTCTCTAATAGATTTAGCTAAAGGTTCTCCTTCTTCTCGTAAATCTTGTAATGGTTGAGTGGATTCCGTCAAAGTATCCAAAACACTCCGGGGTCCTTTAATCTTGACACGATCAAAAATTGCAATGCCTACAGGAAGTAAATCCTGCATTAAAGTAAGGCGAAGGCGTTCAAGGGGTTCTTCAGCCATTTCAAGCCATAAATCTATTTAATAATAGTTTGATCAGTAGAGTTAAAGAATGGGGAACAAGTGTTATTTGAAATCCCCATTGACCATCCGGTAAAACATGAGATTACAATAATTGCAAAAAATGGAACAAACGCTTGATGTGTAGCTTCTAAAGACAACCATTCTCTCCAAGACCTAATGAAGCGCTCCCTAGCAAATCTTTGTTTCTCTCTATTAGCTTGATTAGATCGACGTCGGAAAGTTTTTTCTATCCATCGTTCAAAGGCCAACTTTTTTGTAACTGCCATTTTACGCTCAATCTCTAATAACTGACCAGCACTTAGTTCAGGGTGATATGTGCTAATAAGATCTAATGTCTTTAAAAACATTTCCACAGCACCATCTTTAATTGAAAGTTCTTCTTCGTCTAAATAGTTCCAATCTATTTCTGGATAAAAGCGACATCGATTCAAAGCAATTTGTTCTTCAGTTAATTGTCCAGGCTCCCTAAGCCATCTGTCTGTATTGCTATCAAAACGACGCCAATATAAAAATGGATTTATATAAATAACTTTACCTGCAAGATTTATACTGTCTTTCTGCAAGCGTTGATTGAGCTGCAAATCAGTTTCTTGAGCTACTGTCAATTTTAACTAAGCTATTAAACTAGATTATCTTTAATTTAATCAAGAAACCAGTCTTGATTGATGTAATCTGATTTTCGTCTTTATTCAAGTTCGTATGTGCTAGAGATTAATTCAGAAAGAATCTTGTATATGCCAATTCAGTAACTTAACCACTACATATTGAGCCTTCTAATTTCCTCTAATAAGTTTTATTTGTGAGGAGTTAAGATCCTTCGCAGTGGAAACAAGGAAACACTTGCGACGGATCATAAAAAAGACCTGCTAGAAAGCAGGTCTTTTTTATGATTATTAAGCCTAATAACGAATTTTATTTACGGGGTCAATAATAAAGAGAATCATTTGAAAAACGAGGTTAGGAAGTAATGAAAGTTTTTTAAGCAGCAAAACAGTCATTCACTATTGCACATTAAAACTTTGATTCACTTTAGTCATCTTGTTTCTCCCAAAAAAGATACAAGTCAGAAAATTATTCTCTCGTATTAACAATAGCGGTACTCTTGGAAAGTAATTTCCATCCCAATGAATTGCTTTTGTTGATTATTTGTCCAATTCCAGTTTCTTCTCTAAAAGTATTGACATTCTCGACGGCGTAGTAAATATCAAGATCTTTTTTAATTTTTGCCATAACGCAAACTATGTAGTCCTTGTTATTCCCACTCAATAGTTCCTACCATATATGGGGCGTAAAAACGCAGTGAGTGACTTGGTTTCTTAAATGTAATATAGCATGGGGAACATACGGGGAACAGAGCAGTTGAAACCCCTTATCACTCCGTCACTTCATTCCCACGGGGAACTCACGGGGAACATTCATTTTCAATCTATAACTACGTTTTAGTAGTCGATACTATTCCCACTCAATAGTTCCAGGTGGTTTACTTGTTATATCTAAAACAACTCTATTAACTCCTTCGACTTCATTAACTATTCGATTAGAGATGATCTCTAATGTTTCGTAAGGCACGCGCGACCAATCTGCAGTCATTCCATCTTCACTTGATACACAACGTACGACAATCGGCCAAGCATAAGTTCGCTGATCTCCCATAACTCCTACAGAACGAACAGGAAGTAACACGGCAAATGCTTGCCAAATATCATGATATAAACCTGCTTTAGCAATTTCTTCTCTAACGATTAAATCTGCATCTCGCAAACAATTTAATTTTTCAGCGCTCACCTCACCCAGAATTCTGATTGCTAATCCTGGCCCAGGGAAGGGATGTCTACGCACGATTTCATCAGGTAGCCCTAGAGATTTACCAACTTTTCGAACCTCATCTTTAAATAATCGCCTCAATGGTTCCACTAACTTGAATTGAAGATCCTTAGGTAAACCTCCCACATTATGATGGCTTTTAATTTTGACTGCTATACGTTCTCCAGTTTTAGGATCAATATTTGTTCCTGAACTTTCAATTACATCAGGATAGAGAGTGCCTTGAGCTAGATAGTCAAAAGGTCCTAAACGAACACTTTCTTCTTCAAAAACTCTAATGAATTCAGTGCCAATAATCTTTCTCTTTTCTTCAGGATCAATAACTCCTTTTAACTTAGAAATAAACCTTTCGCGTGCATTGATATATTCAACATGTATATCAAACTTTTGATCAAAAAATTCCATTAAAAACTCTGGCTCACCTTTTCTCATAAAACCTTGATCAATAAACATACAAGTCAATTGGTCTCCTATTGCTTTGTTTAGTAAAAAAGCAAGTGTTGATGAATCAACACCACCAGACAATGCAAGTAGTACTTTTTTTTCTCCTACTTGGTTTCTAACCTGTGCAATAGCTTCATCAATAAAAGTGTTAGTGGTCCAATCAGGTTCACAATTACAAATGTTGTATACAAAGTTTCTTAGTAATGACATTCCGTGTATTGAATGCACAACCTCTGGATGAAACTGGACGCCGTAACGTTGATGTTTATGAGAACCAATTGCAGCAATTGCAGTATTTGAAGTATGAGCTAAAGAAACAAAATCTGGGGGTAAGTCTTTTACGGAATCACCATGACTCATCCACATCGTTGAACCATCAAAAACATTGGTCAAAAGAGCAGTGGGATCATCTACATATAATTCAGCTTTGCCATATTCAGCCATGCCACTTGCTACCTGAACTTTTCCTCCTAGTTGATGAACCATTAACTGCATTCCATAGCAAACGCCAAGAACAGGGATATTCAAGTTCCATATATTGGGATCACATACTGGTGCACCCTCTTCATATACAGATTTTGGGCCCCCACTAAGTATTATTCCTTGAGGATTAATTTCTTGTATCTCTTCTATAGAAGTGTTATAACTCATCACTAAAGAATAAACCTCTGTCTCTCGAACACGTCTCGCAATTAATTCTGAATATTGTGAACCAAAGTCAAGAATTACAATTGCGGGATTTCGCTTTGTATCAGCCAAAGAAACAGACATATATCAAAGGAACTAAGATCTCTTTAAATACCAGATTAGATACACATTAAATCTAAGTCCTTAGAGATTGCCCTAAACTTCCAAGTTGCTTAAGACCATGAGGTCCAAACCACCTCAATTTTCGATGGCGATCAAATAAAACAGCTCCGATTTCCATTGAAGAATGAACATATCTACCTAAATACTTAGAACTCCTAAATTCTATTTCTCGAGCTATTCTTAGCCATAAACTCTTTGCAATATCAGAATGCTCTTTATCTAGAAGCAGAAAAGCCTGTTCTATAGTTTTCATTTTACTCAGTGACTCTATTAAATACTGAGGTATACCCTCTTGAACAGCTAGATAAGTAAGGATTTCTAAACGACTGTCAGCCAAATGATGATGCGTATGAAATATACCTCCAGCCAACTTAATTAATTTGCCATGATAACCAAATAAAAGAAGTTTTTTTACCCCCGAATTAGCAGCCGCAACTATTGAAGGGCCAATCCAATTTCCTGTTTTGATAATTGATGTTTGGTCAAATCCAACCTTGGTGGCTAGCTCAAAACCATTTTCACCAATAACAAAAATTAAATCTCCTGAGAAATTACAATCATCACATCTTGTTCGTAAATCATCAATGATTTTTTTCAATTGATCTGGAGAAGCACTGGTTTGGACTTGAGCCTGTGTCCCAATCAAAGCAAGACCTTCTACTACTCCAAAAGCACTATTACTTGTTCTCTCAGCTAATTCCTTGCCTTGTGGGAAAACAATTTCTAAGTTCAAAGAAAATCCTTTAGGAACCAAATCTCGAATATTCAAATTCAGCAATTCATAAGTAAAGGTTGAAATTGACGGTTTGCCTGTAGAAATATGTCTACCAAAGCCAAAACCAGGAACCAAGTTTAACCAAGAATTAATCTCATCAGAATTTTTTCTGCTCTTTAACAATTCATGATTTTTCTGAAATTGGACCAGAGCCCATATCTCCATACCTCTAGTAATATCTAGCACTTCTCCAGGGTCAGAATAGTTAATTGCTAAAGCTTTATTTCCATGATCAATCAAAGAGGTTGATTGAACTGGTATTGATATTTTTTCTTGAGTATTAGGTAGTCTAATCAGTTGATCAGGTTCAAAATCATTCCCCAACAAAACTTGGGTAGCCGCTTTAGCAGCTGCTACAACCCAAACAGGGAGAGTAAATCCTTTCTCAACTGTAGAAAAATGATTAATAACTGAAAAAACTCCAAAATACTTTTTAGTATGTTTAATTTTGGACCTCGAGACTATGCAGGACAAATTAACCCTGATGATCCCGGGCCCTACTCCTGTGCCAGAGAGAGTACTAAAAGCATTGTCTCAGCACCCAATAGGACATCGTAGCCCTGAATTTCAAGGTATTACCAAAAGGACTAATGAGTTACTTAAATGGTTACATCAAACAAGTCAGGATGTCTTGACAATTGCTGGTAGTGGAACAGCTGCAATGGAGGCAGCAATCATTAATACCCTTAGTAAAGGAGATAAAGTTATTTGCGGGGAAAATGGAAAGTTTGGAGAACGTTGGGTCAAAGTCGCACAATCTTTTGGATTGGAAGTAGAAGTTATAAAAGCTGAATGGGGGAATCCTTTAGATCCTGAACAATTTAGAAAAGCACTTGAAGCAGATGCAGAAATAAGAGCAGTAATTGTCACCCACTCAGAAACATCAACGGGTGTAATAAATGATTTGAAATCAATTTCGAATCACGTACAAAAACATAAAAATGCATTAATTATTGCGGACTGTGTAACTAGTCTTGGGGCATGCAATGTACCCATGGATGAATGGGGAATAGACGTTATAGCTTCAGGATCGCAAAAAGGATACATGATGCCTCCGGGTTTGAGTTTTGTAGCCATGAGCGAAAAGGCATGGGAAGCAAATAAAAGATCTAATTTGCCAAAATTTTACTTAGATCTAAGTTCTTATCAAAAAACAATTTCAAAAGACAGCACACCTTTCACACCATCAGTAAATCTATATTTTGCTTTAGAAGCTTCACTAACCATGATGCAGGAAGAAGGACTAGAAGTTATTTTTAAAAGACATGAACGTCATAAAAAAGCTACTCAAGCTGGGATCAAAGGTATGGGTTTAAATCTATTTGCAGCAGAAGGGCATGGAAGTCCATCTATAACTGCAGTGGCACCACAAGACATTGATGCAGAGAAGATCAGAAAAATTGTTAAAACTAAATTCGACATATTGCTTGCTGGCGGACAAGATCACCTAAAAGGAAAAGTTTTCAGAATAGGACACCTTGGATTTGTAAATGATAGAGACATAATTACAGCAATAGCAGCTATTGAAAGTTCTCTGGAAAGTCTAAACTTGTTAAAAAAACCTATAGGTAGCGGTATAGCAGCAGCCTCCAAGGAGCTTAATTAACTTATAAAGTCAAAATATAAATTAAATATTTGAGTTGATTTAATGTAAATAATAGACATCAAGAAATTAATATTAGTTAGGGCTCTTCAGTTTATGCTGCAATGCTTTCATCTTTTTCTTCTTCCCAATTTTGCTCAGAATCATTTTCAACAGTAGGTGATTCTAAAATCTCTATTTGTTCAGAATCTGCATGATCAACATTTAACAACTTGTTTTCATTTGACTGTAATTCACCCTCACTTAATGACTGCTCTGCGAACTCAAGAATTGGAGAAGGTTCTTGTTCTTCCTCGTAAGACCCTTTCAGCAAGTCTTGGCAAACCTTTATTTGTTGATCTATACCGTCTAACATTTGAATCTCATTTACAGGCAATTCAGATTGAGATTGATCTAATTGCAATTCTATTGCCTCAAAACGCTGTTCCAACTTGATCAATCTTTGCGATAAAGCAGTAATTGTTTGTGCCAAATCTTCCGTAGTGCGAGTAATTCTGAAAGAACAATTAGAATCCATTAAAAAATCAAGAACTTACACTGATGACAACACATAGATGAAGAATGCTCAAGTGTTAGTTAAATCCCTGACAAAAACTTGTATACAAAAATAACTTATGTGCTAAAAGGACTTCGAGAGCAACCTTAAAAATTGTTATAGGTACTCTTTTCAAATCTATTATTGGATTTAATTATAGACCTAAGCCTTGATTGAATGTATCTGGAAAAGCCATATGTTTAAGCGAATACAAATTACAAGAGCAATCTCATAAGTTAAAATTATAAGTGTGTGAGCTTGAATTTAAGAATTGATAAAACTTTGTTCCTCTCAGCTTTATTAGAGGCCTAATAAGCAATTATAGTAAAAGCTATGGGTACTCAAGCATAAGAATTTTACGCTATGATTGCAAGGTTCTAATGCATAAACATAAAATCAGAAGTCATCTCATACGCTTCGCTAAAGCAGTTCAATTAAAATTACAAGTTTTTCACGATTTAATAAAAAAATAAAATACTAGCAAAATCTCTATATATAGATACTATATGGCTACATGAGTACTAGACCACAATGCGTAAAATTTTTAATCTCTCTTGTCTATCATTATCAATAATTCTTGGTAGTTTAAGCGCTTTGAATAACAAAGCATATGCAAGCGTAACAACAGGATCAGATATTTATTGCACTATGCGCCAAGGAGGCAATAATCATGAAAAAAGTTGGATAGCTGCATACACTAATATAAAAAAACAAAGGTCAGGTTTTTTTAAAACATCACCAAAACAAGCTGCAAATATGATTGTAGAACAAGTTGTTGCTGATACAGAAAAATACGAAGAATGTATCCCTTTTCTAGGAGATTTGTACACAAGTAAGGTCACACCAAAGCCGAAAGATAGTATGGAAAGTATGACAACAGATCCCGAGATTTTAGAATACTCTCCCTCAAAAGGAGAGTATAAAAATGATCGATACAGTTATTAGGATGAGTTTAAAATTAGCTATATTAATATGAATAGAAATGAATCAATAAAGTTATCTCTATATATGAACCTCAGGTCAAGAATAATCTTTGAAAATAATAAAATCGGAAGATATAAGTAAAAAAATATTGACTTGTTCATTAAGCAAGGCAAAATTAAATTAATTAAGCGACTCATATGCAAAACAGGGACGCAGTTTTCCTAGAAGATTTCTGTCCTAAACTACGTGATCGACAATGGAGAAAATCACTTCATACCTTTACTGGAAAAAGTTGTATTTATTGTGGGAAGAATTCAGAATCAATAGACCATATTCTTCCAAAAAGCAAAGGGGGGTTAAGCAATACAGAGAATTGCGTACCGGCTTGCCTCTCCTGCAATGGTGACAAGTCTGATATGGAAGCATTCGAATGGTATAGAAAACAACAGTTTTACGATCCAAGAAGGGCAATGGCGATAAGAGCTTGGACAGAAGGGGATATAAGATTGGCATTACGTTTGCTGCAATGGACAGAACCTCAAAATTCAAACAAAGCATCAAACAGATCCAACCAAGATCTGACTCTCCAAGTCGCTTGAGATTGCTACCAAACGCTGCAGGCTGATGGAGAATTATACTTTTCACAAATTGAAGCCAATTGTTCTGGGCTATCAGGAACGGAACAAATAGCAACAAGAATGAAAATAGAAGGAACAAAAAAAATGATCCTTAATGAATCGCCAATTGTGTTTCTTAAGCACGCTTTCTCATCACTAACAACAGTCGACCTGGCTACTTGAATCCTTAAACAAGAATCAACCATCACCAACATGCAAGTAATACATTTGTACCAATGCTAGAAGCAGTTGTCAACAGATTTCCTAAATTGCCTGCAGGAACAAAGATTCTTGTTTTCGGGGGAGGCTTTAGCGGGCAACACTTTGCAAAATTAGGACGCAGGCTTGGGGCGGAAGTACTTTGCAGTCGTCGTACAAAAGACAAAATTGGTACTGATTTTGTTTTCGACAGCACTAAAGCTGAATTACTTTCAGATCATGTCCTAAGTGGTACAACACATATACTTAGCTGCATTCCTCCAGACGAAAATGGACAAGATCCTGTACTTAATTCTCTAAAAGGATTTTTGCAACAACTTCCTTTGAAATGGGTCGGCTATCTATCAACAACTGGCGTATATGGTGATTCAAAAGGTGAATGGGTCGACGAATCAACTACTCCTTACCCCAATCAACTTAGAAGCAAAAGAAGATTAGAGTGTGAGCAACAGTGGCAAAAATCTGGATTACCTGCACAAATCCTGCGCTTACCAGGAATTTATGGTCCTGGGAGGTCGGCCTTTGAAAGTATTATTCAAGGGAAGTGCAGACTTATTAATAAACCTGGGCAAATATTTTCTAGAATACATATAGATGATATTGCAGGGGCTGCTATACATTTATTACTCTTAGCAAATAAAGGAATTAAACCAGAAATTATAAATATTTCAGACAACTTACCAAGTACAAATATTGATGTATTGAATTTTGCCGCAAAATTAATTAATTATTCATTACCGCCTGAAGAAGAATTTGAATTTGCATCAGCAACAATGAGTCCTATGGCTCTTTCATTCTGGAAAGAAAACCGAAGAGTTTCTAATAAACTACTTTGTAAGGGCCTTAATTACTCTTTAGTTCATCCTGACTACAGATCAGGCCTTAAAGAATGTTTATTAACTTTAAACAATGATGTGAAATAACTTGTAAATATTCCTTAAATTTATTTATTAAAAGCTTTCCTTAAAGTAAAACAATATGAAATCTAAACTTCCTATTATAATCTCAACTGGAGATCCTGCTGGAATTGGAATAGAGATAATACTAAAATCACTTTACTCATTAGAATCGTCAACACAAATAGATGTTGTATTAGTGGGGTGCAAGAAAAGTATTGAATTAGCTCATAGAAGACTTATTGATAAAAAGGAGAATGTAGTTACTGACCTATCGAAAATTGAAATAATAAATATTCCATTAAAAACAAAGATTGAATATGGCAAGCCTACTGAAATTACTGGAAATGCAAGTTTTAAGTATTTAAATCATGCAGCAAGTTTAGTCATGCAAAAAAAAGGAAGGGCATTAGTTACAGCACCCATAGCAAAGTTTGCCTGGCATAAAGCAGGGCATCTTTATGATGGTCAAACAGAACTTCTAGCAGAATTAACAAACACTAGAGATTATTCAATGCTTTTTACGGCTAAGTCTCCGGTTAATGGATGGAGGTTAAATACTTTATTAGCAACAACACATATACCAATAAAACAAGTTCCTGAAGATCTAAATACAGAAAAAATAATTTCTAAATTAGATAGTCTTTTAAACTTTTGTCAGAGATTTAAACATAGTCCAAAATTAGCAATCGCAGGTTTAAACCCCCATGCCGGGGAAGAAGGTCACATTGGCAACGAAGAAAAGAATTGGCTATCATTCGCAATTAATAAATGGCGAGACAATCACCCTGAAATAGTCCTGGATGGCCCACTCCCACCTGACACATGTTGGCTTTCTGCTGCCAAGTCATGGGAAGAAAATACTAATTCATTGGCACCAGATGGATTATTAGCGCTTTATCATGACCAAGGGTTAATAGCAGTCAAATTAATTGCTTTTGACTATGCCGTTAACACGACTTTAGGATTGCCATTTATTAGAACATCTCCTGATCATGGAACAGCTTTTGATATAGCTGGAAAAGGAGTTGCAAATCCTAATAGCATGTTAGAAGCAATTAAAACAGCATGGGAATTATCAAATAAACCTAATCCTAAACAGGCTTGACTCTCATCAAAACTTGGCCAAATTCAACTGGTGTGCCATTTTCAACCATGATTTCTATAATTTCTCCACCCACCTCAGATTCCAATTCATTCATCAATTTCATAGCTTCAAGAATGCAAACTGTCTGACCGACCGCAACACGAGTTCCAACTTCAACAAAAGGAGGATCATCTGGAGATGGTGCCCTATAAAAAGTTCCAACCATTGGTGCAGTAACTTCTAAGAGGTCTGTTCTGGAACCAGGAGAAGGGGGAGGGTCAATAGACGGGCTTAAGGTACTCCCTGGTTGAGTCTCTTGAGTTAATGGAGGAGCAACCTGTTGTTGTGGGGAGGTTGCAATTGTTGATTCAACTGTATTGAAAGAAGAAGTTGTGAGATTTCGCTTGATTTCCAAGCAAAAATCTTCTCCTTCTAATCGAAATTCATTGATATCACTATCAGCCAAAGTGGCTAATAAGCGATGCAATTCATCATGATCAAGTTGCATAGTCATTGGTTCTCACGACCTAAATAACTGTCATTACGAGTATCAACTCTTATCTTCTCACCAATTGAAATAAATAAAGGCACCATAACTTGAGCTCCTGTCTCAAGTATTGCAGGTTTTGTGCCTCCTGTAGCAGTATCACCCTTGACTCCTGGATCAGTTTCTTTGATTTCTAGAACAACAGAGTTCGGAAGTTCAACCTCTAAAGGCTTGTCATTCCAGGTGACTACATTAACTTCCATACCTTCTTTAAGGTATTTCCGACTGTCACCGATTTGTTCAGCAGTCAGTCTCGTCTCCTCATAACTTGACATATCCATAAAAACATAATCACCTGTCTCCATATAAGTATGTTGCAAAGTTGATTTCTCAAGAATTGCTTGAGGAATCATCTCTCCAGCTCTAAAAGTTTTTTCTACAACATTCCCCCCTTGTACTGACTTTAATTTTGTACGAACAAAGGCAGAGCCTTTTCCAGGCTTAACATGTAGAAATTCAACTACTCGCCAAACAGCACCATCTAATTCAATAGTGGTGCCAGTGCGGAAGTCGTTACTTGAAATCATTTCCGCAAAACTTACCTATGAATCATAAGACTGTGCCAAAGTCATGCAAAAGTTCACTTTGATATGGCAAAACAATTTTTTTTGTTTTTGTTGGCTATAGCTCTTATTCCAGGAGGGTTTTTCTTTAATAAGCAAGCAATAGCAAGCTTACCTCCAGGAAATCGTGTAAAAGATCCCTACGCAATTCTAAGAAATTCATTACCAATAGAACAAAAAGATCTCAGAGAAGTTCAAAATCAACTTGAAGAAACCAGTGATGCACTAAGAGGAAGTCGTTGGCCCACAATTAGTAAAGCAACCTCAAGAAGCAAATTTGTAATAAATAATAAAAAAAATCAAATCCTGCAATCCCTTCCTGAATCCAAAAAGAACAAAGGCGAAGCAATTCTCTCCTCGCTCAAAAATCACCTAGATGATTTAGCAGAAGAAGCTAGTGAAAAAGATAAATCAAGTTTTATTGAAAGTCGCAAACAAAGTCTTCAGGAGATTGGTGAATTGGAATCACTAATCGTAAAAGATGAATTCCCATATGAAATTCCGGCGAAATATGACAATCTTCCAAGGCTTCTTGGAAGAGCAAGCGTTGAAATTAATACAACCAAAGGAAACATGACTGCAATAATCGATGGATATAATGCGCCTTTGACTGCAGGATCATTCATAGACTTAGTTCAAAAAGGTTTTTACGACAAATTACCAATCAATAGAGCAGAAGAGTTTTTTGTTTTGCAAACAGGCGATCCTGAGGGTGATGCAATAGGTTACTTAGATCCAGAAACAAATAAAGATAGGCTTGTTCCTCTAGAAATAAGAATTCCTGGACAAAAAGAGACTATTTATGAAAATTCTTTTGAAGAACTTGGGCTTTATACCGAAAACCCTGTTCTTCCATTTGCAACATTAGGAACTCTAGGTTGGGCTCATTCGGACAAAAATCTAAATGATGGTTCATCTCAATTTTTCTTTTTTCTATATGAAGCAGAACTCAATCCTGCTGGAAGAAATCTGATTGATGGAAGATATTCAGCATTTGGTTATGTTGTAGAAGGAGAAGAAATACTTAGCAAACTAGAAATTAAGGATCGAATTAATTCCATAAAAGTTTTAAATGGATCAGAACGCTTTAAAAAACAAGCATAAGGAGTAAAAGATTGATTGAAACTATTGCAGAGCTTGGGGAAATAGAAGTTCTTAATCGACTAAAAGAATTTATGGATAATGGTCAAATAGATGACGACACAGCATTAATTAAAGAATCAAATAAAAAACTACTTATTAATACTGATTTACTCGTAGAAGATGTTCATTTCAGTTCGCAAACATCATCTCCAGAAGATATAGGTTGGAAAGCAATAACTACAAATCTTTCAGACCTTGCCGCAAGCGGAGCACATCAATTCCTTTACATAACAGTAGGTCTAGTTGCACCACCTTCAACTCAATGGAAATGGGTTGAAGGTGTTTATAAAGGAATGACAGTAGCGTTACAGAAATTTGGCGGGAAAATAATTGGAGGTGATTGCTCAAAAGGTGAACAAAAAATAATTTCAATTACGGCAATAGGAACATTAGGCATTCTTAGGCTTCATAGATCATTTGCTTTGCCTGGAGATTATCTTCTAACCAGTGGCCCACATGGTCTTAGCAAGCTTGGTCTTGAATTACTTACCTCAAAAGATGACAAAAAACTAGGAAAAGTTCAAAGCTCTTTAAAGATGCAAGCAATTAATGCACATCAAAGGCCTAATCCGCCCATCAAAGCCCTTAAAAAGCTTGAAGAATGCAAACCAATACATTTGCCTTGGAGAGCAGCTGGAACAGATAGTAGCGATGGATTAATAGAGGCTATCAAAGGTATATGCACAAGCAGCAGATGCCAAGCAATAATTGATCCATTATCGCTTCCCAGACCTTTTGAATGGCCTAAAGGTGATCAATGGGACAATTGGTGTCTTGCCGGAGGCGAAGATTACCAGTTGGTAGTAAGTCTTCCAGAAGAATGGGCAAATGCATGGTTAAAGACAATGCCTTCCGCTAAAAAAATAGGCAAAATCAGAAAAGGTAATCCTCAAGTTTATTGGGAAAACGGAAAAGCCATTAAGCTTTCATGTCAAGGCTTTAAGCACTATTAAATATAACTGTTTCACTTCCAATTCTTAGCAACTATTTCAGCAAGATCTACTACTCTTTGACTATAGCCCCACTCATTATCGTACCAAGCGACAACCTTTATTAGGTTATCTCCGATTGCCATCGTTAAATCTGTATCAACAATTGTGGATTCATTCGTACCTGCATAATCACTTGAAACTAAAGGTAAATCACCGTATTTAATGATTCCTTTCATGGAACCTTCAGATGCATTTTTTAATACAGAATTTACTTCTTGAGCAGTAGTAGCTCTAGATGATTCAAAAACAAGATCAACTGCAGAAACATTTGGAGTAGGAATTCTCATGGCAATTCCTGTCAACTTACCTTTCATTTGTGGATAAACTAAAGCAACTGCTTTTGCGGCTCCTGTAGAAGTTGGAACTATATTCATCGCAGCAGCACGAGCTCTGCGAAGATCACGATGACTGTTATCAAGAATCCTCTGATCACCCGTATAGCTATGAATTGTGGTCATCAAACCTTTATTGATGCCAAAAGATTGATCTAATACTTTAACTATGGGAGCAAGGCAATTTGTTGTACAGCTTGCATTACTAAGAATTTTAAAATCGTCATGGCGATATTGATCAGCATTAACTCCAACAACATAAGTTCCAACTCCATCTCCTTTCCCAGGAGCAGTGAGAATCACTTTCTTAGCACCAACTTCAAGATGCTTACTAGCTCCAACGTCAGTATTAAAAACTCCGGTTGACTCAATTACTAAATCAATTCCCCATTCTTTCCATGGCAAATTAAGAGGATTTCTATCGGAAAAACATTTAATTGTTTTACCATTAATTACAAATGTATCGTCTGTGTAATCAATCTCAGCGTCTTTGATTTGCCCAAGAATTGAATCATACTTCAATAAATGAGCATTGGTCTTAGGGTCTGAGGTGACGTTAATACCAACTACTTCAAGATTTGTGTTGGAGCCTCTGCTTAACCAACAACGCATGAAATTACGACCGATTCGGCCAAATCCATTTATCGCAACACGCAAGGTCATACTAAAAGCGGCTTAACCGCGAAACGTTAGGTAGGCCGCCGATCATACAGACAGAAGTTCGTTTTTTGCCAATAAATACGCAACATTGAATTGTTATTGGAAGAAAAAACACAATTCAGACCCAAAAATCTAGAAGAATGAGCCTCTAGATGAAGAGAGAGGTATCTTTCAATCGTCAGTCCAAAAAGTGTGAGAAGCATTTTTTCCAAAAAATCTCATATCCACTTCATAGGTATTGGTGGTATTGGTATGTCAGCAATTGCGTTGGTTCTTGCTAAACGTGGATTTTCAGTCTCAGGTTCTGACAAACAAATCAATTCTCAGGTTGAAAGCTTGATCGCAGAAAATATCACTATTTTCAAGAATCAAGAGAAAGAAAATATTACAAAAATTTGCTCTGGAAACAATCTATCTCCAGTGGTTGTTACTAGCACAGCAATTCCTGAGAACAATCCTGAACTTCAAGAAGCAAAGAAAGCCAAGTTAAATATCTTGCATAGATCAGATATTTTAAATGATTTAGTAAAAAATCAACCTTCTATTCTTATTGGAGGAAGCCATGGGAAGACAACTACAAGCACTGTAATTTCAACTTTATTAGCTCTTTGCAAAGAAGATCCAACTTCTATAATTGGTGGAATAAATCCCTATTATAATAATAATGCGCATTCAGGATTAGGGAAATTTCTAATCGCTGAAGCAGACGAATCAGATGGTTCAATTATTAAATTTAAACCCGAAATAGGTCTTTTAACTAATCTTGATCTTGATCATACTAATTATTATGCAAGTATTGAATCATTAATAGAAACGATGCAACATTTTGGAGAAAATTCTAAAACATTACTTGCAAATTATGATTGCCCAAAAATTAGAGAGAACTTTAATGCAAAAAAGTGGTGGTCAACAAAAACGATTAAAGGAGTTGATTTTTCTGGAATACCCATAGAGCAAAAAAGTGATAGAACAATAGCTAAATATTATGAAAACGAAGAGTATCTAGGCGAATTAAATATTCCTATAGCAGGATTACATAATTTAAGTAATGTAATTGGTGGAATTGCTGCATGCAGAATTGCTGGTATTCCTTTTAAGAGGTTGGAATCAAATGTTATAAACATTCAATCTCCTGGTAGAAGATTTGAATTTAGAGGAATATGGAAAGGAAGAAAGATTTATGATGACTATGCACATCATCCCAAAGAAATAGAAGCAGCTTTATCTTTAGCACGCTTATTAGCTGATAATGAAATTAAAAATAATGATACTCAAAACTGTAAAATTATATCTGTTTTTCAACCACACCGCTTTAGCAGAACAAAAGTATTTTTAAAAGATTTTGCGAAATCACTTTTAAATAGCGATTGTATTATACTAGCTCCAATATATGATGCAGGAGAAATAGAGATTGAAGGAGCAAGTAGCCAGCTCTTAGCTAATTCAATAAGAATGATCAATCCATCTATGTCAGTATTAGTTGCAACTGATTTTGAAGAAATAATTAATTTAATAAAGCAAAAAACTTTAGAAGGTGATTTAGTAATAAATATGGGGGCTGGAAATATTAATAAGGTTTGGACAGAATTAAACAATTTAAACTATGATCCATTAAATAATTGAATATCTTGATTGAGAGCATAGATCTAAAGATTCATAATCAAATTAATTTATCAAGTTTTACAAGCTTGAAAATAGGAGGTCCTGCTGAATGGCTAAGTGAACCAAGAAATATTAATGAACTGCATAAACTAATCTCTTGGGCAAAAAACAAAAAAATTCCTAGCAGAGTTATTGGAGCAGGTTCAAACCTATTAATAAGTGATCGGGGCCTAGATGGCTTAACAATATGTACGAGAAAAATGCATGGTGGAGATATAAATCACAAAACAGGAAAAGTCATGGCACTTAGCGGAGAATCTTTACCAAGCCTTGCGAGAAGAGCTGCCAATGCAGGACTTCATGGATTGGAATGGGCAATTGGAATCCCTGGAACAGTTGGAGGTGCAGTTGTAATGAATGCTGGTGCTCAAGGGTCCTGCATTGCAGAAAAAATTATTTCTGCAGAGGTAATGCCATTGATAGGAGGCACATTACAAAAACTTGCTAAAAAAGACCTGTTATTTTCTTACAGAAATAGCCGACTACAAAAAGAAGAATTAATTGTCTTGTCTGCCCTTTTTCAACTAGAACCTGGCCATAATCCCAAAGAAATTAATAAAAAAACAGATGAGATTTTAAATCATCGAAAAAATACACAGCCATACCATTTGCCAAGCTGTGGAAGTGTATTTAGGAACCCAGAGCCTCATAAAGCGGGTTTTTTAATAGAACAGCTTGGATTGAAAGGTACCAAATCAGGGGGAGCTGAGATCTCCAAATTACATGCAAACTTTATAGTCAATACCTTGAACGCTTCTGCTGAAGACATTCAAAAATTAATCTCGATGATACAAATAAAAGTTAAAGAAAAACATGGTTTTTTACTGCATCCGGAAGTAAAGCAACTTGGTTTCAAAAGAAACGAGTAATGTAAAAATTAGCAAATTAAAAAAATGGCTGGATTCGGATTACCAAATTTTGGACAACTAACCGACGCATTTCGGAAAGCTCAACAAATCCAACAAAATGCTCAAAAACTTCAAGAAGAACTTGAAGTAATGGAGGTAGAAGGGAAAAGTGCTGATGGCAGAACTAGTGTTTGGCTTTCAGGAAACCAACTCCCATTAAAAGTGAGGATAGATCCAACTGTTCTAGCCGAAGGCAAAGAAGTTACTGAGAGCTCATTTTTAGATGCTCTGAAATCAGCACATGAAATATCTACAACAACAATGAAAGAAAGAATGGAAGAACTTACTGGTGGATTAAAACTTAATTTACCTGGTCTTAATAGTGAAGATCAGGAATAATTATTTCATCTAAGCATTTTAAATAATAAGAATACCTGGGCCAGTTCTTATTCATTTTGCATCCAGGCTCATCACGATGCAAACAATCCCTAAATTTACAATCTTTTCCATTAGTTTGAATTCTAAACTCAGGGAATAAATTAGCTAATTTTCTTGCCTCTATTCCTAATTCTGGTCTATTAAAACCTGGCGTATCCGCAACATAACAGCCTTTGACTAATGAAAACAATTCAACATTTCTAGTTGTATGCCTACCTCTTTGCAACTTCTTTGATACAGACGATATGGAAATCGATTTATCCGGAAGTAACAACTTAATCAAACTACTTTTACCGACACCTGAAGGACCACACAAAACTGACAATTTAGATAATTTTAATTTATTTAATAAATCTACTGTGCCCATTCCAGTGATTGTAGAAAATAAAATAGGTTTATAGCCCCACTGTTCAATCATTTTTTTATATGAAAGTAATTCATCAGATGAAATCAAATCAGATTTAGATAAGACTAAAGATACATTTAGACCTGTTCTTTCTGCTGTAATTAAAAACCTACTTGCTTGATCAAGATTTAAAGATGGTTCTGAAACTGAAATAAATACAAAAATATCAGAAACATTTGCAACTGGAGGCCTCTTAAGAAAGCTAATTCTTTCTTTTACACCATAAATAACACCTCTCTTTTGTTCCAAATCTATACTTTCTACAAACACTCTATCCCCTACATTAACTTCATAACCTTCATATTTCATTTTACTTCTTTGAGTACATAAAATGCGAATTGGATTAACATTATTCTCACTGTAATTTAGCAAAGAAGTATCTAATTTAATTGGCTCAATCTCTACAATTAAATAATTAGCTTTTAATGAAATAACAAGCCCTTCGGCTTTTTTTAAATCAACTATCAAGACGATTAATTAATAACGTTAAAAACTCTTTGGTTTCATAAATAATTTTGACATTATGTCCAGATTTAGAAAGACCAGAAATAATTGTTTCTTCTGGCTCTCCTCTATCAATATCTACTTGCAAAAATTCTTGATTGTTTAATTTTTCTAAAGTCAAATTACAACGTACAAAATTCAACGGACATGGAGTACCACGTAAATCAAGATGTTCAATTAAAGAATTATTTTCTTCTATCATTTAATTATTTCCAAATAATCTAGCGAACAAACCACTTTTATGATGATGATGTTGAGGACCTCTAGCTGAATGATGACTTGCTAATTGTTCGAGCAAAATCTTTTCTTCCTCAGAGAAACGGCTTGGTAATTGAACATTTACAGTAATAGATTGGTTACCTCTTGCTACCGGATTTCCTAATTTAGGAATACCTTTATTTTCCAAAGTAAGCACAGAGTTTGGTTGGGTACCAAGAGGAATATTGAGTTTAATAGGACCATCAACTGTTTCTACCTCAATAGTGTCGCCTAAAATAGCTTGTAGATAACTTATCTTAATTTCAGAAAAAATTGTCAGTCCATCTCTTTTTAATTTTGGATGGCTCTTAACTTTAATAAAGACATATAAATCACCAGAGGGTCCTCCTCTTAATCCAGCATTACCTTCGCCAGTTACTCTTAAACGAGTTCCAGTATCTACACCTGCAGGAATATTAATACGAAGTTTTTTCCTTATTTGTTTAACACCTTTTCCACTACACGAAGAACAGGGGTCTGAAATTATTTGACCAGAACCATTACAAGTCGGACACTCTGCTACTTGTGTAAAACTTCCAAATGGCGTTCTTGTTGCTCTGCGAACTTGACCAGCTCCTCCACAGGTATTGCAATTTGATGGTCCACTCCCTGGTCTTGATCCACTGCCTTGACAAGAATCACAAGCTTCTAAATGAGGAATTTTAATTTCTTTTTCTTGGCCAAAAACTGCTTGATTAAATTCAACTGTTAAGTCATAACGTAAATCGTCTCCTTGTTGCGGACCTCTTCTCTGAGAGCGTCCTGAGGTAGGTCCTACTCCTCCAAAACCACTAAAAAATGTTTCAAACAAATCACCAAAACCACCCATGTCTCCCATATCAGGCATACCCCCGCCACCAAGGCCTGCTTCACCAAATTGGTCATACTGAGCTCGCTTTTGAGGATCACTTAAGACTTCATAAGCCCTGCCAATTTCTTTAAAACGATCTTCAGCACCAGGTTCCTTATTAATGTCAGGGTGAAATTGACGTGCCATTTTTCGATAAGCACTTTTTAAAGTGTCTTGATCGGCATTTTTCCCAACGCCTAATAAGTCGTAAAAATCAGCCATTAGATCTTTAACATGTCTTGAAGAAAAGCTTGCATTTAATTAATCTGGTAGATTTCCAGATTCTCCTGTGTCATCACCATTATCAACAAGATTAGAACTTTCTTCTGACTTAGATGACACATCAGAAGATGGGCCAGGGCCCATAGATACTTTTACCAGTGCATGTCTAATAACACGCCCTTCTAAGTGATATCCCCTTTGCAACTCCTCAGTAATAATATCCTCAGAATGTTCCTCACTTGGCTCACGAAGAACAGCTTCATGAAGATTTGGATCAAATTGCTGGCCTACAACTTTCATTGGAGCAACTCCTAATTTTTTCAATACTTCAACAAGTTGTTTATACAAGCCTTGATAACTTCTATGAAGAGTTTGTGCTTCTTCTCCTTCAGGAGTTAATTGCTGTCTAGCTCTCTCAAAATTATCAATCACAGGCAACACCTCACTTAAAGTATTACAAGTTAATTGGATGCGAAGATCATCGTTATCACGAGTTTGTCTTTTTCTAAAATTGTCAAAATCAGCTGCAATTCTTATATATTGACTTTTTAATGTCTCATGTTCTTTTTTTAATGTCTCATGTTCTTTTTCTAATTGCTCTAAACGCGCTTCAGTATCTGCAATTTGACTAAATTGACTTTTAGAATTTTGCAAATTTTCTAGATCTTCAGTTTTAGGCCCATCTGGAGAAACAGAAGTGCTTGATTCTTCAGAGTTATGAGCATCTTTTGGCAAATCAGTATTTGAATTGGTATTTTGCTCCACGTCCGAATGATTGTTTTGACTGTCTTCTTGATGGTTATTCACGTCTGAGCTCATCAAATTAACAAGATTATTATCTATGTTGAATGTTTAATGATCTATGCACAAGCTGCGGAAGCCCACACCTATAAATTAATTATTTAATTTAAAGTTAAGAGCTACTCCATTATTGCAATAACGCTTACCTGTTGGCTTAGGACCATCCTCAAATACGTGACCTTGATGACCTCCACAGCGGCTGCAATGATATTCAGTACGAGGAACGATTAATTTAAAATCTAATTTTGTCTCTATTGCATTAGGTAAATGATCCCAAAAGCTTGGCCATCCTGTGCCACTGTCAAATTTTGTCTGAGATGAAAACAAGGCCAAATCACAGGCAGCACAATGAAAAGTTCCTTCTCGCTTTTCTTCATTAAGCAAACTTGTAAATGGTCTTTCAGTTCCTTCTTTTCTAAGAACGGAATAAGCTTCTGGAGAAAGTCTTTTTTTCCAGTCTTCGTTACTCAATTCCCAATTATTTTCTATAGATTTAAAAGAAGCAGAAGCTGATTTTGCTTGAAAGAAAAATCCCATGAAACTAGTACAGAAAATAATGATTGCTTCTCTACGACTAAAAAAGAAAAACCTGTTTTGCATCGCAGAATAAGAGAGTATGAAATTCTATCTAAATAAAACTTCAATCGGCTAAAGGAGTAATAAAAAATGTTTAGTCAAAATTCATCTTTAATAACAGAGGCTTACAAATTTAGCGTTGCTCCAATGCTTGATTGCACAGACAAGCACTTCAGAGTTCTAATGCGACAAATAAGTAAACGAGCTTTGTTATATACAGAAATGGTTGTTGCACAAGCTTTACATCACAACGATAACAAAAAAAAATTTTTAGATTTTGAATCAATAGAACATCCAATATCACTTCAAGTAGGAGGGGATAATCCTAAGCTTTTATCCGAAGCAGCTGAGCTTGCTCAAATATGGGGTTACGACGAAATCAATCTAAATATCGGATGTCCTAGTCAAAAAGTCCAATCGGGTAATTTTGGAGCATGTCTTATGGCTCAGCCAGAAAAAGTAGCCGAATGTGTAAAAGCAATGACTCAAGCATCTGACTTACCAGTTACTGTTAAGCATAGAATTGGAATTGATAATGAAGAAGGTGAATTATTTCTAATAAATTTTGTAGATAAAGTATCAGAAGCTGGAGCTCAAAGATTTTCTATCCATGCAAGAAAAGCATGGCTTAAAGGGTTAAATCCAAAAGAAAATAGAACAGTCCCACCTCTTGAATATGAAGTGGTTTCTAAGCTTAAAGAAGATAGGCCAAACCTATTAATAGAACTAAACGGGGGGTTAAACACACTAAATGATTGTTTAGCCGCTCTTAAACAATTTGATGGAGTAATGGTAGGAAGAGCTGCCTATAAAAATCCACTCTTGTGGAAAGAAGTAGATGCAATAATTTATAAAGAAAAACCTAAGGAAATCAATGCCTATAAAGTTTTAAAAGGGATGATTCCATATGTAGAAAGACATCTTTATATGGGAGGAAGATTATGGGACATCACGAAACATACAGTTAATCTTGTACAAAACGTTCCTGGAGCTAAAAGCTGGAGACACAAAATTACTCAAGAATCACAAAGGAAGGATGCAGGAATTGATATTTATCTAAAAGCTATTGATCTACTCAAATTTTAAACTTAAAAAAGAACTCATTAAATATATTTAACCTTCTGCACCACCATAATCAGAGGTTGTGTCGTCAGCCGGAGCTCCTCTTCTTCTTCTGCTGCGACCCTCTTGATCGTCAGATTCAACAGACGATGATGCTCCATAACTTCTATCCTCCCAGCCTTTAGCTCCAGAATCTCTTTCAGCGGAGCCATCTGCTGAAGCAGAAGGACCGCCGTAACCGCCACCGCCATAGCCGCCGCCGCTGTTGTTGTTATAGCCGCCGCCGCCATAGCCGCCGCCGCTGTTGTTATAGCCACCGCCATAGCCGCCGCCGCTGTTGTTGTTATAGCCGCCGCCGCCGCCATAACCGCCGCCGCTGTTGTTATAGCCGCCGCCACCGCCATAGCCGCCGCCGCCGCTGTTGTTATAGCCACCGCCGCCGCCATAACCGCCGCCGCTGTTGTTATAGCCGCCGCCGCCGCCATAGCCACCGCCACCGCCATAGCCGCCACCGCCGCCGCCATAGCCGCCGCCGCCTCTTCTAGGGCCGCCGCTTCCACGAGGTTCAGCTTTATTAATACGTAATGGTCGACCCATCAATTCTGCTCCTTGTAGAGCCTCAATGGCAGATGCTTCGACTGACTCATCTGCCATCTCAACAAAAGCAAAGCCTCTTTTACGCCCTGTGTCTCGTTCTAAAGGTAGAGAACAGTTAGTTACTTCCCCAAAAGGAGTAAACAACTCAACTACATCTTCCTGCTCAGCGCGGAAAGGCAAGTTACCAACAAAAATACTCACTTGAATCGTGGACCAAAAAATAAATGTGCCTGAGAGGCTTTTAAAAAGCCAAATTTAATGATTCAAAAGAAGAATCATCTCACAAATTATTCTAATACTTTGAACCTACAAAAAGAGTAAAAGAATTATTTAGCAAGCTTGGACCGCCATACAACCAACTGTTCCTTAACAAGACGAAAGCCTGTTCCACCTTGACTAGTCCTAGAAGCAACAACATTCTCGGGCAAAAGTTTTGTATAGATATCTTGAGAAACTGATGGATGAAATTCTTGCCATTTTTCAAGAGTTAAGTCTTTCAATAAAATATTTTGCTCTAAACAATACTTAACAAGTGCTCCAACCAACTGATAGGCCTCCCTAAATGGTACTCCTTTTATGACTAAATAGTCTGCAACATCAGTCGCATTAGAAAAATCCGAAATAACAGCTGCAGACAATGAATCTCTAGAAAATTCTATTCCTTCTTCAAATAATATTGTCATTGCATTTAAACAATTATCAACTGTTAAAACTGTATCGAAAAGAGCTTCTTTGTCCTCTTGAAAATCCTTATTGTAAGCCAAAGGCAATCCTTTTATCATCGTTAATAATGCTTGTAAATGTCCAAAAACTCTTCCAGACTTACCTCTTATTAGTTCAGGAACATCTGGATTCTTTTTTTGAGGCATAAGGCTACTGCCTGTTGCACATCGATCTGTAAGTTTTACAAATGAAAATTCTTCTGAAGACCATAAAATTAATTCTTCCGATAACCTGCTTAAATGAGCCATAATTAATGATGCTGAAGAAACAAATTCAACAACAAAGTCTCTATCACTTACTGCATCTATACTATTATTGCAAATATTCTCAAAGCCTAAAGTCTTAGCTGTTAAGTACCTATCTATCGGTACCTTTGTTCCTGCCAATGCTGCTGCACCTAAAGGACAAGTATTCACTCTTCCTCTTACATCTAATAAACGTTCTCTATCTCTTTCAAGCATCTCAATATAAGCTACTAAATGATGAGCTAACGATACAGGTTGAGCTCTTTGTAAATGAGTATATCCAGGTATTATTGTATTTAAATTTTCTTCTGCTTGATTTAATAAAATTAACTGAAATTTTTTAACTTGATCATCTAATCTATCTATTTTTTTCCTTAGCCATAATCTTAAATCTGTCGCAACTTGATCATTTCGACTTCTTCCTGTATGCAATTTTTTTCCAATATCTCCAATTTTATTAATCAATCTATGTTCAACTGCAAAATGAACATCCTCATCATCTACTCCTGCTTTAAAACTACCTCTATGATATTCAATGAGAATTTCCTTAAGTCCTTCTTCAATCAGTTTTGCCTCTTTACTCGTAATTACTTTTGTCTCAGCCAGCATTTTTGCATGTGCTATTGAACCTTCTATATCTTCATTTAAAAGTTCAATATCAAAATTAATAGACGCATTAAATACTTTTATAAAGGGATTCAGACCCTTCTCAAACCTATCACTCCATGCTTTAGTCAAATTTAAATCCCTCAGATACTTATCTACTAAAGCAACTTGCTAAAAAGTTGTCAGTGGTGAATTTTTCTTATGTTAGGAAGAGTTATATCTTCATTAACTTTTAAGACAACCATAGAGGCATCATCTTGTAGGTGCTGCCCTATTCCTACAAAACTATCTAAACGTTTAAAAAGCTTATCTAAAATTGGTTTTGCACTTAAACCTTGAACTGCATATTCACTCAAGAGATGAATTAAACGAACTTCATCAAAACGTTCGCCTGTAAGACCTTGTGCCTCAGTTACTCCATCTGTGTAATACAAAAGAATATCCCCTGGTTCAAGAATAGTTTCACCGCAAACATATTCTGCGTCAGGTTGAAGTCCAATTAATAAGCCAGGTGAATCCAATCTAGATATTGCTTTTGTTGCAGCTCTCCAAAGTAATGGAGGGTTATGAGCAGCGTTGGCAAATCTTAATTTCCTAGACCTCGGATCATAATCAGAATAAAAAAGAGTAACAAAGCGATGAGATTGAGCCAAATCATCAAGTGCTAACTGATTTAAGTCATGAAGGATCTGATTCGGTGGTAATCCACTAATTACCTCAGCTCTCAACATTCCTCTAAGCATTGTCATCAATAAACCAGCTGGAATTCCTTTGCCCATTACATCTCCAATAACAAAAGACCATTGGCCTCTTTCTCTTCTTCTACCTAATAATTCAGGCCTGGTCGGCATAAAATCGTAGTAGTCGCCTCCTACCTGAAATGCAGGCCGACAAAGAGCAGCTAATTCAATACCCTCAATCATTGGACATCTGTCAGGAAGTAATTGCGCCTGTATTTCCGCTCCAATGCTTAATTGCCTATCTAAACTTTCATGTCTTCTAATCTCTTGAATAACCAAATCATTTTCAATTGCAACTCCTGTTAAATCAGCAACTAATTGAACATGCTGTCGATGAATATCACTCCAGAAACAGTTTTTTTGAGTATTAAAAATATATATTCTTCCTCTAACTCTGCCTCTAGCTATTAATGAAGTAGTGAAAACTCCTGAATCTGAAAAATGACTTTGAAAAAAACTATCTAATAAAGCTAATTGATTCTCGTCAAATGCAAACCCTTCCTTCTTTCCAGGATCAAATACAGATAATTGTCTAACTAGTTCCTGAGAATCATCATTTGAAGATAAATGAATTTGTTCTCTCCAAACTCGTCCATCTTCATGAAATGGAATTAAGCAACATCCTTCAACTCCAATTAGTTGAGTTATAACAACTGGGACAAATTCCAAAAACCTGCTCAAATTGGTAAAACTTCTTAGAGCAAATCCCAATGAAGATAACAATTCTTGATTTCGTTTTTGTTCTCTAGATAAACTATCTAATAATTCTCTAAATGATGAGGAAGGAGAAAATAATTGGGCATTGCTCAATGAAGAGTTTTTTATATTTAGTGGAAGTCGTTTATTTGGCAATTACAAACAACCTAAGAATTCAAAAGGTAGCAAAATTTGGCAAAAGAGTCTTTAGAAAATCAACGTTTTGCCAATAGAGCTTCAACAAATTCAAAACTATTAAAAGGCCTTAAATCTCTAATACCTTCACCTGCACCAATAAATCGAATAGGTAATTTTGCTTCTGATGCAATTGCTAATGCAACTCCTCCTCTGGATGAACCATCAAGTTTCGTGATAACTACACCTGTTAATTGAGCTGATTTAGCAAATGCCATGGCTTGTCTAAGACCATTTTGCCCTTGACTTGCATCTAAAACCAAAAGAGATTCAACCTCAGCATTTGGAGATAATCTGTCAATTATTTTTCTAATCTTTTCTAACTCATCCATAAGATTATTTTTTGTTTGTAATCTTCCTGCTGTATCTACTAATAATAAATCGACATTCTTTGAGCTAGCTGCTCCTATAGCATCAAAAACAACAGCCGCAGGGTCAGCATTGGCTGTTTCATTAGCAATTAAAGGTACAGAGCTTTTTTTTGCCCAAACTCTCAATTGCTGTACTGCTGCTGCTCTAAATGTATCTGCTGCTGCTATTAAAGCTGAATATCCACTTCTAACTGCAAGGTTAGCTAACTTTCCTAATGTAGTTGTTTTTCCAACTCCATTAACACCAACAAATAACCATATATTTAATGTATTCTTCTCGGGAACTAATAATTCCTTTTCAGAAGATTTTATTGGCTCATCTAATATTTCTCGCAATTTCTCTTTTAAGAAATTTAATCCTTCTTCTGCTCCCAAAACTTCCTCGTTTAGACGGGTACGCAAAGCCGCTAAGATTTTATCCGTCGCATCTATACCTGCATCTGCTTTTAAAAGTAACATTTCCAAGTCATCAACTACTTCAGGCGTTAAAGGATCGTCTCCAAATTTATCAAGTAAATCAGTTACAAACTCTTTTCGAGTCTTTTCTAACCCATCTTTTAATCTACCGAGCCAATCAATTTCTTCTAATGAGATGTCAGCAGATTTTTTCCCTTGGGCAGCTAAAATATCTGCTGACCAAGTAAAGTCATTATCAAAATCACCAAGAGTCGGCTCTTCATTAACTGAGGGATCTACTTCTTCAACTCCAATATTTGAAGGCTTCGATAAAACCTCATTGTTGCCAGACAGTTCAATTTCTTCTTTTTGAATAGAAATTTTAGTTTCTACTGATTTATCTTTTATTTTTTTCTGATTTTCTGCTATTTCTTCCTTTCGTTTTTGTTGTTGTTCTTTTAACCTTTCATATGCATCTTTTGCCCAATCTAATGAGTTTTCAGATTCTTCATCCAATATATTTTTAGAAGAGTCTAAGTTTTTACGCTTAAATTCATCGTAAGTCATTATTTTAGATTTAAAGACATATTATCTTGTAATTTCCTTAAAATGCCATTAATCATTTTTCTACCTTGTTCATCACTATAACGATTAGCTAAATTAACAGCTTCATTACAAGCTACAGCAACAGGAATATTTAAATTATTTAAGTCAACAAAAGCAATCCTTAAAATATCTCGATCAATTCTAGGAAGTCTCTTTAAGCGCCAACCTTCCATAACATTATCAATGTTTTGATCAATATGAGAAAACTTATTTAAAATAAGATTTACTCTATTAATTGCTCCAAACCTAATTTCCTCGTGATCACTTAATGATATTAATCGTGTTAGATCAATTGTTTCCTCAAGACTGTTTAATATAAGTTCTCCTTTTTTTAAACTATTAGTCAAGTGTTTTCGAACTATCTGATTTGAAGATTTATCAAACTCTTTTAATTCACTATCATTTAATTCTTCATAAGCAATTTCTAATAGGTTAGCGCAGTCCGCCAACTCTTCTTTCCAATGATTTGTTAAAGTGTCTAATGCTTTATTTAAAACTTGTTCAATAGAAAAATTTTTATTGACTTTAATTTGATTTTCTTCCATTTGTCCTAACAGTAATAAAGCAAGTTCTCTTGAAACAGATCTAGATTGCATGATTTTATATTTTACTGGTGAAATTATGTATTTGAAGAAGAAGTATTAGTCGAAGCAGATTTCAATTGTGAAAATAAACTGGAAAATGTTGGATTAGTAGAGTTACTTCTTTCATCTGGATTAACAATTCCTGCGGAGATAATAGTTCTAAAAGCATCCTCTACTGATATATTTAAATCTTTTACAGAATCTTCTGGAACCAATGTATACCAGCCAGTAGTTGGATTAGGTGCAGTAGGGATAAAAACACTAAGCAGGGTTGCCTCTAGTTCAGGTTGTAGAGAAGGGCCTACTACTCCCGTAACAAAACCTACGCTAAACAAACCTTCTCGAGGATACTCTACTAAAACAACACGCCTAAATCTTGTTGAATTATCTTTTAAAAACGTTTCCAATAATTGCTTAAGCGTTTTATAAATAGAACCTGCTAAAGGTATACGAGATAAAGTACCTTCACCAAACTCCAACAAGAATCGACCAACAAAATTTCTAGCCATCAAACCAATTAGCAATATTCCCAACAATGGAACTGTCAAACCCAAAGTTAAATTAATTAGATCCTGGAGAAGAGGGTTAAGGGTTATGAAAGGATTTAACTGTTTAGGAATGGACGTTAAAAACGCCAAAACAAAACGACTGAATATTGTGGAAAGCCAAATAGTGGTGGCCAATGGGATGACAACCAAGAGACCAGCTATAAGGTCATTCTTAAGATCTTGCTGGAGCCTGGAAGCCAAAGGAAGGTCTTGTCTTTGAGAGGATTGCACCAATATTGGGTCTGATGCGTTGTTCTATATATACTATTTAAACAAATAATGAATTTAAATGTAAGTTGATGGATCTTACTAACCAATTTAAAATTTGACTATTAAATGTTTTACAAGCAGCCACCCATTGATTTTAATAAGAAAAAGAATCCTAAATCAAGTAAAATTTCTTTTATAAAACAAAATAAAACTAGTCTTTTCAAAACTTAAATTGTGAAGATCAATAATTTCAATCAATATCAACTCAGTAAAATTCTAAAAGAAAAAGCAAAAGAAGAAGGATTTGAACCAGTTGGTATAGCAAGAGTGCCTGGTAGCTCTCGAATCAAACTAAGAACAGCAGCTTTAGAAAGATGGCTGGAAGCTGGTAATTATGCAGACATGAATTGGATGAATGCCCCTAGAAGAAAAAATATAGAAACACTTTTAGAAGGTATTAGTAGTGTAGTTGCTGTAGGTCTTAATTACTATGTAGATAAAGAACAAAATCCAGAAACCATGCAAATTGCTAGATTTGCATGGGGTAATGATTATCACAAAGTGATAGAGAGAAAACTCAAAAGAATTGGGAAATGGCTTAAAAAAGAAAGGCCTGATTGTAATTGGAAAGTTTGTGTGGATTCAACCTCTTTACTTGAAAAAGCATGGGCGGAAGAAGCCGGGATAGGTTGGATTGGGAAACATTCCAACGTAATAAATTCAAAAAATGGTTCTTGGATAGTTTTAGGTTTTTTACTATGCACTGAACCTCTAACACCAGATGAACCTGCTAAACCTCTATGTGGCAAATGCGAGAAATGCATTGATGCATGCCCTACAAACGCAATAACAGAACCATTTGTAATCAATGCAAATAAATGCATTACATATCACAATATAGAAAACAGAAATCTAAATTTGCCAAAAGAAATTGTTGATTCAATGGGTAATTGGATTGCAGGTTGTGACATATGCCAAAATATTTGTCCTTGGAATACAAAAGAAATTGAAAGCAGTAAAGACCCTGAAATGCAACCAAAAGAATGGATTATGAATTTAACTAATCAACAAATTTTTAATTGGAGTGATGAAGATTGGAAGCAAATTCTTGTTGGGTCAACTCTAAAAAGAGTAAAGCCTTGGATGTGGAGAAGAAATGCTAATGCTATAAAAGAAAAAGAAGAAAACTAATTAAATAAACCATGAGATCAAAAAGAAATAATAATTTAATATTATTAACTTATTATATTTTAATAAGCCTAGTATCTATTAATGTTAGAAAGCCAGTATTAGCTTTTACTCCAGCTGTATATGAGCCAAATATCAAAGAAATGAAAAATAAAAGTAAAGGTTTTGGCGAAATTGCAGCACAGTTATTATATTTCGGTGAAAACAAGAAAGCGATTCAAGTAGCAAATTTGGCTGTTAAACTAAACCCAAAAGAAGAGAAGCTCTGGGGAATATTAGCAGAAGCTCAAATGAGAAGCAAAGACTTAATTTCAGCAAGAAATTCTTTAAAACAAGCGCAAATATTGAACCCAGGAGAAGCAGTTTATTATTTTAAAGAAGCAAGTATAGATTTTGAAATAAATAAAATAAATAATTCAATACATCTAATAGAAATAGGTTTATCTATAGATCCTAAAAACCCAAATGGATACTTTCAATTAGGAAATTCTAGAATGAGGCTAAAAGAATACAAAAAAGCTCTTTTAGCATTTGAAAAAGCAAATGATCTTAAACCTACCTTTTGGCAATCTATTAATAATCAAGCATTAGTGCTATACGAAATTAATTCCAAAGAAAAAGCAATCAAATTATGGGAAAAAGTCATTGAACTTAATGCTGATGCAGAACCAATGCTTGCTTTAGCTGCTGCAAAATATCAAAAAGACAACAAAGATAAAAAATCTATTGATTTTGCCAAAAAAGCTTTATTAAAAAGTCCCATTTATGTTCATAAAAGTCATCAAAAAGATCAACTATGGGGAGATGAACTTCTAAAAGCCGCCAATGAACTGTTTAAAGCTCCTGAACTAAAAAAAGCAGTTTCTCAAGCAATTGCTAATTCAAGGATAAAAGATTGATGATAATAAAAAAAGATTGTTGTAAGAGAGATTGATCAGTAACCTGAAAAAAGTGAGGCACTCTTATTCCTAAATCTGGATGGCTGGAGAGCGCCTAAATTCAATTTCCCTGCATCAAGAGATGCAGCGCTCTTACCTCGAATACGCGATGAGCGTAATCGTTGGAAGAGCTTTGCCTGATGCAAGAGATGGCTTAAAGCCTGTCCAACGGCGCATTTTATTTGCAATGCATGAATTAGGTCTAACTCCTGATAGACCATTCAAAAAATGTGCTCGTGTGGTTGGCGACGTACTAGGTAAATATCACCCTCATGGAGATCAAGCTGTATATGACGCACTAGTCAGACTAGTTCAAGATTTTACGTGTAAGCATCCAATACTTGATGGTCACGGCAACTTCGGATCAATAGACGATGATCCACCTGCAGCAATGCGATATACGGAAACTCGATTAGCAGAAATTTCTAGTGAGTCCATTCTCAAAGAAATAGACGAAGAAACAGTTGATTTTTCTCCAAACTTTGATGGATCACAACAAGAGCCAAATGTATTACCTGCTCAGCTTCCCTTCTTGATCCTCAACGGATGCTCAGGGATAGCAGTTGGTATGGCTACAAGTATTCCTCCACACAATCTGAATGAAGTTGTAAATGGGTTACTTGAATTAATTAAAAACCCTGATATGCCAGAGGAGTCATTAATTAAACTAATACCAGGCCCAGATTTTCCGACAGGTGGAGAAATATTGCTGAGTAGTGGAATTAGAGAAACCTATACAAAAGGAAAAGGAAGCATTGTAATGAGAGGTATAGCGCATATTGAAGAAGTAAATCCAGGAAAAGGTAAACATAAAAGAAATGGAATTGTAATAACAGAATTGCCATACCAAATAAGTAAATCTGGTTGGATTGAAAAATTAGCCGAACAAGTAAATGATGGAAAAATAACTGGAATAGCAGATATAAGAGACGAAAGTGATAGAACTGGTATGAGAATATTAATAGAAATAAGAAGAGATTCTGACCCTGAAAAAATACTTAAAGAGTTATATAGAAAGACAAATTTACAATGCAATTATGGTGCAATTTTACTTGCTCTGGTGAACGGACAACCAGTGCAATTATCTCTTAAAAGATTATTAATTAACTTTTTAGAGTTTAGAGAATCAACAATCGTAAGAAGAACAAATAACTCTTTAAGAAAAATCTTAAAAAGACTTGAAATAATAGAAGGGCTGATTAAAGCACTAAAAAACCTAAGACTTGTCATAAATACTATTGAAGAAGCCAAAGATGTAAGTATAGCTAAAAATAATTTAATGATAAAATTAAAGATAAATGAAAAGCAAGCAGATGGGGTTTTGTCAATGCCATTAAGAAGGTTAACTGGACTTGAGAAACAATCTTTATACTCTGAATTAGAAGAATTAAAAGTATCTAAAAAGGATTTAGAGCTAATACTAAAAAATAGGAACGAATTATTAAAGTTAATGAGCTTAGAGTTTAAAGAATTAAAAAAAAGATTTGGTCAAAAAAGAAAAAGTAAATTAATAAAAGGTGGAGATCAATTAATAGCAGAAAGAAATGCTAATCTAAGGCCAAATAAAGAGCTACAAAGGAAACAAGCTTTAGAAGCTTTGCCTAAAGATGGACTTTTAGCCATCCAAAATAATAATGTAGTAAGAGTAATTAATCGTAAATCCATACACAAACTAAAACTAGATGAAAATATTCCATTATCAAAAGAGAATTTCCAAACAAAAATATTAATTGAAGCTAATGATAAAACAAAAATTTTGGCAATAACTGTGAATGGGAAAGTAGCCCTTTTACGTTGGGAGTTTATTGGTCTAAAAACTTCTGAGGTTACTAACCTAGTCCCAACAGGATTAGAAGAAGAAAAAATACTAAAATTAATTCCTATTACTGAAAATAAAAATCAAAGTCTTGGACTATTGACTTCAGATGGAAGATTTAAAAGAATAAGTATAAAAGAAATTCTAGAAATTTCCAGTAGATCATCAACAATACTAAAGTTAAAAGAAAAAGTAAAAGTAATATCTGCAATCTTATGTGATGATAATGATGATTTATTTATAACTACTAGTATAGGAAGATTATTGAAAATAAAAATTAACGAAAATGATTTACCTATAACAGGAAAGTTAGCTCAAGGAGCACATATAATTAGTCTATTTCCAAGTGAATCAATTGGTAGTTGTTATACTTCAAAACAATCTATAGAGAATAAAATTATTATAATGTCTAGCGATGGTAATTGTATAAAGATAAAAACCGATCTAATAAGAAACTGTGAAAAAGGTGACATAGGAATAATGTTATCGTCCATTAGTCATATAAAAGAATTTAAGGATAAACAATTGTTTGTTTTCAATTCAAATAGTGGCTGCATTATTAAAACTAATATGGAAAACTACACTCAAATTTCAAAAGATGAATTAGTAAAAATACAATCTAATGAATTCAATAGAAAATTTATACCTTTAATTGAAGGAGAAGTAATAGATAATATAAAAAATATAATTGTATAAAGTAAGTTATGAAAGATATTCCATTTCTACCCAATTCAAATACTCCTCTGTTACGTCGCCAGTTATATAATTACCAGTAAAGCAAGATAAATCTAAATCTTTAATATTAGATTCATAAGTAATGGCTTTTTGCAAGTTTTCAATATTCTGATAAACAAGTTTATCTATGGATAATTCAAAAGCTATTTCTGATATTGATTTGTTATAAGCTATTAATTCGTTTCTACTAGGCATATTAATACCATAAATATGAGGGAATCTAATTGGAGGTGCCGCAGAAGTAAAAATTACTTTATTGGCTCCAGCACCCTTAGCCATTTGAACTATTTGCTGTGAAGTTGTTCCGCGAACAATTGAATCATCAACTATAAGTACATTTTTGCCCTTGAATTCCGTACCCATAGCATTTAATTTTTGTCTTACAGACTTTTTTCGTAACGATTGGCCCGGCATTATAAATGTTCTGCCAACATACCTATTCTTAAAAAAACCTTCTCTATATTCTATCCCCAATTGTTTGGCAACCTGCATAGCAGCTGGACGAGAAGAATCAGGAATCGGCATAACAACATCTATTTCGCCTAAAGTAATTTCTTTCCTAATTGTTTCTGCTAATAAATTGCCCATTCTAAGTCTTGCTTCATAAACAGAAATTCCATTCATAACAGAATCTGGTCTAGCCAAATAAACATATTCAAAGGAACAAGGAAAAAGTTTTGGATTTTGGGCACATTGTAAAGAATATAAATCTCCAGATGGAGTGATAAAAATAGCTTCTCCAGGTTCTACATCTCTAATTATCTCATAATCATTATTTTCTAAAACAAGAGATTCACTTGCTACTATCCACTCATTTAATGAATTTAATTTAGAAACCCTCTTACCAATAACTAATGGTCTTATGCCAAATGGATCTCTAAAAGCTACTAGTCCATGACCAGCTATTAATGAAATAGCAGCATAAGATCCTTTTACTCTTTTATGAACTAATTTAATTGCTTCAAATATATTTTCAGGAGAAAAATTCTTTCCTTGTGTTACATGCTGAAGTTCTGTAGCAAACACATTTAAAAGCATCTCCGTATCACTAGATGAATTCGTATGTCTACGATCATCGTTAAAAAGTTCTTTTTCTAATTGCCTTGTGTTAGTAAGATTTCCATTATGTACTAAAACAATTCCATATGGTGCATTAACGTAAAAAGGTTGTGCTTCTTCTTCTCTATCAGCTGCACCTTTTGTTGCATATCTAACATGTCCAATACCAATATTTCCACGTAAACTTCTCATATCTCTTGTTCTATAAGCTTCTCGGACCTGACCTTTTGACTTATGTAAATGAAAAACACTATCATCCATTGTGACTATACCAGTCGAATCTTGACCTCGATGCTGTAGCAATAGCAAACTATCGTAAATCTGCTGATTTACTTGATCTTGGGAAACGACACCTACAATTCCGCACATATTAAAAAAAGCTAGTAAAACTTTTTAAGAAATTATTTAAATATAAAATTTTCAAGGCAAAATTTAAAACTTATTATTAATTCTACTTGAAAGAGAATTTTCAAAAGCAAATCTTAACTTTGATATAGGAATATCTACTAATGAACAATTATTTTGAGTAATAAATAAATGATTTACCTTTTGAACAACTCCTAGTTTAGTTAAATTAATGTCTTTAGACCTACTATTATTAAATTCATTTACTAAAGAACTAATATTTTTTTGATTAGAAGGGGAGACACTAATTATAATTCTTGCTCCTCCTTCAGCAAATAACAAACGATCAATACGTGAATTTAATGAAGGAAGGTTTATTTTAGCACCATATTTTGAAGAAATAGAACACTCAGATATAGCAATTGCTATACCTCCATCACTCACATCATGAGCTGATTCAATATAACGTTTAGAAATAGCTTCACGTAAAAAAGCTTGAACTTGCTTTTCTAAATCTAAATCAATTTCAGGAGGTCTACCTGTTATTAATTCATGAATAAATTCTAAATAAGCCGATCCAGAAAGGGTTACTCTACTATCTATTTTATTATCAAAAGGTAAACCTAATAAATAAATTATATCTTGGTCATTTTTCCATGATGGAGTACAAATATTATTTAAATCATCCAATAAACCAACCATTCCAATAATTGGAGTTGGTTGTATTGGTTTAACTGTATTATCTATTTCTTTAGTTTCATTATACAACGAGACATTTCCTCCAATAACTGGTGTCTCCATTTTTCTACATGCAATAGATAATCCTTCACAAGATGAAGCTAACTGCCAAAAACCTATTTCATTTTGAGGAGAAGAAAAATTTAAATTATCAGTAACAGCAAGGGGTAAAGCTCCTACACAACTAATGTTTCTAGCAGCTTCTGCAACTGCGGCCATACTTCCTCTTGCTGGGTCTAAGTAAACCCATCTATTAGGACAATCAACAACAGCAGCAATTCCTTTGTTGCTATTTTTTGTAGAATTAGAATCGTCCTGTGAACGAATCCTTATAATTGCAGCATCAGCTAAACCTGGACCTAGAACTGTATTAGATTGAACTTGATAGTCATATTGATTATAAATCCAACTTTTTGAAGCAATGGAAGGGGAGTCTAATAAATTTAGTAAAATTTGATTCCAAGAAATTAATTTATCTTTTTTATAAATGCCCTTCAAAGTTTCTTTATCTAATAAACTTTCGGTCCATTTCCAATGATTTTGAATAAATTTAGGAGGCTCTTTTAATACACTATGTTTTTCTACAGGTGTATCATCAGCTAATGCTGTCGTTGGAACATCTGCAACTATTTGTTTATTATGAATAACTCTTACTCTCTTTTCTGGAATAACTTTTCCAACAATAGAAGCATAAAGCCCCCATTTAGTAAAACGATTCATCAACTTAGACTCTAAACCAGGTTTAACAACAAAGAGCATCCTTTCCTGTGATTCTGATAAAAGAAATTCATATGCAGTCATCCCTTTCTCTCTAGCTGGTACAGAGTCAAGATCTAATTCAATACCTACATCTCCTTTGGCTGCCATTTCAGATGAACTACATGTAAGACCAGCTGCTCCCATATCTTGTGCTGCTATTACATCCCCAGCCTTAAAAGCTTCTAAACATGCTTCTATAAGACCTTTTTCAAAAAACGGATCTCCAACTTGTACAGCAGGTCTATCATCATAAGAAGAATCAGTAAGTTCCGCACTAGCAAAACTTGCACCACCCATTCCATCTCTACCTGTTGTATTACCTACATAAACAACAGAATATCCAATACCTTTGGCTCCAGAACAAACAATATCTTGTGTTTCCATTAAGCCTATAGCCATTGCATTAACTAAAGGATTTCCTGAATAGCTTTCATCAAAAACAACTTCTCCTCCAACTGTAGGTACTCCTACACAATTTCCATAATGAGCAATTCCTGAAACTACTCCCTGTATTAAAGATATATTCTTTTCCTTATTTAAAGGGCCAAATCTTAGAGCGTTTAATATTGCAATAGGACGTGCACCCATAGTAAAAATATCTCTTAGAATTCCTCCTACACCTGTTGCAGCTCCTTGAAAAGGTTCTATAGCTGAAGGGTGATTGTGACTTTCTATTTTAAAAACTAATCTATCTCCATTTCCAATATCTATAACACCTGCATTTTCACCTGGACCAACTAATACATGAGGTGCTTTTGTTGGAAAATTTTGTAATAAAGGTCTAGAATTTCTATAACAACAATGTTCAGACCACATTACTCCAAACATTCCTAACTCAGTTCTATTTGGAGCTCTATTTAATCGTTGACATATTTCAACAAAATCTTCTTCTTTTAATCCTTCTTTAATTAAAGCTTTTACAATATCATAATCACAAGTAAATTCGTTGGAATTTAAAATATTTAGAAAATTATCACTCTGTGTCATAGATCAAATCCAAGGGTCAGAATCATTATTATTTGACTTATTATAAGACTCTGTAGGGTCTAAATCATATTGTAGTTCTTTGTTTTCATAATTACTTCTAACATTATCAAAACTATCTTTTGTATTTGAAAAACCTATGGTTCTATCTTCCCAGGGAGATTCTTCTAACCATCCTTCTAATTTATTAGTTGCAACATTAGTAATATCTTGAATTTGATTTCTCCAGCCTTTACTTTTCTTTAAAATTTCTTCTTTAACACTTGCTCTTAACAAAGGAAGATCATCTAGGGAGTTTAAATTAGACAAAATCATACCTGGCTGTTGATCCTTAATATGATCTATTTTTAATGACCAACGACTAGAACCTGGTATTCTAGGATTACTTCTAGAAACAAGATAATATAATATTCTGCCAGAATTATAATTAAAAACTAAATCTACTAAAGTAGCTATTTTAAGTCCATTCTTATTTAAAAGAGTTGTGTTTATCAAAGAAGGAATTCTATCTAAAGTAGGTTGGTCAGAAACAGAAGGCAATCCTTTAACATAAATAAATTCATTTGATATTTTCTTTAACTGATCAAGCCTCCAAACTTCCTTATGAAGATTTAAAGAAGAAGTACTAGTTACCCATCCCAAAACCCTATGAACAGGTGGATGCATCCAAACCATATATCCTTTACCATGATCTATACCTTGATCACACCTAACAATTAGCTGTGAAAAATCAGATAATAATATATTATTTAGATTAACCAATTTAACTTCTGATTTGAACAGGCATTACTAGGTATATAAATTTTAATTCTTCTGAAACTGGTGAAAAAATTGCAGGTGTTGTAGGTGAATTACATTTTAAAATTACTTCTTCAGAAGAAATAACTTTTAAACCTTCAAGTAAATATCTTACATTAAAAGCTATTTGATCTATATTTCCATTTGTTTTTACGGGTATTGATTCAGAACCACTTCCTACATCTTGAGCGTCTGCACTTATTAAAACAGTATTATTATTGTTCGTTAATTTAATAATATTATTATGCTGATCGGCTAAGACAGCTACTCTTTCTAAGGATGCAATAAAATCCAAGCGATTAAATTGAAGTTCATTTGAAAATTCGTCTGGTATCAATTGTAAATAATTAGGATAAATTCCATCTAATGTCCTAGTAGTAACTATTTGGTCTGAAGCCATAAACACTACTTGACCTTGATCTGAAAAGAAACTTATAGATTCAGCATCTTTACAACTACCTATAAACCTTTCAACTTCTCTCAAAGATCTTGCAGGAAGAGTTAATGAAAAATTTTCTTCATTATCGTTATCTAAAATATTTGATAAATTAAAAACAGCCAATCTATGACCATCAGTTGCAGCCGCCTCAAAAGAAGAACTTTTAAAATTTAAATTAACACCTGTTAAAAGTTGTTTAGCTTCATCATTACTACTCGCAAAAAGAGTAGACCTTAAAGAATTAACAAATTCAGAGGCATTTAATTTAATAGAATTGCCACTTTCTACTAAAGGTAGATCAGGAAAATCATCTGAAGGCATTCCTCTAACTTGATAAGTGCCAGATTTGCTTTTCAGTGAAACCATCTCACCGTTTTCATCAGTTTCAAAAACTACAGGTGATTCATTTGATAATTTTGAAATAATTTCTACTAATAATTTTGCAGGAAGTGTTATTGCACCACTAATTTCGACTGAAGCAGTTAAAAAAGTCTGAATACCAAGGCTTAAATCAAATCCTGTTAAACTTAAGCGATTTGTACTTTGGTCAGCTGTTAAGAGGACATTAGCCAAAATAGGGTGAGTTGGTTTTGTAGCTACAGCCCTACTCACCAACTGGAGAGCAGAGTTCAAATCAGTTTGAGAACAAGTAAGTCTCATTAAATAAAAAAATTGAGAACCTTAAAGGCGATAACTAAGGATTTCATAGCTATTTCAGAAGCGCAATACCCTTAAAAAAATCGATATCTTTGTTTTCTTTTTCTAATTCTATTTCAAAGAAAATATATGAATAGTAGTAGTAGAAGCTGAGGAAACTGTGGAAATTACCCATAAAGCATTGGTAAGACTACTCTTTATGGAATCATTGTATGTTGAAAAAAAAAATTAAAAGTTAAAAAACAAACCTTTTCCACAAAAAATTATATGTGTGAAAAATCTTAGAAAATAAATAATTCAAGTTTTTGCCTTTTCTCCACAAAAAATGAACTAAACAATATTTAAACTCCACAGACACTTTTTTTTTTGACCACTTCTTTTTAAAGTTTCATTGCTTTGACTACGTCATTAATAGTTGGATCTAAATTTGTATGGAATATTGCATCATTATTATTAATTGCACAATCTGGGTCTTTTAACCCATTTCCAGTTAACACACAAACGATTGTGGAATCTTTTGGTACTTCTCTTTTAAGTTTTAATAGTCCAGCTACGGAGGCTGCACTGGCAGGCTCGCAAAAAATACCTTCCTTTTCTCCCAGTAATTTATATGCTCTTATAATTTCTTCATCAGTTATTGCTAGAAACTTCCCATTGCTTTCTTTTTTCACTTTTAATGCTTTTTCCCTATTTACAGGATTACCAATTCGTATAGCCGTAGCTATTGTTTGAGGTTCATGTATTATTTTTTCATGAACTAGTGGAGCTGAACCGCTTGCTTGAAATCCCAACATTCTTGGTAACTTATCTGACCTCTTATGTTTAAAATATTCTTGAAATCCCATCCAATAAGCACTGATATTTCCTGCATTTCCCATAGGGATACATAACCAATCTGGTGCATTTCCTAATGACTCAATGATTTCAAAAGCCGATGTTTTTTGCCCTTCTAATCTGAATGGATTTACAGAGTTAACTAAAGTTACAGGATATTGAGTAGATATTTCTCTTACTATATCTAATGCTTTATCAAAATTACCATTTATAGAAATAACCTCTGCCCCGTATACAAGTGCTTGAGCTAATTTTCCTTGAGCAACATATCCTTCTGGAATTAAAACAAATGCTCTCATGTTTCCTCTTTTTGCATATGCTGCTGCAGAAGCTGAAGTGTTTCCAGTACTTGCACAAATAACAGCTTCACAATTATTTTCTTTTGCTTTGCTTATTGCCATAGTCATTCCTCTATCTTTAAATGAACCTGTAGGATTTAGACCGTCGTATTTAACATATACTTTTACATTTTTTCCAATTTCTTCTGATACAGATCTTATATAAATTAACGGTGTTGCTCCTTCTTGAAGAGTTATTATTGGTGTTTTTTCACTTACTGGTAACCATTGCATATAAGCTTCGATTAAACCAGGCCAGGTTTTGTGAACAGTATTTTTCTTAAATGAATTTTTTATAGTTTTGATAAAAGACATTTTAAATAGAATTAATGTTTTTAAGTTTGTCTAATGGAGATCCACTAAAAAATTCTACAAGATCATTCATTGATTCAACTTTATTAATAACTTTACTTAAAGCTGAATAATTAATAGCTATATTTTTATTTGGATAGGATTTTAAAAATTGAATTAAATTTATTCTTCCATTTCCTTTTACTATTCCATTAATTAAAGCTGCTCTTATCGCCGGAACACTTATTGATTTATTTTCTACTTTATTTGGATAGATTATTTCAGCTACTCTCGATAAAATAACGGAACCTATCTTACTATTTATAAGTTTACTTGTAAGTACTAGAGGAGCTTCGTACTCTTGGTTTAACAAGTCAGAAATTTCATCTTTATTTTGATTAGTTAGCTTTATAATTTTTTTTAATGAACCTTTCAGTTTTTTTGTTTTTGCTAGATGATCTAGTGATTCAACTGATATTGATCTACTTAATATACCTTTATAAATTATAATATTCTCTGCACAATTAACTTTTTCACAATAAATAAATGAATTGATTGTCATCAAACAACTTATAGTTAAGGAGGTAAAAAGGAACTTCATTTAGACTTCTACTCCTGCAGCAATTTTTACTAACCTGACCATACCTTTTTCACTCGTTTTTTTGAAAACGTCTAAGCCCATTTTTCTTGTTACAGGCTCCTTAATTATTCTTGGTATCTTTTTGAAAAACATTCTTTTTTTGAAGCCAGGAATAACATTAACAATGTTATTTACTTTATTATTAGTCTTTAGATTTAATTTATAATTATTTAATGATTTTTCAATGGTTTTTGATCTTAGTTTTACTGGTAAACCATGATTTATTTTTTGAATAGCACCCCAACTCAATCTATCTAACTTTTCTGCGATTATTTTTACTATTTCATTTCTTAAAACAAGTCCTTTTTCAGAAAAGATAAAATTAATTATTTGATCTAGTAAATCATCAATATTTAATTCAGCTTCTAAAGTCGCACTTCCAATCAAGTCTTCAAGTCTTTCCCACATAAAAGCATTTTTATCAAATAACATTTCTTTTAGACTTTCTCTTAAGCCCGGGTCTTCATCTTCTATTAATCTTTTAGCAAAGTAAGGATAAGCTGCTCCTAAGATTTTAAATTTTGGATCAACACTTAAGGCTATCCCTTCTAGAGTTATTAGAGATCTAATGATTAAGGCATAATAAGGTGGGAGTTGGAATGGAAATTTATACATTACACCGGATAAATCATCGGTCACACGTTTAAAGTCCATTTTATTCACACCTACTTTTACAGCTTTACTAAAGACTTTTTCAAAAGCAGGAACAATAGGTTCTAAATTGACTTCTCGTGGTAAAAACCCAAGCTCAACAAAATCTTTAGATAATTTATCAAAATTCTTATTAACTAAATGTACTACAGCTTTTATAAGTCCAGTCCTAGATTCTTTTGTTACGTTGCTCATCATTCCAAAATCTAAATAACATAATTTTCCATTCTTTAAGGCTAAAATATTTCCTGGGTGAGGATCTGCATGGAAAAAACCGTGCTCTAACAATTGTTGTAGACTACAACTAACTCCTATCTCAATCATTTCTTTAGGCTTGAAACCTAATTCTTTTACTTTTTCGATATTTGTTAGTTTTACACCGTCAATCCATTCCATTGTTAGTACTCTTCTACTTGTTACTTCTCTATATATTTTAGGAACAGCAATTTGTTCATTATGCTTGTGCAACTCTCTAAATCTTTCTGCATTGTCAGCTTCATTTAAATAATCCATTTCTTCAAATACTCTTTTACCTAATTCATCTATTAATGCGACTAAGTCACTTCGAATAAGTTTAATATTAGCTTTTAGCCAATATGCAATGTTTCTTACTATATATAAATCAAGAGTGATTTGCTCTCTTAAACCTGGCCTTTGAACTTTTACTGCAACTATATGCCCATTCTTTAAAATTCCTTTATGCACTTGTCCAAGTGATGCAGCAGAAATAGGTTCTTTTTCTATTTTTTCAAAGATATCGTGAATTTCTACATTTAAATCTTGTTCGATACATGCCATTGCTAGATCTCCATCGAACCCTGGAAGTTGATCTTGAAGTTGGGCTAGTTCTTCTAGGACTAATTGTGGTACAACATCGGGCCTTGTTGAGAGAGCTTGTCCCGCTTTTATAAATGCTGGGCCTAGCTTTACTAATAAATTTGTAAACTCTTTTGATCGATCACGTGCTTTTTCTTGATCTTTAAGTACACCAATAGTTTTCTCCCAAAAAATTTTCCCAAGAAACAGTGCAATTGGAATTAATGTTTGCCAAAGTCTTGTTAAAAGTCGACTTGGGTTTCTTTGATATATTCTTCTTATTGCTTCAGGGTCATATTCCAGTAGGCCTGCTGCCTCAATAAAATCATTTACTTCGTCTGCCATATTTTATGGCGGTAGAGCTCTACCCCCTTCTAATTTCCTAGTAGTCTAGCTACCGTTTAGTCGGTTACTTAGATAAATGTGCTCAGAAGCCTAAGAATTAAGAATATTGCTCTTCTTAAGAGCCAAGATATTCTATTTAAAAAAGGTTTCACAGTTATTACTGGTGAGACAGGTTCAGGAAAATCAATACTTTTGGATTCAATTGATCTTTTATTAGGTGGCCAATTAACAGCGGGCACAAGACTTTTTGTACCAAACAAAGAAATGTGCTCTATAGAAGCAATTTTCTCTTTAACAGAACCTTTAAAAAAATTGTTAAAAAATCTTTCAATAGATTATGAAAATAATGAAGTTTTAATTACTAGAGAATGGCGTTTTAATGAAGGTCGTGCCACAAGCCGAAGTCGAATAAATGGGATTTTTATTAATAAAAATCAGTCTCTTCAAATACGTAATTCTTTGATTGATTTTACTTTTCAAGGATATTCATATAAATTGAACTCTCCATCACAACAACTTGATTGTTTAGATGCAGCAGGACATACATTATTGGGAAAAGTAAAATCACAAGTGTCTTTAAGCTGGAATAATTGGGTTAGATTAAGAGATGAATTAAAAATTATTAATAATAAATTTGATTTGATTAAAATCAAACATCAAGAAATGGAAGAATGTTTAGATGAGTTAAATAAGGCAGATTTGACCGAAGACAATGAAATTACAAAACTTAAAATTGAACAAGATAGATTAGTTAATAGTGTTACTCTTAAATCTTCTATAGAAAAGATATTATTTATATTAAAAGAAGGGACAGATCAAATTCCTTCTTTATATGATCAACTTTCATTATGTTCCCATGATTTAAAAAATTTGCTTCAATATGACAATACAGTAGAAACTCATAATGAAGAATGTCTAAATCTTTTAGACAATTTTAATCGGTTTACTGTTTCATTGGAGTCCTATTACTCTACTTTAGATGCAGATCCGGGAAGACTTGAAGAGGTTCAAATAAGATTAAACTTTCTTAGAAGCTTAGAAAAAAAATATAATATGGACCTTTCACAATTGATCCACAAAAGAGATCAAATACTTGAAGAGTTATATAATATTGACATTAAAAATACTGTTGATCAGTGTTCTAAAAAAGAAGAATTAGCAAGATTAGAAAGAGATAAGAATAATTCTTTATTATCTGATTTAAGGAAAAAAATTGCTCAAGAATTTGAGACAAACCTTATGAAGGCTCTTAGACCATTAGGTTTGTTAAATGTCCGCTTCAAAATTCAAATTGATGCCAATGAACCTAATCAAAGCGGATCAGATTCTGTCAGATTTTTGTTTTCGGCTAATCCAGGAGAAAAGATGCTTCCAATTGAACAAATTGCTTCTGGAGGAGAAATGTCAAGATTCATATTGGCCTTAAAAGCAACCCTTGCTTATAGAGAAACATCAAAAATTTTTATCTTTGATGAAATTGACTCTGGTGTCAGCGGAAAAGTGTGTGAAGCAATTGGGAAGTTATTAAAGGATTTGTCTAAAAATGGCCAGGTATTGTGTGTAACACATCAGCCAATTGTTGCGGCAGCGGCTGACCACCACCTTTGTGTAACTAAGTCTGTAAACGGAGGAATTACTAGCTCTAACGTCAAAGATCTTAATAATCTTTCTGATCGACAAAAAGAATTAGCAGAGCTTGCTGGAGGAGAAATTCACGATGCATCTCTTTATGCGGCCAGCTTGCTGGAACAACAAGTAGCTTAATAGGTTAAAAACTCTTTAGAATAAAAACTTATATTTTTTCCCACATGGGAAGCTCTAAAAACAAGTCTGAACAAAATCAATTAAATGACGTTCCCTTGGAAGAGGTAATACGTGTTAGAGGAGCTCGACAACACAATCTTAAGAATGTTGATCTAACTCTTCCTCGGAATAAATTGGTTGTTTTTACTGGGGTGAGTGGCAGCGGTAAAAGTTCTTTAGCTTTTGACACTATTTTTGCTGAAGGACAACGAAGATATGTAGAAAGCCTTTCTGCTTATGCAAGGCAATTTTTGGGTCAAGTAGATAAACCTGACGTTGATGCTATTGAAGGTTTATCTCCGGCAATTTCTATTGATCAGAAATCAACAAGTCATAATCCAAGATCAACAGTGGGAACTGTTACTGAAATCCAAGATTATTTGAGATTATTATTTGGTCGTGCTGGGGATCCCCATTGTCCACAATGTGAAAGACCAATTACTCCTCAAACGATTGATGAGATGGTTGATCAAATACTTACTTTGCCAGAAGGCACTCGTTATCAATTACTTGCTCCAGTAGTTCGTGGTAAAAAAGGAACTCATGCAAAGCTTTTATCTGGTTTGGCTGCAGAAGGTTTTGCTAGAGTAAGAATTAATAAAGAAGTTAGAGAATTATCTGACAATATTGAGCTTGATAAAAATCATTCGCATTCCATAGAAGTTGTTGTTGATCGTTTAATTGCACGAGAAGGAATACAAGAACGTTTAAGTGATTCCTTAACTACGACCTTAAAAAGAGGAGATGGTTTGGCTTTGGTAGAGGTTGTACCGAAAAAAAATGAGGAATTACCAGAAGGTCTTGAAAGAGAAAGGTTGTATTCAGAGAATTTCGCATGTCCTGTTCATGGTGCTGTTATAGAAGAACTTTCACCAAGGTTATTCTCATTTAATAGTCCATATGGTGCGTGCTCCGAATGTCATGGTATGGGCTATTTGAAGAAATTCACTGCAGAAAGAGTGATCCCTGATCCTTCTTTGCCGGTTTATGCTGCAGTTGCTCCATGGAGTGAGAAAGATAATTCTTATTATTTTTCTTTATTATATTCAGTCGGTGAGGCTTTTGGGTTTGAAATTAAGTCTTGTTGGAAGGATTTAACGCCGGAACAAATACAAATCCTATTACATGGAAGCGAGAAATCAATATTGATAAAAGTTGATAGTAGATATAGCAAAAGCTCAGGTTTTAAAAGACCTTTTGAGGGTATTTTACCTATTCTTGAACGACAACTAAATGATGCAAATGGTGAATCAATAAAGCAGAAATTAGAAAAATATTTAGAATTAGTACCTTGTGAGAGTTGCTGTGGAAAACGATTGTGCCCAGAAGCACTAGCTGTTAAAATTGGACCTTATTCAATAACAGATTTAACTTCAATTAGTGTTTCCGAAACACTTGAACATATAGAAAAGTTGATGGGTGTTAGTGAATCGAAGAAATCTTCACCTTTGCTAACTTCTAGACAAATACAAATAGGCGAACTCGTATTACGAGAGATTCGTTTGCGATTGCAATTTTTGCTTGATGTAGGTCTTGATTATTTGAGTTTAGATAGACCTGCAATGACACTTTCTGGAGGAGAAGCTCAAAGAATTCGTTTGGCTACCCAAATAGGAGCTGGCTTAACAGGTGTTCTTTATGTGCTTGATGAACCAAGCATTGGTTTGCATCAAAGAGATAATGATCGTTTATTATCTACATTAAGGAGATTGCGTGACTTAGGAAATACATTAGTTGTTGTAGAACATGATGAAGATACAATTAGAGCTGCGGATTATTTGGTAGATATAGGTCCAGGTGCTGGAATTCATGGAGGCAAAATAGTTGCTAAAGGTTCTATAGACGATGTCTTAACTGCAAAGGATTCTCTTACTGGTGCTTATTTAAGTGGGAGGTCTTCTATACCTACACCAATTAAACGTAGAAAAGACGGGTCAAGACATTTACGGTTAATCGACTGCCAACTAAATAATTTAAAAAATGTTTCTGTGGACTTCCCTTTGGGACGTTTGGTTTCTGTTACTGGTGTCAGTGGCAGTGGTAAAAGTACTTTAATTAATGAGTTGCTGCATCCAGCTCTTAGTAATTCTTTGGGACTCAAAGTTCCTTTTCCTAAGGGCTTAGGTGAATTAAGGGGGTCACATTCTATTGATAAGGTTATTGTTATAGATCAATCTCCGATTGGGCGAACGCCTCGTTCCAACCCTGCTACTTATACAGGTGCTTTTGATCCTATACGACAGGTTTTTGCGGCATCTATTGAGGCAAAGGCTCGTGGTTATCAGGTTGGTCAATTTAGCTTTAACGTAAAGGGAGGTCGTTGTGAAGCATGTAGAGGCCAAGGGGTTAATGTTATTGAAATGAATTTTTTACCTGATGTCTATGTTCAATGCGACGTATGCAAGGGAGCTAGATTTAATAGAGAGACATTACAAGTCAGATATAAAGGATACACAATTTCAGATGTTTTAGAGATGACTGTTGAACAGGCTGTAGAGGTCTTCTCTACACTTCCTCAAGCAGCAGATAGATTACGTACTTTATTAGATGTTGGCCTTGGCTATATTAAATTGGGACAACCCGCTCCAACACTTTCTGGTGGAGAAGCCCAAAGGGTTAAATTAGCTACTGAGTTATCTCGTCGTGCAACAGGTAAAACACTTTATTTAATTGACGAGCCAACTACGGGACTTAGTTTTTTTGACGTTCATAAACTGATGGACGTTATTCAGAGATTAGTAGATAAGGGAAATTCAATTATTGTCATTGAACATAATCTTGACGTAATTAGATGTTCCGATTGGATTATTGATATGGGCCCAGAAGGTGGAGATAAAGGTGGTGAAATTATAGCTATTGGAACTCCTGAGGATGTTGTTAATAATTCTTCAAGTCATACCGCTCGTTATTTAAAAAAGGTCCTGTCTATACACCCTCCTAAAAAATAAATTTTTATTATGAATGAATTTAATCGATAATTTTTATAAATATAACTTAGCATTTTTAAAAATAAAAAATCTTTTCTTCTTTTATAATCTCTCTAATCGCCTATAGCCATTGCCTTTTCTTTGATTTCTTATTATCCAGGGCTAAATCCGTTATCTTTTCTTAAGTTTTAAATGGCTCGAAATGACTTAAGGATGCAGAAGTTTATGGAGATGTGAGATGGGCTTACAACTCCTACATTTGAATATTCACGGATTAATCCGTTCACATGACCTTGAATTGGGACGTGATGCAGATACAGGAGGCCAGACTCTTTATGTATTAGAGCTAGTTAAGGGATTAGCGTCTCGCCCAGAAGTTGAAAAAGTTGATTTAGTTACACGTTTAATTCAGGATAGAAAAGTTTCTTCTGATTATTCTCAGAGCAAGGAGTTTATTTCTCCAGGTGCTTCAATCTTAAGATTTCCTTTTGGACCTAAACGTTATATCCGAAAGGAATTGTTGTGGCCATATTTAGACGATTTAGCAGATTTATTAGTTAATCATCTTCAAGAACAAGACAGACTTCCTGATTGGATTCATGCTCATTATGCAGATGCTGGTTACGTAGGAGCTTTAATTAATAGACGATTGGGTATTCCACTTGTTTTTACAGGACATTCTCTAGGACGGGAAAAACAACGAAGGATGCTTGCTGCGGGTGTTGACTATGATCAAATCGAGCAAAATTTTTCTATAAGTCGTCGTATTGAAGCAGAAGAATTAGCTTTAGCTCATTCTAATTTAGTAATTACGAGTACCCAACAAGAAGCTGATCATCAATATTCCCGTTATGGCAAATCAGGATCTCAATGTATAGAAGTTATTCCTCCTGGTGTTGACTCTAAACGATTTCATTCAACCCATATAGCGACTGAGACCCAGGCAGTTGACGATTTATTAGATCCTTTTCTTCGAGATATTTCTTTGCCTCCTCTTTTGGCTATTTCAAGAGCCGTACCAAAAAAGAATATTCCTGCATTGGTTGAAGTTTATGGACGTTCTTCTGTTCTTAGACAAAGGCACAATCTTGTTTTGGTTTTAGGTTGCCGTGAGGACTCGCGTCAATTAGACAAGCAACAAAGAGATGTTTTCCAGCAAATTTTTGATTTAGTTGATCGATATAATTTATATGGGAAGGTTGCATACCCTAAACACCATCGTCGCGATCAAATACCTTCAATTTATCGATGGGCATCTAATAAAGGAGGATTGTTTGTAAATCCTGCGCTAACTGAACCTTTTGGTTTGACTTTGCTTGAAGCAGCGGCCTGTGGTTTGCCTATGGTGGCGACTGATGATGGAGGTCCAAGAGATATATTAGCTAGCTGTAACAATGGGCTACTTGCGGATGTCTCAGATTTAGAGTCTTTACAAGATACTCTTGAAATAGCAGGATCCAAGAATAGTAAATGGATTACTTGGAGTAATAATGGAATTGAAGCGATTTCACGACATTTCACTTGGGACGCACATGTTTGTAATTACATAGCCTTAATGGAAAGACGTCTTAAAGATGTTCAAAATAGAAGTTGGATTATTGGAAACCAGCATAAAATAAATCCTTTAGGCCAAAGATTGTTATTTTTAGATTTGGATAGCAATCTAGAAAAACCTGATGGCGATAGTTTATCGTTATTAAGAAATGGACTTGCAAAAGAAAACTCGAAGGTCATAAACAAATTAGGAGTTTTAACTGGACGTTCTCTTAAATCAGCTAGATATAGATTTTCGGAATTACATTTACCTGATCCATCTGTTTGGATTTGTAGAGCTGGTACTGAGATTTATTATCATCAAGAAAGTCAAGAAGATATATTCTGGCAATCATCTATTTGTATTGATTGGGATCGAGAAGGCGTAGAAAATGCTCTGTCTGAGTTAACCGATTATTTAGAACCTCAACGAATAGAGCAACAAAGTGAATACAAGTTGAGCTATTTGGTTAAACAGCCAGATGAATCAATTTTACCTTTAGTGAGAAAACGATTAAGGCAAAATGGGTATGCAGCAATGCCTTATTTGCGTTGTCATTGGTATTTAGATGTTGTTCCTTTAAGGGCTTCTAGAGCTGAGGCTATTAGATATTTGGCGATACGTTGGGATTTGTCATTAGAGCAAGTATTTGTAGTAGCAAGCCAACAAGGTGATGCAGAATTGATCACAGGTTTAACAACGACTCTTGTACCGGCTGAGCATGATCCCTCGTTAGATGGATATAGGTCCCAAAAACGAGTCTATTTTGCGTCTAAGTCTCAGGATGGATTAATTAAAGGATTTAATCATTATCGTTTTTTTCTCAACCGTTAGTTTTGTTTTTAGAGTTGATTAGTGTTACTAAGCTTGCTGACTTGTCTGCTTTTTGTTTCGCATGATTAATATCTTCACCAGTTGCTAAGACTACACCCATACGTCTATTTTCTTTTGCACTAGGTTTTCCAAAAAGAAACAATTGAGTACCTTCATAATTCAACGCCTTATCTACTCCTTCATAGTTAATACTATCCATTATACTTTCTGCAAGAATAACTCTGCTTGCTCCTGCTTCTTTTCTAATAATTTTGGGTATAGGCAATCCTAGGATAGCTCTTATATGTAGTTCAAATTCATTTAAATTCTGAGTGATAATAGTAACTAGACCCGTATCATGTGGTCGAGGTGATAATTCAGAAAAAATCACTTCTTCACCACGAATAAAGAATTCGACTCCAAAAATCCCAAAACCGCCTAGCTTATCTGTTACTTGTTTTGCCATTTGTTTTGCTTCTTCTAACAATGGCTGTTTCATTTTGGCAGGTTGCCAGCTGCATTGATAATCACCGTTAGCTTGTTCATGGCCAATAGGGTCGCAAAATAATGTAGGACCATTTTCTTGCCGAATAGTGAGTAGTGTTATTTCGAAATCAAACTCAATAAATTCTTCTATAATTACACAATTAGAGTGTCCTCTGGATGCTTCCATAGCAAAGTCCCAACCTTTTATTAAATCTTTTTTTGTTTTCACCAAACTTTGACCTTTTCCAGATGAACTCATTATTGGTTTAATTATTAATGGGTATTGGAAATAATTAGATTTCTCTTCAAGTTCAATTTTGTTATTTGCATATTCGAATTTAGCGGTTTTTAGCTTTAATTCTTTAGAAGCTAGATTTCTAATTTTATCTCTATTCATTGTTATAGCTGTTGCTTGTGCATTAGGAATTACCTTGACACCTTTTTTTTCAATTTCAATTAATGTTTCTACATCAATCGCTTCTATTTCTGGAACTATTATGTCAGGCTTTCTTTTAAAGATTATATCTTTAAGTTTATTACCATCATTCATATCTAACACTTCAGCTACGTCTGCAACTTGCATTGCTGGTGCATTTGGGTATCTATCACATGCTATTACTTTGCATCCCAGTCTTTGAGCTGCTATTGCAATTTCTTTCCCAAGTTCCCCACTCCCAAGGAGTAAGATTGTTTTAGGTAAAATACGCATCTTAAAAAACGTTTCTTTCAGGTTAGATTTTGATAGAGATTAAATCTCTTCAGAAATTAATAATAATTGCTTATATGGCGACTCTTCATTAATAAATCCCCAATGTGTAAATATTTTAGGATCAGAATGCATGATTAATTGTTTCTTTTCTTTGATTGTTAGAGAAAATCCCTCAGCAGCTAATTTTCTCATTAATCTCGCTGACTCTTCAAACCTTGAAGCCATTGCATCTAGTGAAGTGCAATCACTAGTAAGGCCGGTTTCTTTCCAGGTGAAATAATTCATTAACTTTTATCCTTATAATGTAGAGCTTATTAAAAGACCCATCCATATTAGGACTAGATTGGTTAGCCAGAAATATTTGACTATTTGAGCTTCTTTGTTTCCTTTTAATTCATAGTGATGGTGCAAAGGGGACATTAAAAATAATCTTTTCCCTTTCCCATAAAATTTTTTAGTTATTTTAAAAGTACAAACTTGTAAAATTACGGAAATTGATTCAGCTACAAAAACTCCTCCCATTAATAGTAAAGCGAATAAACTATTAGTTAATAAAGCAACCCCACTTAAAGCTGCTCCCATAGAAAGAGATCCTGTGTCACCCATAAAAACTTTGGCAGGGTTTTTGTTATGAAAAAGAAATCCAAGCCAACTACCAGCCATCACTATACAAAAATAAGGAATTGAAAAATCGTTGTAATTCTCTCTGAGGATTAATTGTATGCTTATCCCTGTAAAAACTAACCCTCCACATCCAGCGGCTAGTCCATCTAGTCCATCCGTTAAGTTCGTTGCATTACTCTCTGCAAGTATTACAAATAAGCACAAAGGGATTATTAATAATCCTATTTCATAAGAATAATTTAAAAATAAATAGACATTCGAATTAATCCAATTTTCTGTTATTCCAACTTTTAAAAATAAAGACCCAATTGTTGCTTGTAGAAATAATTTATACTTTGCCGATAAACCTATATTTGTATTTTTTATTAAACTTTGACTATCATCAATTAATCCAATTAGCATAAATGCAATTGTTAACAAGCTGAGCAGCAAAATCTGATTATAATTAGCATTATTAATATTAATTAAATTGGCGATTAAAAGAGCTGTAGGAACTATTAAAAGTCCTCCCATAGTTGGGGTGCCAGCTTTTTTTAGATGATTTTGAGGACCTTCTTGCCTTATTATTTGTTTAAATTGAAAATTTTTTAATACTAATAATCCATATTTTGTTGCTAATCCAGAAAGAGTAGTTGATATAATTAGCAAACAGCTAAGTAAACTGCTTGCGGTAAATAAGTCTGTTAGTACACATGCGGTAAAAACTATGAATAATAGAAAAATAAAAGATATATTATTTTTATCTTTAAACCAATAAGTTATATTAGTTATTTTTTCAGATAAGGTCTTCAACTTAAAGTACTTACTAATCCGGGAAAAAATTTCATATACGAGCTATTCTTCCCATTCTTCTTCAGAGCTTTCATCTTCGTCCGTTTTATAGTCTTCTTTTTCGCCCATTAGTGCAGAGAGCTCTTCTTCTTCGATAGTACTTACTTCTTGATCTGCTGAATCTTCATCTGCGACTAGACGACCAGTTGATTCAAGCCAAGATAATAAATCTGGTTCTTCTCTTAATGGTAAAACTGGTGCTGGTTCTGTTCTGCCATAACGAGTTAGAGCTGGATTGATTTCATCTAATGCACTTAGGTCGATTTTTTCAAGATTGGCCATTACTGAATGTCGAGACCGACTAACTAACATAATGCATTAAGTATAGGTTTATTTCTTTTGTGTCCCTAAAGACTTCTTTAATTTTGCTGATTTGGGGCATTGCTTTGCTTACAAGCTTTGCTTTTAGATTTTGGGGCTTCATTCATCCGGATTCCTTTTTAATAAGACCATGGCTGATTTTTTTACTTCTTTTTGGCCCTTCATTTGTAATTGCTTTTGGGATATTTGTTTTTGGCTTTCGTGAAGCAGACAATTAATAATTAATGTTTTGGTCTGTTAACTAAGAGCAGGTTCTATTAGATTAAAAATCTTACATACTCTGGCTTTGAATTTTTTTCTATGCTTATTTGCTTTTATTAGCAATGCAGATGCAGCAGATGGCTTTGTATTTGGAAAGCATATTGAAACTTGGTTGATTTATACACTTGTTGTATTGGGATTGACTTTATTTGGTTATATGGCTGTTTGGGGCCTAGGTATTTTGCGAGATTTGAAATCTGGTCAGTCTATTAAGCAGCCTTGGGACTAGTACTTTTGTAGTTATTTTCGATTCTTCTCTTTCTTATGCATACTTTCTAGTGTTTAAAAGTTTAAACTTTTTGATAGGTGAATAATTTAAGCATGGTTAAAAAGGTTGTACTTGCTTATTCAGGCGGGGTTGATACGAGTGTTTGTATTCCTTTTTTGAAAAATGAATATGGTATTGAGAATGTAATAGCCTTTGCTGCGGATCTAGGGCAAGGAGATGAACTGGACGCGATTAGAGACAAAGCATTGTTAGCAGGCGCTTCTGAATCTCTTGTTGGTGATTTAATTCAGCCTTTTATAAAAGATTTTGCTTTTCAAGCTATTAGAGCAAATGCTCTGTATGAAGGCCGTTATCCATTGTCTACAGCATTAGCAAGACCACTGATTGCTAAGCATTTGGTTGATGTGGCAAGAAAATTAGGGGCTGATGCTGTTGCGCATGGATGTACAGGAAAAGGGAATGATCAAGTTCGCTTTGATTTAGCCATAGCGACCCTTGCTCCTGATCTGAAGGTTTTAACGCCAGCAAGAGAGTGGGGAATGAGTAGAGAGGAAACTATTGCATATGGTGAAAAATATGGAATTTCTGCTCCCGTTAGCAAGAAATCTCCTTATTCAATTGATTTAAATCTTTTAGGAAGGAGCGTAGAAGCAGGACCTCTTGAAGATCCTTTTGTTTGTCCACCAGAAGAAGTATTTGATATAACTTCTTCCATAGAAGAAGCACCTGATCAACCAGAGGATATTTTGATTGGTTTTGAAGAAGGTAATCCAGTTTCGATTAATGGAGTTTCTTTAGACCCTGTTGAATTAATGCGCAAGGCGAATTTGATTGCAGGAATTCATGGCTTTGGACGTATTGATATGATTGAAAATAGAGTGGTTGGAATTAAAAGCAGGGAAATTTATGAAACCCCTGGATTATTACTGTTAATACGTGCACATCAAGAATTAGAAAGCCTAACATTACCAGTTGATGTTATTCGTACGAAACAAATGCTAGAAATAAAATGGGCTGAATTGGTATACCAAGGACTATGGTTTAGTGCCTTAAAGGATGCTATAGATGGTTTTTTTGATCGAACTCAAAATGATGTAAATGGCTTTGTAAAGATCAGACTATTCAAAGGTAATGCAACAATTATTGGAAGAAAATCTAATACCAGTTTATATGTTTCCAATATGTCTACTTATGGAAGTGATGATAACTTTAAGCATAATGCTGCAGAAGGATTTATTTATATCTGGGGTTTGCCTAACAGGTTATGGGCGATGAGAAAAAAACAAAAAAATAAATAATTAGCTATCTTTTTCCTTTTTAGACTCTTCAGTTGCTTTGGCTTCAGTCTTTTTTTCTTCTTCTTTTTTTTCTACACCTTTGTCATCTGCCTTTTCTTCAATTTTTGCTTCTTCTTTTATTTCTTTTGTCTCTTCATCTTTCTTTTCCTCAACTTGTGTATTCGCTTTAGGCGTTGGAAGTGGGCCTTCTTGCTTAACAGTCAAATAACGAATAACATCTTCGCTTAATCTCATAGCTTTCTCCAGAATAGCTACTTGTTGGCCATTACCTTGATGACTTAATTGAACATAAATCCCCTCTTTATGCTTTGAGATTGGATATGCAAGTCGTCTTTTGCCACGCATTTGACTATCAAGAACCTGCACCTCAGCTTTTTTTAGAAGATCTGTATATTTGCTCAAATGACTTTCTACTTCGTCTTCAGGAATATCCGGACGAAGGATGTACATTGTTTCGTAATAGGTTGGATCAGACATAATTAAAGATTCCGACAGGGACTAAGGGCTCTTTTAATTGAGCGACGGATCTACCAGCTTATATCTTGATGGTCATTATTTTAAATTTGGATTTTGACAGCCTCACTAATTAGTGGAAGATCCGGCTCCTTTCCTTGTACGCATTCAAATACACAAAAGATAACTATTGCTAGTATTGAAATAAGAATAGTGCTCGAAAGCGTTCTAATTAAAAGACTACTCCCAACAGATTGAGATAAAATTTCGAAGATAAAACTTATAATTATTAATGAAATATTAATAAGTATTGCTTGCATAGCATTATATTTAATAAAATATGAAAACTTAGGATTTCTAACTACCGCGAAAATAAGAAGAATAAATATCAATAAGCTTCCAAATGGAATTATTCTTTCAAGAATTATTATCGGTAATGCAGGCAAGAATAAGAACTGAATGAAAGAAAAATCATTAATTAAGTATCTTCCAAAAGGTATAGCATCACTTAATGGAAGCATGTAGATAAAACTACTAAAAACTTTTTCCCAAAAACTTTTCACCATATCTTTGATTTTGCTGTAATTATTTATTCAAATATTTTAGTGCAGCTTGTCTCATAACTTCCGTTGGAATTTTCTCTATACCACTCCATAATTTTAATGATGCAGCCCCTTGCTCAATCAGCATTTCCAAACCATCGATTGTTTTGCAATTCTTTTTTGCACCATTTCTTAACCAATCAGTTGGCTTTGGTGTGTAAATCAAATCATAAAGAGTAGTGCTCTCTTTGAGGTTGTTCCAAATTTTTGGACCCAAAGGCATTTTCTGAGATGATTTTGTATTTTGAAACATGCCAACTGGCGTTGTGTTGACTATTAGATCAGCATTTTTAATATGTTGCTCAATTTCTTCATCTTCTTCAGACAGTCCTATTATTTCAATTGATTGATTTCTATTTAACATAAGTTTTGGTTCCATTTCTTTTATAAATTCTTTTACTTTATATTTATTCCTAGAAACTATAACAAATTGTTCAAAGTCCAGCAGCTTTGCTCCTATTAAAACAGCTCTTGCACTACCTCCACATCCTAATATTATCACTTTTTTCTTTTTCCAATCTCTATCTTTTAAAGGAGCTATAAAACCGTCTATATCTGTGTTGGAACCATTCCAAGCACCTTTTCTATTTGCTACTAGTGTATTGACCGCGCCAATTTGCTGCGCTGTTGAAGTTACTTTTTCACATAGCATTATCGCTTCTCTTTTATGCGGAATGGTGATATTTAATCCGACACATTCCATTTTAAGTAAGGCATTTGTAACTTCTTTAAGATCTTCAGGTTTACAAGGTATTGCTAAATAAGACCAATCAAGATTCATTTCTGAAAAAGCAGCATTATGAATAACAGGAGAGATTGAATGCCTGACTGGGTTACCTAGTACGGCTACAAGTTTTGTTTGACCTGAAATTGTGCTCATTGATTTTTTGTTTGATGATCAGGATGCGTAGCTGTTCGGGAACCACGCCTCGCCTCTAAGTGGGCTCTCTGACGAGGATATCTCTGTTAATGAAAGATGCATTCATTTAGGAGCTAGGTACTCATGGCGAAAGTTGTTGGTATTGATCTTGGAACAACTAATAGCTGTGTAGCTGTTATGGAAGGTGGTAAACCAACAGTTATTGCAAATGCTGAAGGTTTTAGGACCACTCCATCAGTAGTTGCTTACACAAAAAATCAGGATCAATTAGTTGGCCAGATTGCTAAGCGGCAAGCTGTAATGAATCCTGAAAATACATTTTATTCTTCTAAGAGATTTGTTGGCCGTCGAGTTGACGAGGTAAATGAGGAATCTAAAGAAGTTAGTTATGGAGTAGAAAAAGCGGGTTCTAACGTGAAATTAAAATGTCCAATTCTAGATAAGCAATTTTCGCCAGAAGAAGTTAGTGCTCAAGTTTTAAGAAAACTTTCAGAAGACGCTGGTAAGTATCTCGGTGAAAATGTTACACAGGCAGTCATCACTGTTCCTGCATATTTCAATGATTCTCAAAGGCAAGCGACAAAAGATGCAGGGAAAATTGCTGGTTTAGAAGTTCTCAGAATTATTAATGAACCTACTGCTGCTGCTTTAGCTTATGGATTAGATAAAAAAAGTAATGAAAGGATCTTAGTATTTGATTTAGGAGGAGGTACTTTTGATGTTTCAGTGCTTGAAGTTGGAGATGGAGTATTTGAAGTTTTATCCACTTCTGGAGATACTCATCTTGGAGGAGATGATTTTGACAGGGTTATAGTTGATCATTTGGCCGCTACTTTCAAGGCGAATGAAGGAATTGATTTAAGACAAGACAAGCAGGCATTACAAAGACTTACTGAAGCAGCAGAAAAAGCAAAGATTGAATTATCTAATGCAACTCAAAGTGAGATCAATTTACCTTTCATAACTGCAACACCTGAAGGTCCTAAACATTTAGATTTGAATTTAACCAGAGCTAAATTTGAAGAATTAGCATCTAATTTGATAGATCGTTGCAGAGTACCAGTTGAGCAAGCTCTTAAAGATGCAAAGTTATCTACTGGCGAGATTGATGAAATTGTGATGGTAGGTGGATCAACACGTATGCCTGCTGTTAAGGAACTTGTTAAACGTGTTACGGGTAAAGATCCTAATCAAACTGTTAACCCTGATGAGGTCGTTGCAGTTGGAGCGGCAATTCAAGGAGGTGTTCTTGCAGGTGAAGTTAAAGATATTCTTTTGCTTGATGTCACTCCTCTTTCTTTAGGTGTTGAGACTCTAGGTGGAGTAATGACAAAAATGATTACACGGAATACAACTGTACCTACAAAAAAAACAGAAACATATTCAACAGCTGTTGATGGTCAAACAAATGTAGAAATACATGTTTTGCAGGGTGAGAGAGAAATGGCATCAGATAACAAAAGTTTGGGCACTTTTCGTTTAGATGGAATTCCTCCTGCTCCGCGAGGCGTTCCCCAAATTGAAGTTACTTTTGATATTGATGCAAATGGAATTCTAAGTGTTAATGCAAAAGATAAAGGTAGCGGGAAAGAGCAAAGTATCTCTATTACAGGTGCTTCAACTCTGTCTGATAACGAAGTAGAAAAAATGGTTAAAGATGCAGAAGTTAATGCTTCTGTTGATAAGGATAAGAGAGAGAAAATAGATATTAAAAATCAAGCTGAAACACTTGTTTATCAAGCTGAGAAGCAAATGAGTGAATTAGGAGACAAAATTGATGAAGAGGCAAAGAAAAAAGTTGAAGATAAACGAATTAAACTTAAGGAAGCTACAGAAAAAGATGATTTTGAAACAATGAAAACTTTGCTAGAGGATTTACAGAAGGAATTATATTCATTAGGTGCTTCTGTTTATCAGCAAGCTAACGCTGCTTCCGAAGCTGCTGAAGGTACAGGAACTAATACCAATACTTCTACAGATGGAGATGATGTAATTGATGCTGAGTTTACAGAAACTAAATAATATTATTTTGCATTAATTTTTGTACTTCCTTTCCTACCCACTCAGCACAAGCTGGAGCTAGCAATAAACCATTTCTGTAGTGACCAGTATTTATTATTAAATTCGGTTCCAGTGTTTCTAGAATTGGTGCAGGTTTGCCAATCGGTTTTGCACGTACTCCTTCCCAATGTTTTTCGAAAGATGCTTTTTCAATAAAATTGGATCTATTCGTAGCTAAGTTTTTCATTGCTAATAAATTTTGAGGACTTCCCATTGCTCCGGTTTCTACAGTCGCACCAATTGTTATGATTTGATTGTCACTCACTATCAGATTAATACCATTTACTGAGAGAACAGCAGGCCATTTTTCTAAGTTTAAATCTTCTTTAAAACGTAGTCTTAATGCTTGTCCTACAACTGGTTCCATGTCTACGTTATGTCCTAGTGGTGCTAATAATTTCTGACTCTCTAATGCTGCACAAATAATAACAATGTCGTATACATGTTTATTTTCATCGGATAAAAATACCTCCCATTTTAATTTATTACTTTCACTAAACCTTTGAAGAGCAATTACTTTTCTTGATATTAATGAGACATTATATTTATGTAATTTATTTTTTAATAAGTGCATTAATTTTAATGGATTAATTCTTCCATCTTGATATGAAATTAGACCTCCCAAAATATTCATATTTAACACCTTTGAAAAATATTCAGTTGAAATTTTATCTATATGTTTAATCTTAAAAGATTTTTTATTTTTAATTAATTCTTCTATATATTCCTTTTCTTTTTTTGAACTTGCTAGACGAATTAGTGGACACTCTATTTTTAAATCATCTTTCTCGGTACATATTTCTTGGATTATTTTTGGCCATAAGAGCATACTTCGCCTTCGAAGTTCAAAGCTTCTTCCTTTTGATTTCTTGTATATATTTCCCATCAATACGCCTAAGGAAGCTTGAGTTCCATTTAGGTTCGAAGACAGGCTTGATTTTTTACCAAAGCTTGGATCAACTATCGTTATATTATGCCCTTCTTTTGCTAGTTCTAATGCAGTAGTGCATCCAACGATGCCACCTCCAATAACAGCGATTTCACTACATCTCATGGATTTAATCAGTGTTTATTTTTAAGCAGAGATGTTTGGAATCACTAGTAATTTTATCTCCTTATTTGGCACTAGATGCTATGAGCGAGAGAATGAAATTTTAAATCTAAAATACTTGAACTCGACGAGTGTAATTTTGCAATTCATTTGCCCGGATCGACCAGGTTTGGTCAGTGAATTATCTGGATGGGTTGCTAAAAATAATGGAAATATATTTCATGCAGATCATCATACTGACTTAGGAGCGGGTCTTTTCCTGAGTCGAATTGAATGGGATCTAGCAGGTTTCTCTATAGAAAGAAATCGAATCAGGAAAGAAATAGGCATTTTATCTGAAAAGTTAAATGGAAAAGCACAATTAAATTTCTCTGATGAAATTCCAAAGGTAGCTATTCTTGTTAGCAGGCAAAGTCATTGTTTATTAGATTTACTGTGGAGAGCTAGTAGTCGAGAGTTGAAAATGGAAGTCCCTCTTGTAATTTCAAATCATCAAGACTTAGAAAATTTGTGCAATGAATTTCATATCAACTTTAAATATGTGCCTGTGGATCCTCAAAATAAACGTCAAAGTGAGAAGATAATATTAGATCTTCTTTTAGAACATGATATTCAAATCACAATTTTAGCTAAATATATGCAAATTTTAAGTAGCGATTTTTTAGAGCAAATTTCTTCTTGTATTAATATTCATCATTCTTTTTTACCAGCTTTTAAAGGTGCTCAACCATATCATCAGGCCTGGGATCGTGGAGTAAAACTTATAGGAGCAACCGCACATTATGTCACTAAAGATTTAGATGGAGGGCCAATTATCGAACAATCCGTAGCTCAAGTTAGTCATCGAGATGAAGTAGCAGATTTAGTTAGAAAAGGACGAGATTTAGAGCGTATAACTCTTGCGAATGCTGTGAGATTGCATTTATGTAGACAAGTAATGGTTTATCGCGGAAGGACTGCGGTATTTGCATGATAAAAATTGATAGAGCACATATCGTTCAATCACTTTCTACTAATCGTGTAGGTAGTTACTTCTTTCAATTTGGCCTTTTCCTACTTCCATCAAGTGCTTTATTAGGATCAATCTTTTTATTAAGTTCTAGTTTTATAAAACCTTGTCATAGAGAGATTTCCTTTTGGGAAGACAAATGGAATTATTTATTAATATCAACTGCGCTTTTAATGATAATTGGATGTTTTCATGCGTATTCAGGGACTTTGGCTTGGCTTGGACTGGCTAATTGGATTCCTCTTTTTTGGTGTTTTTGGGGATTTCAACCTTATCTTCGGACTCCAGACTTAAGAAGACGTTCAGCATATTGCTTGATTCTTGGTACTGTACCTCTTTTGATTACCGGATTTGGAGAGTTATGGCTTGGTTGGGATGGTCCTTGGCAAACATTTAATGGTTTGATTATTTGGTTTATTAGTGCTGGTGGTGAGCCGGAGGGACGTTTATCAGGTTTATTTGAGCATGCTAATTATGCTGCTGCTTGGTTAGTAGTAGTTTGGCCATTGTCTTTAGCTGCCTTGATTCAGCCTTTCTTAAATTTAAGGAAACGAAGTTTTGTATTTTGCTTCGTCATGGCAGTTTTTATTGCACTTGTCATGACAGATTCTCGAAATGGTTGGGGAGGATTAATATTCGCTATTCCTTTTGTATTAGGACCTATTAATTGGACTTGGTTCTTACCTTTATTTTTTATCATCTTATTACCAATTGCTTTGGCAGTACTTCCAGGAATTGATACTGGTCTTCAAGAATTAGCAAGAAAAATTGTTCCAAAACATCTGTGGTCTCGCTTAAATGATATGAGATTTGTTGACTCTAGACCAATTGAAGGAACTCGTCTTGCTCAGTGGAATGTTGCTTTTGGACTTATTAAAGATAAACCTTGGTTCGGTTGGGGTGCCGCAGCTTTTTCAGTTTTATATCCGATACGTAAAGGTTTGTGGCATGGACATGCGCATAATTTGCCTATTGAATTAGCTGTATCTCATGGATTGCTCGTTTCTATATCTATTGTGGGAATGGTAGCTTCTTTGTTAATCATTGCTTTGCTGCGTGGTGTTTTAGTAGTTAATCAAAATCGAAATATAGACAATGATAATTTAAGTTTTGATAGAGCATGGTGGACATCTACTTTTTTACTTGTTTGTTTTCATGGTACGGATATGCCTTTTTTTGATAGTCGCATTAATCTTGTTGGATGGGTTTTATTAGCAGGGTTAAGATCTTTAATATATTCACAAAAGCTAGAATCAAGAAATAGAGCTTAAAGGGTTATTCTTTTACTTCCATTGAAGATATTTATTAATTTATTTATATTCTATTTTTTGATCAAGTTCCATTCTTATTTGTCTTTCATAAATTGATGATTCATTGAATATCCGTGCAATGACAAAACTAGTTATACAAGTAATTAAAATAGGTTTTAATATAAGAAGATCCTTAGTCAAAGCAAAAGCTAGAAACATTGCTGTTATAGGTGTTCTTGAACAAGCAGATATAAATCCGCCCATTCCAGCAAAGACATAGGTGCTAGGTATATGCCCAGTAAATAGTTCGATTGAATTCCCACAAGCTAGGCCAATTGATCCTCCTAGAATTAACATTGGATAAAACAAACCACCAGGTGCGCCTGAAGCTGCAGCTATTCCTGTACTAATAAACAAAACAATAAATGTGCCTAATGCCATTGATATTGTTGCTTCACCTTCGGCAATTAAATTTTGCAGTCCTCCTAAGTGGTGAAAATCTTCAGGAAGGAAAGAGAATATCCCACCAAGGACAATTCCACTCAAGACCATTCTTAAAACAAGTTTATTCCCAAACCAAATATGTCCTTGTTTTTTCATTATGAGGAGGTAACGGCAATATATTTCTGCTAGTACACCAATTATTATTCCTAATATGATTAAGTAGCCTAGATCGATAGGAAGGAAGTCTACAGAGGGCGAATACTCTCGCTGCAATTGAAAACCTAAAACATTATCAAAACCTCCAGCTTTAGGGTCTAGACCAATACTTTGCAATACATCCGCCCAGGTATCAGCCCAAAAAGTTGTGACTACTACTAATAGGAGAACTATAGGCTTGGCCGAATTTAATAATTCTTCTATCGCGTAAATGAACCCTCCTATTGGGGCACTGAAAATTGCTGCGATTCCTGCCCCGCCACCAGCGGCGACAATTACGCGTCTAAATGCTACAGGAGCTTTCAACCATTGAGCCATTTGCCATGCGACAGAGCCACCCATTTGAACTGAGGGACCTTCTGGTCCTAATGGAAAACCACTTCCTATCGCAACAATTCCTGCAAATAATTTCACTAGACCAACTTTTAATCCCATAGGTACAGGCTTATGTCGCAAAAAAGCAATTATTTGACTAACGCCGGAACCGCTTGCAGCAGGAGCAATCTTAGCTATTAAGAGTCCAGAGATAAGACCTCCCATTCCGCCAAGAGTTGGCAGAATAAACCAGACAGGGAATTTCTCAAGAAGGTTTAATCTCCAATCATCTAAGGCATGAACGCCTGTTTTAAAAAGAACTCCAGTTAATGCTGCACCTAGACCGGTAAGTGCTAAAGCACAAATAACTACAAACCATCGTTGTTGTAATAATCTACGAATACTCCGATTAGATATCTCAGCCATCATCTAATTAACTTTCAAGAACTTGACTTTTGATTTTTCCTTGGGAATTATCTATGTGCCCTTCATTTTCAAATCCGGGAATCTCATTGAAATTTAAGTATCTATATACTTCATTTGAAATGGGTTCGATTCTTTTTGCTGCAATCGACTGATATTCATTAGGCGTTGGAATATATCCAAGTAAAGCACATACTGCTGCTAATTCTGCACTACCTAAATATACTTGTGCTCCTTTACCTAGTCGATTATTGAAATTACGAGTACTAGTTGAAAATACTGTTGTATTATCGTCTACCCTAGCTTGGTTACCCATGCATAAGGAGCAGCCTGGCATTTCCATTCGGCTTCCGGCATTTTCGAAAATTTTATAATAGCCTTCTTGTTTTAATACTTCTTCGTCCATTCTAGTAGGTGGACAAATCCATAATCTTGCTTTCGCTTTACCTGCTCCTTCTAGTATTTTTGCGGCTGCACGATAATGTCCAATATTCGTCATACAAGACCCAATAAATACTTCATCAACAGAATCACCAGCAACTTCACTTAGTAGTTTGACGTTATCAGGATCATTAGGACAGGCAAGAACTGGCTCTATTAATTCATCGAGATTAATCTCTATTTTTTCTGAGTACACAGCATCTTTATCAGCTTTTATTAATTGTGGATTAGCCAACCATTCTTCCATTGACTTAATTCGTCTATTAATTGTTTTGTGATCTTCATAGCCTCTACTAATCATATTTTTTAATAAGGAGACATTACTTCTTAAATACTCTCTAACTGTTTCTTCTGAAAGTTGAATAGTACATCCTGAACATGATCTTTCTGCGCTTGCATCAGTTAATTCGAATGCTTGTTCAAGCTTTAGATTAGGTAGTCCTTCTATTTCCATTATTTTTCCATTAAATACATTTATTTTGTTTGCTTTTTCTACTGTTAAAAGTCCTTTCTGGATAGCTGTCCATGGTATTGCGTTGACTACATCTCGTAGGGTGATTCCTGGTTTTAGAGAGCCTTTGAAACTGACTAAAACTGATTCAGGCATATCCAGAGGCATTGCACCTATTGCTGCTGCAAAGGCTACTAATCCCGAGCCTGCAGGAAAAGAAATACCTAATGGAAATCTTGTATGACTATCTCCACCAGTTCCCACGGTATCTGGCAGTAGCATTCTATTTAGCCAACTATGAATTATTCCATCTCCTGGACGAAGTGCAACGCCACCTCTTTCAGAGAAGAAATCAGGTAACTCTTTTTGCGTTTTTATATCAACAGGTTTTGGATATGCGGCAGTATGACAAAAGCTTTGCATTACTAAGTCTGCGGAGAAACCTAGACAAGCTAGTTCTTTCATTTCGTCTCTAGTCATTGGCCCTGTTGTATCTTGACTGCCTACTGTGGTCATGACTGGTTCACAATTTGTTCCAGGTAAAACACCACTCAAGCTACAAGCTTTTCCCACTATTTTTTGAGCTTGAGTGTAACCGTGAGAAGGTTTTGTAGGCTGGCTTGGTCTAGTGAAAATATCAAGAGGATTTAGACCTAATCGTGTTCGTATTTTGTCTGTTAATGCTCTTCCAATCATTAATGGAATACGTCCACCTGCTCGAACTTCATCACTGATTGTGCTCGGTTTTAAATTAAATTTTGTTATTGAATTGTTATTGCTGGAATTATTTCTAATTACTCCTTCATTTGGTTGAATTGTGATGATATCTCCGTTTTTCAAGCTAGTAACATCACATTCGATTGGTAATGAACCTGCATCTTCAGCAGTATTAAAAAATATTGGAGCAATTTTTCCACCTAAAATTACTCCTCCTGATCGTTTGTTTGGTATGTAAGGTATATTTTTTCCTATATGCCAGAGTACTGAATTAATTGCTGATTTCCTTGAACTACCTGTTCCAATAACATCTCCTACATATGCAATTGGATATCCTTTTTTCTTTAAATCTTTAATTTGTTCTAATGCGTCAGGAATTCTATTCTCAAGCATTGCCAGAGCATGTAAAGGAATATCTGGACGTGTCGTAGCATGAGTGGCTGGAGATAGATCGTCAGTATTAGTTTCCCCATCAACTTTGAATACAGTTACAGTAATTTCATTTGGTAATGCTGGTTTTGATGTAAACCATTCTGCTTTTGCCCAACTTTGAATGACTTTCTTTGCAAAAATATTAGTTTGAGCTAACTCTATTATTTCATTTACTGTGTCATAAACTAAAAGAATGTGACTCAAATTATTAGCTGCGCAGTTTGCGAGCTTTTCATTTTTATTTTCTAGTATTTCGACTAAAGCAGACACGTTATAACCACCAACCATCGTTCCTAAAAGATCTATTGCTTCTAATGGAGTGACATTTTCTGTTTTTGTGGAGCCTTGGGCTACTGCACTTAACCATGAAGCTTTTACATACGCAGCCTTGTCAACTCCAGGGGGTATACGATTTTTTAAAAGGTTCAGAAGAAAATCAAGATTATTTTTGTCAGGAGCTTGCTCTAGCAAAAAAGTAAGCTCTTGAACTTGTTCAGCAGTTAATGGAAGCGCTGGAATACCTAGCTTTTCTCTCTCTGAAGCTGATTTAAGATAATTGGTTAGCATTGCTTATTTTATTTATTTAATTTTATGTTGCGTGTAGATAGATGCCGAATTGCAAGTGAGAAGTGTATTCATATTGTATTTTCCTTAATCTTATTGTGTTGATGAAGGAAAGCATTCAATGAGTCTTGCATCAGATCTTCCTCTGATAGATAACACAGCAGATCTTCATGTGGTTGAGACACGTCCTTTAGTGCCTCCTATTTTGCTTCATCAAGATTTACCTATTGATAAGAAAGCGGTTGAGATTGTTACTCAAACACGTAAAAGGATCCAATCTATCCTTCAAGGTACTGATAATCGAATCCTTGTGATTGTCGGACCTTGTTCTGTTCATGATATAGAAGCTGCTAAGGATTACGCTGAGCAGCTAGCGGTTTTGAGGAATCGTTTTCAAGACAAGCTTGAAATTGTAATGAGAGTGTATTTTGAAAAACCTCGTACGACAGTTGGATGGAAAGGATTAATAAATGATCCTCATTTAGATGGTTCATATGACATTAATACAGGTTTAAGAAGAGCTCGTTCATTGCTTTTGGATTTATCAAATATAGGTATGCCAGCAGCAACAGAATTACTAGACCCTGTCGTTCCTCAATACATAGCAGATTTAATAAGTTGGACTGCAATTGGTGCTAGAACTACAGAAAGTCAAACTCATAGAGAAATGGCATCTGGGTTATCAATGCCAATAGGTTATAAAAATGGAACAGATGGAACTGTTAAAATTGCCGCTGATGCTATGCAGGCTGCATCTAGACCGCATCATTTTTTAGGAATTAATCAAGAAGGGTCTGCGTCAATTGTTACCACGACAGGCAATCCAGACGGTCATATTGTTTTAAGAGGAGGAGCTAAAGGAACAAATTATCACCTTGATGCAGTAGTTGAGGCAGCCGTAGAATTAAATAAAGCAGGTCTGATAGATCGAGTAATGGTTGACTGTAGTCATGGGAATTCAAATAAAGATTATCGTCGTCAGTCTGAAGTCCTTCGAGCTGTTGCTACTCAGATTAGTCAAGGTTCAAAACATATTATGGGAGTAATGATTGAAAGTCATCTTATTGAAGGTAATCAGAAACTGTGTGCAGATTTGTCCCAACTCAAATACGGTCAAAGTGTTACTGATGCATGCATTAATATTCAAATGACAGAAACCTTATTATCTGAATTGGCGGCTGTAGTCAAATAGTTAATTTTAAATGTGTTATTTAATTACTAATCATCAATACCCACAATGAAGAGACTCCTAATGGAACTGTTAAGTTATCAATGCCCCTAAAGCTAATTTGTTCAAGTAGCACAGCTATAGCAGTGATTATTAATAATTTTAATGGATCGAAAAATTCTCCGGTTAGATAAACCATTATTGAAAGCACTAATCCACTTACTATTCCCATAGTTAAAGTTCCTGCGGTGGATTTATTTTGACCAAAAATCAGCCAAGTAGGAGATTTCAACCCTTTCCCGATTAATCCTGCCAAACCATCACCTAGAGCCATAATTAGAACCCCTGCTGTTACTGCCGCTGAATTATTAGGCCAAAATAAAATAATTAACAAAGTTATACTTATACCGTAGAAAATAGTTCCATAGCTTTTCCTTTCAATATCTTCCATGCTAGATATTATCCTAAATCGATGATTAATATATAAAGCTAAGGAGATAGAAGCACAGATAAATATCGCAAGTTCTTTGCTAACTTCTATTAACCATGCAAAAGGAATGATAGGTCCGCTACCAATATGAATTATCTTTCGAACTAATTCTTTATTATTAGGAAATTTCTTTTGACAAATCCATGAAATTATAAAAATAATGATTAACCATGTAAAAATTACAACTATAAGATTGACGTTTGCCAAACTATTCCTCAAGCAGCTCGTTGATGTGTAGTCATTACTCTTAATTTCAGAATAGCTTTAGCTTCTAATTGTCTGACCCTTTCTCTTGAAACATTAATTTGCCTACCAATTTCAGCAAGGGTTAAAGGTTCTTCTCCATCTAGCCCAAACCTTAATCTCATTATTTTTTGCTCTCTTTCATTTAATTGAGATAACCATCCTCCTAAATGTTCTTTCTGAATACTTCTATCCATACCTTCCATAGGTTCATCATAATTTGGATCTGGAATTAATTCCCCTAGTGTGCTTCTATCTTCTTCACCCCTTGCATGAGCGTCTAGAGATGCACATGGAGCACTTTGAGCGATTAAGTCTTCAAGATCTTTAGGCTCTATACCCATAGCACTTGCAAGTTCTAATCTATTTGGTTGTCGGCCAAAGCGATGTGCTAACTCTCGCGTTATACGACGCATTTTAGATAGCTTTTCACTGATATGAATAGGTAGTCGAATAGTACGAGCACTATTGTCAATTGCTCTGGTCATTCCTTGTCGAATCCACCAATAAGCATATGTAGAAAACTTATAGCCCATAGCTGGGTCGAATTTATCTACCGCTCTTTCTAAACCAATGGCTCCTTCTTGAACTAAATCAAGCAATTCAAGTCCTTGATTTTGATATTTTTTTGCAACACTTACAACCAGTCTTAGGTTGGCAGCCATCATTCGATCACGAGCACGTTTGCCCATGCGAATTTGATGTTTTTGGCGCGTTGTTCTTTCCTCGTCAGCAGTTTCTAATAGTTTTTTCATGGCTTGTACATGATGTGCAAGCTCAATTTCTTCTGCTGCAGTTAACAAAGGAACTCTTCCAATACTACTTAAATAGAATCCAATAGCATCAGTACCTAAGCGACCAGAAGATTTATGCGGGCTTTTTGCAGCCTGACTACTTCGATTACTCTTCTGCGCCCCTTTGATTTTCGAGGCATTTGGCAAAACAGGTTTATCTGCAGGTACTTTAGAAGTACCATTTACAGACTCCAGAGGGATCCCCATCACCCTGGCCTCCTATATTTATTTAGTTTGAAGTTAGCACTGAAAATGCAAACTTGATCAAATGAAACGAAAAACTTTCGATAGACCTATAAATTGTTGCATTAATCACCTTCGATTAGGTAAAAGACGCAATTAAAATAGCTAATATTTAGAAGAAATAGAATGTCAAGGTTCACTTCAATAGAGAATGAGCCTAATTCGTTTTTGAGATTTTAAATTTTTATTAATTGCTCCTGGATAGAATTTGCTTTTTTTGCACTTTCTATACGAATAAAGCTTCCATTGTTTTGCATTTCCCATATCCCATAGTTTACGTTCAGGTAAAGATTTAATAGTTCATCTAATTGTTTTTTGAGATCTAAGTCTTCTATAGGAGTAACGGCTTCAACTCTTCTATCAAGATTTCTTCTCATCCAGTCAGCACTTCCGATATAAACTTCAGATTTACTATTATTTAAAAACCAAAAGATTCTTGAATGCTCAAGGAATCTACCAATAACACTTATGACTCTAATATTCTCGCTGATTCCTTTTTTGCCAGGATAGAGGCAACACATGCCTCTTATAATTAGTTCGACTTTAACTCCAACACTTGAGGCTTCATAAAGTAAATTTATAATTCTAGGATCAACTAAAGAATTCATTTTTGCTCTTATATGACCATGATTACCTTTTTTTGCATTTTCAATTTCTCTATAAATAAGCTCTTCTAAGCCTTTTCGTAAAGTTACTGGAGCCACGAGTAACTTCCTAAAGTGTTGTTGCTTGGAAAAACCAGTTAAATAATTAAACAACTCTATTAAATCTTGGCCAAGTTCTGGTTGAGCAGAAAGTAAGCCAATATCTGTATATAAAGTAGCTGTTTTCGAATTGTAGTTTCCTGTACCAATATGAAAATAAGTACGCAAAGAATCTTTTTCTTTTCGTACAACTAAAGCTATTTTTGTATGTGTTTTTAGACCAACGACTCCATATACAACATGTACTCCACATTGCTCGAGTCTCTTTGCCCATTGAATATTATTGTCTTCATCAAAACGTGCTTTTAGTTCTACTAGTGCTAAGACTTGCTTTCCATTCTCTGCAGCTCTTATGAGAGAAGATATTATTGGCGAATCTTTTGAAATTCTATATAGAGTCATTTTTATACCCATTACTTGTGGATCAGCAGCAGATTGATTAATAAACTCTTCGACAGATGTTGAGAAGAGATCGTAAGGATGATGTACTAATAAATCTTTTTTTCTTATAATTGAAAAAATACTTTTAAATTCTTCTTGTTTTATTGACCCATCTTCGAGTAAGCCGATTTGGCTGCTTTTTAGTGATTTATGAGTAATGCCTTGATGAAGATCAAATTTAAGTTTTGGAATATCTAGGTTGTAGAGCTCTATCAGTTCATCTAGACCTAGAAGGCCTTCAATTCTATATAAATCATTTTCTTTGACCTTCATACCCTCTTGGAGTAATTCTAGAATTTGAGTTGGCATATCCTCAGAGACTTCTAACCTCACAACCTCTCCACCCATTCGTCGTTTTCTTAAACCTTCCTCGATAGCACTCATTAAATCATCAGCTTCAAAATCTCTTAGTTCAAGATCTGCATCTCGTGTCACACGGAAAAATGAATAATCTTGGATTTTCATTCCAGGAAATAGTACTTGCAGGTTGTATGCCACTACTTGTTCAATTGCAATTGCTGTATGAATTACATCAGAATGCTTTTTACTTAAATCAGTCGGAATGGAAAGAAATCTGGGCAATGATTTTTGTGGAATTTTGATTCTGGCAAACTCTTGTTGATTAGTTTCTGGATCCAAAATTAGAGCAGCTAAATTCAGGCTTAGATTGCTTACGAATGGAAATGGATGTGATCGATCAACTGCTAAGGGTGTAAGAACAGGGAATATAGTTGTTTTAAAATAGTTTTCAGTCCAAGATTTTTGCTGATCATTTAGGTCTTCGTAATTAAGTAGATGTATTTTTTCTTTTTTTAAATTTTTTATTAAACCAGAAGCTATTTGTTTTTGCTGCTTTTGAATAATGGGAAGAAGTTTTGACCTGATATTGATTAATTGTTCTTCTGGAGTTTTCCCATCAATACTTTTCTTCCTCATACCTGCCTCAACTTGTGATTTTAATGATGCGACTCGAACCATGAAAAATTCATCAAGATTATTGCTAAAAATGGAGCAAAATTTTAGTTTTTCTAGTAGTGGTGTACTTTTATCAAGTGCTATGGCCAATACTCTTTCATTAAAGTTGATCCAACTCAATTCTCTATTGATATAAATTTCTTGGTGGACCATTTTCTGATTCATTGATTCTGTTATGTGTAATTCCTATAAATGCAAACTAGCAATTAAAAAGACCTAATTGTTGTCTTCTTCTTTATATTTGTTAGGCCTCCAGATATGAGTATTCCAACTCCAATTAGTAGAAACATCCCTAACCAAAAAGGACTACTTGGTCCAATATTTTTATATGCTGCACCTGCTAATAATGCGCCTAAAAATGAGCCCAAGCTTTGTAGGCCTTGTAAGTTCCCTAATACTGCTCCTTGTCCAGATGCTGTCAGTTTTTTTGAAATTATTGCTCTAAGAGAAGGTACTACTAAACCGGTCCCGATGGCTAAAAATGAACAAGCTGTAAATACCATTGGAATTGAATTTGCTGGATTTGCTACCACTAGAAGTAGACATCCTGTAATAACGAAACCAATACCTGACATGGTTAGTCTTGATTCTCCAAATTGTTTAACTAATTTTCCAATTAATCCACCTTGAACGACTATTGCGATTACACCAACCCATGCCAAACTCAGGGCCGGCAGGTAACCTTTAGTGATGATAAAATTATTTATAATTAGTACAGGCTCTTTCCCAAGCCATTTAAAAACTTCTTCTTGATAAAGTAGGAGGAAAGAAGTTAATCCATTGAACGCCATAAAAAATAGGAAAAAAGCAAATGATAGTTTATTAATTAATGGATTTTTAAAGACCTTTATTAATTGATTAACAGGGTTTAAATCTCTTTTCTTTAGACGTATATTCTTTTCTTTATTTTTATACGTTTCAGGAAGTACTGTGATAACAAGTATTAAATTAAAAATTGCAAATAATGTTGCCATGATTCCTGGAAGACTAAAATTTATATTCGTTAAATAACCACCTATCAAAGGTCCAACAATAAATCCTAAACCAAATGCTGCTCCTATTATTCCAAATGTTTTTGCTCGATTTTCTGGGCTAGAAATATCTGCAAGAACTGCAGTGGCTGTTGCAGCAGTTCCTCCACTTGCACCATCAATGACTCTTGCTCCAAAAAGCAATCCAAGAATTAATGGTGTTCCTCCTTTCCAAGCAGGTAAATTTGCATCCCAAATATGAATTGATAATGCAAATAGACTAAGACCTAAAACTGAGCCAGCTACGCAAATTATTATTATTGGCTTTCTACCATATTTGTCACTAATTGCTCCAATTAGTGGAGCTACAGCAAATTGAGAGAATGCATAAGTACCTGCAAGTAGTCCTAGAACTACAGGACTGATGCCAAAGGTTGTTTTTAATTTTGGTAATAATGGCAATAGAACAGTTTCACCTAACCGGTCGTTCAGTAATGTTGCAAATGCACAAAAGAGAATGCCAATTTTAGATAGTCGCACTTAATTGATTAATCAGTATTTATTCCACCACTCCAGAAGAATTGTTTTCTAAGATTCAAAGAAAATGAGACCTAGTTTTCAGTTAAAACCAATGAGTGGTGAGCATCACTCTACTGTTCGAGAGGTTTATGAGGATGCAATTCAGTCTCAAGGACATTGTTTTTATACGAAAGATCAAATTCAAGCTTGGGCAGGATTAGCTTGGTTACCAGGAATTTTAGAAAAGCCCCTGACGGATGGAAAAGGTTGGGTAAGTATTCAAAATCTTTCAATAGAAGCATTTGCTGTGAGATATCCAATGAATCGATTAGCACTTTTATATTGCAGGGGACGTTCTTCTCGCAAAGGCCTAGGGACTTCATTATTAAAAGTAATTGAAGATGAAGCTAGGCGAGAAGGCCAAACGAGATTAATAACAGAAGCCAGTTCTTTTAGCTATCCTTTGTTTTTGAAACATGGTTGGGTATTAGAAACACCTGAAATTATTAAAATTGGAGGCATACCTTTTACTAGGTATTTAATGATTAAAAACTTCCTTTAAAGATTAGCCTTCCATTTAATAATTTTATTTAATGTATTTTGAACTTTTCCAGACTTAAGTAATCTATCTGCCTTTTCTATACCGTTCTCAAGAGTTTCAGTTATGCCAGATACCCATAAGTAAAAACCTGCATTCCATACAACTGCATTTAATAATGGACCTTGATAATTTATAGCAGCTATAGCCCATTGCCCCCATTCTTCTCTAGACGTAAATCTTTGATCTTTTCCATATAAATTAAAATCTTTGGGGCTCAATTCAATACGTTTAACTCTATTATTGTCTAATTTATTTGCGATACATAATTTACTACTTGGGATATCAGTACCTCCTTCAAGACCTTTGACTGTAATGATCTCCTTTTCACCTAAGAGTTCTAATGTCTGCCAATGCCTTTCTTCTGTGGGTGAATGTACGAAACCTGTAACGAAAAGATGTTTTGACTGATGAGCAGTCCAAAGTAATTCCATGCTTGCAATTGTCGGCCGCTTACCTATTTCTTCTCGGTAATAAATTAAATTTTCTGCAAGTGGAAAGTGTTTTGGTTGATATATAAAACCAATATCATTTTCACATAGACATTTCTGTACTTGATTGATTGTTAGATCTATCAAGTTTAAATTTATGTCTGCCAGTAATTCACTACTTGTTACTCCATACTTAATTGGCATCCTTCTCCCGCCTTGTAGTACTACTGGTTGACCAGCACTCACAAGTACTAGAGCTGTTACTGGATAAATTGGTGCAGTTCTGGTACGGCCATCAAAAGGCATCCCGAAGCAAATAGGTCTTTTTTGAGAATTTTTTGATTGCAAGTTTGGCCCTAGTTTTAAGTATGTATCGACCATTCCTGCTAACTCCTGTGGTTCTGGCCTTCTAATGCGATGAGCGATCATAAATGCTCCAATTTGTGTCGGACTAGGTATTCCTGTCAGAATCAAGTTAAGTGCATCTGACGATTCTTCTCGTGTCATACTTCGACTAGTTTGCTCTCCACTCCCTATTCTTTTTAGGTACTTTTTGAAACGCTCTTGACTAGTTTTTTTCTGCATGAATGACACCCTATTTGGAACCGTATATTTAGTAGGTGCAGGCCCAGGTGACCCTGATTTGCTAACTGTGAAGGCGCAACGTCTTATAAGTAATTGCGATGCAATTGTTTATGATTCGTTGGTGCCTAATGAGATTCTTAGTTTAGTCAAAGCATCTTGTGAGTGCATTTTTGTAGGTAAACGTCGTAATAAGCATTCTGTACCGCAACCAAAAACTAATGAATTACTTCTTGAGTTAGTGAAATCTTTTAAATGTATTGTTCGCTTAAAAGGTGGTGACCCCTTTGTTTTTGGTCGAGGAGGTGAAGAAGCAGCGTATTTATCTGGAAAAGGTGTCTCTGTAGAAGTTGTGCCTGGAGTTACCTCTGGTATTGCTGCTTCTGCTTATATGGGAATTCCTCTAACACATCGCTTGTGTGGGAGTTCCGTAACCTTCGTGACAGGTCATGAGGGCTTTAATAAAAAAATCCCATCTGTTAACTGGAAGGAGTTAGCTAAATCAAGTGACAGTATCGTGATTTATATGGGCGTACATAATTTGCGATATATAGTTGAACAGCTTTTAATTAATGGATTAAATCCTTTAATGCCTGTTGCAGTTATTCAACAAGCTACTGTAAAAGGACAACGTTATTTAAAATCAACCTTGGCGGAGATTGTGGGTCAAGTAGAAAAAGAGAAATTTGAATCCCCCGCAATAGTTATAGTGGGTTCAGTTGTTAATTACCAAGTTTCAGAATGTGCGCCAACTCCTTCTAATGTCACGATGCCAATCTCTTTTTAACTCACCTTCAGTTATTTCAGTCCATATAGTAATAACCAGAAGTCTTGAGTATTAGTAAACGTATTAAGCTCATAGTCATTAACTTTATAAATACTTTGACAGCCTAAACTATTGATTAGTAGCCATTCATCATTTTTATTTGGAGAAGTTGAGAGCTCAGCTTCTTTTAAAATTCCTAGATTTATACCTTGTTGCCTCATTATGCCGGGTAGACATCCGCTTTTTAAGCTTGGGGTTAGCAATTGATTATCCCGTTTAATAATCAAATTTGATGTGCTACCACAACAAATTGCACCGTTTGTACTTTGTAATAGTGCATCGTCATATCCTTGCTTTTTAGCTTCATTACGACTTTGTATAGCTTGACTGTAACCAAAAGTTTTATGTGAGCTCAGACTACTATCAGCATTACGTTTTTCATTACAACTAATTAATGTAGAAATTCGACTGAAACTTGGTTTATTTGAATACATTTCAAGCCAAAAACGATGAGAAGAAAAGTTCAATTGTTGACTAGGAAGATTGATTCCTCTATTTTGATTTCTTCCACGACTCCAATTGAGACGAATTGCGCCTTTTCCGTTGTCTAGGGAGCAGTGCTCTAGGCCTTCATGAATTAATTTCATAATCTTTTCTTCTTTAGGCGGTGTTTCCATACCAAGCTTGACAGAACTATTTCTCCAGCGTTCAAGGTGTTGTGAAACTAGTTGTGGGGATTGATTCCAAATTAGAATAGTTTCGAAAATACCATCTCCAAAACTGACACCTCTATCATTGATAGGTATTTTTAATTCATCGAGTTGTTGCCAACGTCCATTAAACCAACCAATTTGAGTATTCATTATTTTATTTTTCTAATGCTTTCAGAATGGGCATGAGCTTCCAGGTCATTTCTTCAGTTTCATTCAAGGGATCAGAATCTGCAACTATTCCACAGCCGGCGTTTGCTCGAAGAGTAGAGTTTTTCATAATTAAAGATCGTATAAGGATATTGCTATCAAAAGTCCCGTCCCATCCAATAGTTATAAATGACCCACAATATGGTCCTCTTGCTATTTTCTCTATTTCATTGATTCGTTGACATGCTCTTAGTTTCGGGGCACCACTTATTGATCCTCCAGGCCAACATGCTTCTAATACATCTACCCATGATTTGTTTGCTTGAATAGAACCTCTGATTACCGAAGTTAGATGATGAACTTGTGCATAACTTTCTAAATTAAGTAAGTAAGGAATATGAATTGAACCTGGTTTACACACTCTGCCAAGATCATTTCTGAGGAGATCAACAATCATGATATTTTCGGCTCTGTCTTTAATACTTGAAACCAGATCTATTGCCATGTCAGCATCTGTTTCAAGATTCTTATTACGTGGTCTAGTTCCTTTAATTGGTCTTGTCTCAATTTCACCCTTTGGATCAACTTGTAGAAAGCGTTCTGGAGAAGTTGAGATAACGGCTTCACCTAATGCATTATCTGAGCCAATCATTACTCCACTAAATGGTGCCGGGCATTTTTTACGTAATTGTTCAAATATTGTCATTGCTGAAAGCTCGTTTGACAATTCTGTAGTACAACCAGTTGTTAGGTTTGCTTGAAAAATATCGCCCTGTTCAATTAATTCTTTTATATGTGCAACATTATGCGAAAAGTCATGCTTTGATGTATACCATTGCCATGAATTTAATGGGATTTCGGCAATTCTTGGAATTGCATCTTTACTTATATCTCTCAATTGGAGCTTTCTTATCCAAGATGACATTCTCTCGAGACGCCTTTTATTTTTTCCTTCGATCCATAGTTCTTTTTTCATAAGATCGAATTTTAGAATTGGATCGTGAGATGCAATCCAAAGTGTTGCCATCGAATCACTTTTCCAGGGATTATTAGGTTCTATCCATGCCCCTGCCTCATAGCTAAGCCATCCTGTCCAATGCCCTGGCTCTAAAGTTCTTAAAATCTCAAATGGATTAACACTTCCTTTTTCGGTTGGTAATCCTCTACAACATATACTTTCTATTGGGTCCGTAGCCAACGTAACCCAACGACCAAGCTTACTTCCATCTCCATCAAGCCAAATAAGGCCATGCTCCCCCCATTTTTCAATTAATTTTTGTGCTATGAATTCTGGCTCTTTCCACGAGCAAAGTTCGCGATATAGAGCTGTCATTGCCTCTGGTTACTACAAAGATCAGGGCGTCCTATTTTTTCTAATGCTTCATCACGAATACGACAACTATCACATTTACCACAAGGATTTGCGTTTTCACTATAACAACTCCAAGTTAAGTCAATAGGTAAATTTAATCTCAATGCCTCTTTAATAATCTCTGTCTTTTTCCAATTTACTAGAGGAGCCCAGAGTTTGATTATATTTCCTTCACGACCAGCTTTATTAGAAAGACTTGCAAGCTTTTGAAATGCTTCAAGATAGTCTGGTCTGCAATCTGGATAACCAGAGTAGTCCATTGCATTGATGCCCAAAACAATCTGTTTTGCATGGCGAACTTCTGCGAGACTTAGTGCTATAGCAATGAATATTGTATTTCTTCCAGGCACATAAGTGTTGGGTATGACTCCATCTGATGTTTTACTTGTTGGTAAATTTTCTCTAATATCTGTCAATGATGATCCGCCCCATGTGGCTAAATTAATTTTAATGATTTGATGCTCTTTTAATTTTAAATGATTAGCAATTTTAGTCGCTGCTTGTAATTCTTGCCTATGTCTTTGTCCATAATCAAAAGATAATGCTATGACTTCATGGCCATTTTCTTTCGCAATAGCTGCGGCTGTTGCTGAGTCTAATCCACCAGAAAGAAGAGCTATTGTTTTTCTATTATTCATGATATTTGTCTTATTTAGATATTAAAAATTGAATATATGAATTATGAATAATAACAAATAAAAACATCAGTCAATATTAAGCCATTTGTGAGTCTGTACACTCATTCGCCATGCTGGATTACGTTTGACATAGTCAAATGCAAGACTTTGACCATTTTCGTTTTTCCATCCTGGTTGCAGAAAAAGAAACGGCAATTCATCTCGAATCGACATAACTTGTTTTGCGATTGATTCTGCAAATCTTAAATCATCTTTTTCCTGAACAATAATTTTCAATTCTTGACAAGCCTTTAGTAATTCTAATTTAGGCGGAGCATGTTTTTTCGGAGAGAGTGTTATCCAATCTGGTTGTCCACTGAGTGGATCAACGCCGCTAGTTTCAAGATGAATAGGAATTGTTTGAGACTTTCTGATGATGTCACATAACGGATCCAGGTTGTGATGTAGGGGTTCACCACCAGTGATTACAATAAATGCAGCACCTTCAGAATGGGCCTTTGAAGCATTTTTAGAAAGCTCAATCACACTTTTCCTTGGATACTTCTTGTCTGACCAAGACGCTTTTGTGTCGCACCATGGACACCCTACTTTGCAACTAGCAAGTCTAATAAAATATGCGCTCCTACCAGTATGAGCTCCCTCTCCTTGTAGAGAATGAAAGCTTTCAACTATTGGAAGATTAGCTTCCATTAGGGTTTGCTAAAACGTTCTTTGTCTAGATATTCCATTTTATTGACGATCGCTTCATTTGGAGACGTTGGCAGACGTAATTGAGCGGCTTCAATTAGGCCGCGGAATAATGGATGGGGCTTACCTGGTCTTGAGAGGAATTCTGGGTGATATTGGCAAGCTATAAAAAATGGATGATCTTTTAGTTCAATAAGCTCTACTAATCTACCGTCTGGAGAAGAACCACTAATTACATAGCCTGATTCAATAAATAGGTTACGGTACGAGTTGTTAAATTCATATCTATGTCTATGACGTTCGTAGACTACTTCTTCTTTATATAGACGATGTCCAATTGTTTCTGCATTTAATCGACATGGGTAAACTCCTAGACGCATTGTTCCACCAAGATCAACTATATCTTGTTGTTCGGGAAGTAAATGAATTACAGGGTGATCAGTGTGTGGATTTAGTTCAGAACTTGAAGCTTCTTTTAAATTTGCTTTATTTCGTGCCCATTCTATTACTGCACATTGCATACCTAAGCATAGTCCAAGAAAAGGAACACGTTCTTCTCTTGCCCATGTAATAGCTGAAATTTTTCCATCGACCCCACGATTACCAAAACCTCCAGGGACGACAATAGCGTCCATACCTTTTAGCAGTTTTTCTGGACCATCTGTTTCAATTTTTTCTGCAGAAACCCAATGAAGATCAAGTGATGCATCTTGTGCTATACAAGCATGTCTCAGAGCTTCTACTACAGATAAGTAGGCATCATTTAATTGAATATATTTTCCTACTAAAGCCACTTTTACTGATGGACCGGGATTTCGAAGTTTATGAACAAGCTCTTCCCATTCTTTTAGCTCACAATTGTGATCAGTAAGATTGAGAACATCAAGAACTTCTCTACATAGGCCTTCTTTTTTGAGTGCAAGAGGTACTGAATAAATACTATCTGCATCTAGTGAAGCAATTACAGCATTTTGATTCACACCACAAAAACCACTGATTTTTCTTTTGAGATCATCATTAATGGTTTTATCGCTTCTGCAGACCAATATGTCTGGTTGTATACCAATCGAACGAAGTTCTTTTACTGAATGCTGAGTCGGTTTGGTTTTAATTTCCCCAGATGTTCCAATGAACGGTAATAGCGTTACATGTATATAGGCGATATCACACCTTCCGACGTCGCCTTTGAACTCTCTAATTGCTTCCAGAAATGGCAGAGACTCGATATCTCCTACTGTCCCACCTATTTCCGTGATAATTACATCTGCACCACTGTTATCAGCAACTCGTTTAATTCTTTCACGAATTTCCTCTGTGATGTGCGGAATGACCTGTACTGTCCCACCGTTGTAGTCTCCACGACGCTCTTTATTGATAACCGATTGATAAATAGAGCCTGTTGTTACGCTATTCAATCGTGACATTGCTGTGTCAGTAAACCTCTCGTAATGCCCTAGATCGAGATCAGTTTCCGCCCCATCTTCTGTTACAAAAACCTCTCCATGTTGGAAAGGACTCATTGTTCCAGGGTCTACATTGAGATATGGATCTAGTTTTAAGATTGAGACACTGTACCCTCGAGATTTAAGAAGGCGTCCAAGACTTGCAGCGACAATTCCCTTCCCAATGCTAGAAACTACACCACCTGTAACGAAGACAAACTTTGCCATTTAGTTTTTTCGTATTCTTTAAATTACCTCGAACTTGTTCAAGGCCAAGAAAAATAAATAGTTTTTAGCGGAATTGAATGAAGTTTTTTGAAATACCCTTTCATTCTTCTTCTTCCTTAAAAGTTGATTCTATATGTAGATCTTCCAATTGGTGCTTTGATACATCTGCAGGTGCTTTTGTCATAAGGCATCTTGCTTGTTGGGTCTTTGGGAATGCAATTGTATCGCGAATAGATTCTTCTTGACTCAGGAGCATTACTATGCGGTCTATACCATATGCAATCCCTCCATGAGGAGGAGCTCCTGTTTCTAAAGCATTCATTAAGAATCCAAATTGTTCATTTGCTTCGTTATTGGAAAGACCAATTGTTTCAAAAACAATTTTTTGCAGTTCCGAATTGTGAATACGTAACGAACCTCCTCCGAGTTCAAGTCCATTTAAAACAAGGTCATAAGCTTGTGCTTTTGCAGAAGGTAATTTATTTTTCCATTCTTCTTGTTGACTTCCTATATCCCCAGAATTTGGTGCGCAAAAAGGATGATGCATTGCTTCGAGTCGATTCTCTTCAGTGTTGTATTCGAACATTGGGAAATCTACAACCCATAGAAATTCCCAAGCTTGTTTATCTTCTTTTTGGGGGATTAGGTTTAATTGGTTCGCTAAATATTGTCTAACTCTATCAAGCGTTTTATTTACAATTTCGGTTTTACCTGCACCAAATAGAATTAAATCTCCAGGCTTTGCATTTGTTTTCTTAAGTAGAAGATCTTTTTGCTCAGATTTGAGATTGTCTTTAATTGCACCAATTGAATCAATGTTGCCATCTTCTCTTACTCTAATAAAGGCTAGTCCACCAGCCCCTGCTTTCTGAGCTTCATTAAAAATATCTCCACCTGGCTTTATTCTGACATTGCTTATAGAAGCATTACCTTGTTCAACATTGATACATTTCACACATCCTCCACTTGAGATTGCGTTAGAAAAAACCTTAAAAGATGATTCTTTAAAAATTTCACTAGTATCTTTAAGTTCCATCCCATAGCGAGTATCGGGTCTATCTGTCCCAAAACGATTCATTGCTTCTTCCCAGGACAATCTTGGGAATGGTGTTTCAATATTGATATTTTTTACCTTTTTCCATATTGATGAAATTAATTTTTCATTCAGATCAAGAATTTCTTCTTGGCCCATAAAGCTCATTTCTATATCTAACTGCGTAAATTCTGGTTGCCTATCAGAGCGTAAATCTTCATCTCTAAAGCAACGGGCTATTTGATAGTACTTTTCTATTCCTCCTACCATTAGCAACTGTTTAAAAAGCTGTGGTGATTGTGGAAGAGCAAACCATTCGCCAGCGCATACTCTTGAAGGCACTAGATAGTCTCGCGCTCCTTCTGGGGTAGATCGAGTAAGTATTGGAGTTTCTACTTCTATAAACTCTTGGTCTTCAAGAAAATTTCTTGCTGCTTTAATGGTTTCATGACGCAATCTCAAATTTTTATTCATTCTTTCGCGCCGCAGATCTAAATATCGATAACGAAGTCTTATCTCTTCTTTAATTTGTTCATCATCATGAATTGAAATTGTGAAAGGTAGATTTTCAGTAACTGTATTTAGAATGATCAGTTTCTTAGCAGTAATTTCGATTTCTCCGGTTTTTATTTTCTCATTAATCGACTCTTTAGGTCTCGAATTTACTTGGCCGACTGCTTTCAGAACTGTTTCATTTCTAAGTCCCTCTGCGATCGTGAACATTTCTGTTCCTTGATCCGGATCAACCGTTATTTGCACTGTGCCGGTCCGGTCACGAAGATCTATGAAGATGACACCTCCATGATCTCTACAACGGTCAACCCAGCCACAAAGTTCCACTTCGGAACCAATATGGCGCTTGTTTAGTTCTCCACAGCAGTTGCTGCGCATCAGAAATGTTTTCGTATTAAAGAATGAGTTTCCCATAAAAAGGGATCTTCTCTTTTTAGAAATCAGCTAAAAACTATTTTTCTTTTATAAAAAACGTTCTTTTGACAATCTTTGCGGCGTGAAATTTACCCCGAATTTCAACCATGACTTCAGTTCCCATTTGAGCAAATTCGTTTTCTACATAACCCATCGCTATTGCTTTTTTTAAACTAGGAGACCAAGTACCACTTGTAACTTCACCTATAAATTTTTCGTTTTTAAATAATTTATAACCTTTTCTAGCAATTGCGCGTCCATTAATTTCAAGGCCAACCAATTTTTTTTGAATTCCTTCTTGAGCTTGCTTTTCTAATGCTTCTCTACCAATAAACTTAGCAGGCATTTCTAAATTGACTAACCATCCTAAGCCTGCTTCAAATGGAGTGGTGTTTGCATTCATTTCGTTTCCATAAAGGTGCATCCCTGCTTCTAGTCGAAGGGTATCTCTTGCACCTAGGCCGCAAGGCGTAATTCCAGCATCGATTAATTTGGTCCATAATTTGACCCCATCTTTTTCGTTTAGAAGTAATTCAAAGCCATCTTCACCTGTGTAACCAGTCCTGCCTATAAAGATAGATTCAGAGCTTTCATTGTTCTTGGGAAATATAGTTTGATGCCCAAAACGAGGGATGTTTACAAGAGATTTATTAAAATATTGTTCTAATACTTTTAATGAATTGGGTCCTTGAATGGCAAGTAAAACCCCATCTTTTTTGAAATCATTTATGGATAAATCTAATTGATCTACGTGCTGTTTTATCCATTCAATATCTTCTTCAATACAAGCCGCATTAATTACTAATAAAACAGATTCTATATTTTTTGCATCGTGTCCTTGATCATAGATTATTAGGTCATCAATAATTCCACCATTTTCGTTTAATAGGACTGTGTAACAGGCTTCACCAGGACCAATTTTATGAAGATCTGTGGGAACTAATCCTTGAAGTAAGTCTTTTATATTTTTGCCTTTTATAAGAAATACGCCCATATGGGAAATATCAAACAAGCCCACTTCTTTTCTTACTGATTCATGTTCATTGATTAATCCGGAAAATTGTATGGGCATCTCCCAGCCTGCAAAAGGTGCTGTTTTGCAAGGTGTATTAATGTATGTTTTATATAGAGGAGTTTGTTTTAAGGTCATTGTTGCTGGCTTTAGGATTTGTTTTAAGCAGATTAACCATTAATTCGGAGATAGATTTAGATTGGTAAATGTAATGCTTCGTGGCTCGATTTAAGAACTGTTATTAGCCTGTGATTCCGAGCAAAGAACAAATGATTAATAAAGAATCTTGTAGATCTTGTGCACATTGTACTTCTGCTCAGATAAGCAAGGAATTTTGGTGTCGATTGAGGAAGATAAAAGTGCATTCTGAGATAGCTACTGTTGCTTTTTGCCATCATTGGACAAAATCAGTTCCTTCTTTACCTGTATTGAATAAATCTGATGTCAGTCTTGACAAACAATTGGATTTCGCAAGAACCTTATCTTCTACTGAGTCTTAGCTGGAATTCTAGAGCTTAATAAAATCAAGATGCTTCTTGTTACTTTGGCGGCAAAAATACTACTCATCCCGAATGGATCTAATTGAGGAGATAATTCAACAATATCTGCAGCGACAATGTTATGTTCTTTCAGCACATCAATTACAGCTGCAAAGTCATCCCATAAGTATCCTCCTGGTTCTGGTGTCCCAGTACCAGGTAAAACGCTCGGGTCAAACCAATCAAGATCAATAGATAAGTAAATAGGAGTTCCAATAAAAGGTTTGAGTTTTTCTTTTAGATTGTGTGCTTGCGTTCCTTTTATGAAAGGAATTAAACGATTACTTTCTGCAAGTTTTTGAAACTCTTCTCGGCTTCCACTTCTAATACCTATTTGAAATAGCTGTTTACTTGGTAATACGTCTAAGCATCTACTCATTGCACAAGCATGATTATACTTTGACCCTAACCATTCTTCTCTTAAATCGGCATGTGCATCTAATTGAATAACAATGAGATTATTGTGATGCTCTACTGTTGCATTGATAGCACCAGAGCTAATGGAATGTTCTCCTCCAAGAATTAGTGGCTTATGCCCTTGAGATACAATTTTTCCTGTAGCTTGTCTTACTAGTTCAATAACTGGTTCAGGATCGCCATAAGGTATTTCTAAAGAACCAAGATCTGCAAATTTCAACTCTGCGATATCTAACTTAAATTGTGGACAGAAAGTTTCTATGCCATTGCTTACGTCTCTAATTGCAGCAGGTCCGAAACGTGATCCAGGTCGAAAGGATGTTGTTCCATCATAAGGCACTCCAAAAATTGCTATCTCGCAATTTTGCGACTCTCGTTCTGCTCCCATGAAAATTGTTCCTTCACTATTGAAGTAAATATTTTCAGAGTATTTAGCTTTTTTCATTGTTTTAAAGCTCTTTCAACATACGCTGGTATTGCATTAAAAGCTCCTTGCTGCCAACGAGGACTCCAAATTTTGCAATCCATAGAGATTAAACTTGCCCTTGTGGTTGATGGATGTAGATATCTAGCTTGATCTTTTGCTGCAAATGTCCAACTCCACCACCCACTTGGATAAATGGGCACTGACCCATACATTGGGTCGGCGTATTCGAAAATTGTTTTAATCATCTTTACTGTATCCATATGTGCATCATAAAAAGCTTCTGGTGATTCAGTTTGAGCAGCAAAAACACCACCTTTTTTGAGAATTCGTTTGCAGTTTTCAAAGAAAGATCTATTGAATAAACTTTGTGCTGGTCCTTTTGGATCTGAGCCATCAACAATAATCACATCATAAGAGTTATCTTTTGTATTTTCTACCCATTGAATGCCATCTCTAATTTTTAAATTAAGTCGAGGATCACTCCAAGCAGTACCTCCAATTTTTGGAAGATATTCTTGACATAAGTTAATCACCTCTTGATCTATCTCTATAAGGTCTAGATGTTTTACTTCAGTATGGCGAAGACATTCTCTTGCGCTTCCTCCATCCCCACCACCGATGATTAAAATTCTTTCTAAGCTTTCTGCTCCACACATTGCTGGATGAACTAAACATTCGTGATAGTCCTTTTCTTGCTTTTCTGTTGTCATCCAACAATCATCTAGTAACAGACCGTTGCCATATCGCTCAGTTTCTACGATCGTAATTTTCTGGACAGCGCTTTTTTTGACGATTAATATTTTCCCCAAAAGGCCATATCGTTGATTAGTTTGGAACTCATCGATCCACGAAGCTTCTTCTTTTCTCTGGTTTTTCATCTTTTTAGATATATTTAGTCAAGAGATGTTTGTTCTCTAGTACTATCCTTAGCCTTTTCCCACATCTCTTCTAATTCTTGAGTTGATTTATTGGCTAGGTTACTACCAAAAGATTTCTCCATAAAGCTGAACCTTTCGAGGAATCTTCTGTTAGCACTGCTTAGACTTTCTTCGGGATTGATTTTATACCATCTTGCGATATTAATTAGTGTAAATAGCACATCTCCAAATTCTTCTTTTATCCGAGTTTTGTTGTTCTCTTTTATCTCCTCTTTAAACTCATACATCTCCTCATCAAATTTTTTCCACACTGCATTAATATTTTCCCATTCAAATCCTATTCCTGCTACTTTTTCTGATATAAACATAGTACCTGCTATACATGATTGAGAACGGTTTTTATGTTTGAGTTTTTCAGTAAATGGACTAGTTGAATGCTCTAGTAATTGTTCGGATGATTTAATTTGCTCCCAGCTTTTTGAGACTTCATCAATATTATTTATTTTCTTATTCCCGAATACATGTGGATGTCTACGGATTAATTTTTTTGTAATTCCTTTTATTACATCATTTAGGCAAAACCGATTCTCTTCTGAAGCAATTTCTGTATGAAACATTATTTGGAGAAGTAAATCGCCAAGTTCTTCAATTATGTGATCATCATTTTTTTCTCGAATTGCATCTACAACTTCGTAGGCTTCTTCTAGCACAAATGGTATCAAGGAGATATGAGTTTGCTCTACATCCCAGGGACATCCCTGATTAGGATCTCTAAGCTGAGAAATTACATTTCCGAGTTCATTTATTAGGCCTGCATCAATTCCTTTTTTCTCTTTTTGCATTAGAAGTCATATTTCTACTTCTTATAGTTTCTCATTTTTTTTTCTATAAACTTTAGTCCTTAATTTGATGATATTTGTCTTGAATTATGTGAACCCATGCACTAACTTCAATTCCCACAACTAAAGCAATTATTTTTTCAGGGTATAGAGTTATTATTTTATTGACATTCCGCAGCAGGATTAAAGGTTCTAGATTAATGAATTTTGATAGGAGCAAATTAATAATTATCAAGATCCCAACTAGATAAATTAATCTTATAGTCGTTCCAATAATTGGGGAATGGGATAAATTTGATCTGTGCGGAATAATTTTTCTATATGGCCACCATAAAACCTGGAGAAACCCCCATCTTTTTAGCGGTTTTGAAATAATATCCAGATCTGGAGAAAGCCATAATCCCCCTACAGCAAAGGCAAAGCTAAAGATAAAAGCAATTTGTAGGTTGTAAATTACTGCAGCTAATAGTCCAAATGGCAAAATCCATAGCTTGATAGCTCTGTCATGTTCTTTCCCAGAAGCCATTAATCTAAAAATGGTTTAAAGTGATTTAGCCTTTTAAGGCATAATGAAATTTAGTGTGGGCGATTAGCTCAGCGGTAGAGCGCCTGCCTTACAAGCAGGATGTCCCTGGTTCGAACCCTGGATCGCCCATTTAATTTTGATCTTCATAAATTCTTTATGGAATCGGATCAACGATTGGTGAATTTATCAATAACGCCTGAAGCAGCAGCTGAACTGGTTCGGCAATCAGCTTTTGCAGGTACTCCTGGGGCTATGAGAATAGATTTAATGGAGGACAACTGTAAAGAAGGTTGGTTGCATATTAGGCTGCTTCCTGGGGCTAATGAAGGAGTTCCTATTGCTCGTACTGAAGGAGTTACTTTGTTTGCCGATGAAAATCAATTATCTTTACTTCATGGCCTTAGGTTAAATTATTTTGGAGATTTAAGTGGAGGTGGATTTTTAATAAGTACTCCTGATGGAGCTGAAAGTTGTGCTTGTGGAAGTGGGTTTAGATTCTTAAAAGGTTAGATATCTATAAATTAAATAATAAATATTTCCCATCAATATTTTTAGAATATTTTCTTATTTAGCTTACTTTTTAGATGGCAAAAGTCCTAAAGACGCCATGCAGATAACACCTATAAGAGGTCCTGGAGACAAGTTTAATTTTAGGGCTAGCCAAAAACCTAATAATGAAATGATGCATCCAAATACGGAAGAACGAATCATGGCTACATAAAGACTTGGTGATTTTATTAATCCCAGTAAGCTAGGACCAGATAGCAAGCCAACAACTATAATTACTCCCACTGAAGACATCGAGCTAACGATTGCTAGTGCAGTTGAGAAGCCTAAAATGAATCTTAAAGTAGGAACTTTGATATCACTACTAGCAGCACCTTCTGGATCTAGTCCTATGTGAATGACTTGCTGGTACGACGAAATCATGATTAATGAGAATATTGTAAATGCAATTAAGTTTCTTAATAGATCATTCCAATTCGCTGTAAGAAGATCTCCAAATAAAACTGCTTCTAGATCAATTCTTATCCCTAATATTGGGATCAAGAGAACTCCAAGACCAAGTGCACCTGCAAGAACTGTATTAATAACTGCTTCATAATTTTCATTTCGCCTTAGCGTCAATTTTTCTGCTGTTAGAGCCCCAACCATGCCACTTATAACCCCTCCTATGACAGGCTCAATACCAAGTGCTAATGCCAAAGCTAAACCTGGTAAAACTGAGTGAGAAATAAGATTGACTTGTAATAGTCGTTTATGAGTGATTAATACAGTTCCTATTGCAGGACATAGTATTCCTGTCAGGATTGTGACTAAGAATGGTATTAGCCACCAATTTTCAACAGAGAAAGACATTAAGCAGAAAATTAACTAATGTTTTCCAAAGAGATCAAATTGCTTTTTTGAAAATGGTGAAAAGTAATCCAAATATTTCTAATCGTCAAAATCAGATTCTTGAAAAACTTGGAAATTGTGATGATGAGTTGAGTGGTCAAGAACTTTACCGTGTCTTGCATGCAGGAGAATCTTCTATGGGACTTGCTACCGTTTATAGAAACCTGCAAGTACTTGTTAAAAAAGGTTTGGTTCGTTCCCGAAATCTTCCAACAGGTGAAGTTCTTTATGCACCTGTAAAGCGGGATGTTCATCATTTGACCTGCGTTGATTGTGGGATAACTACATCTCTTCAAGGTTGTCCAGTCAAAAATATTAATCTGCCACAGAGTAAAACTAAGAATTTTCAATTGTTGTTCCATACTCTTGAATTTTTTGGCCTTTGTCAACATTGCCTTGAGCGACAAAGCACTTGAAGCACCTATTTCAAAATTAACCACAACAATAATTCCCCATGCAAGTAATGGAATCGAGTTTTTCTTGTACATCTGTAGGAGTGCCAAAGCCTAAAATTTTTTTATCTATTGCAATGACCTTGTCATAAGCATTTAAAGACTTCCCCCAATCGTGACTAGTAACACAAATAGTTAGTCCAGCATCAGCCAGTTGGCGAATAATTGTCAGAAACTGTTCCCTTGTTGGAGGGTCCAAAGCAGAACATGGTTCATCAAGTAGAAAAATTGATGCCGGTCTCATTAAAGTTTTTGCTAATAAAGCCCTTTGTTGTTGACCTCCGGAGAGAGAATCAAGTCTTCTTTTTGCAAGCTTAGACATACCAACTCTTTGTAGACAAGCTTCTATGTCACAGCAAGTTGAATAATTGATACGACCTAAAGCAACTAAACCTTGAACAGTGATAGGAAAATCCCAGTTAATAGAATTTCGTTGAGGCATCAGAGCAACCTGATCACGAGAGTTTTTTAATGGCTGTCCATTAACCGTGACTTTTCCTCTATAAGGCTTGCTTTCCCCTTTTAGTAACTTTAATAATGTTGATTTTCCAGCACCATTTGGGCCAACGAGCGCAGTCATAGTACCTGGTAATAAAGTTAGTGAAATGTTTTCTACGACTTCTCGTCTTTCATACGCAAAAGATAAATTCTCAGCTATTAAATTACCCATAATTGAGAAGACTCAGAAATAGACAGAAGCAATTACCCTAGCCATGATAATCATTATCAAATGATTATCATGGCAATTATTCTGTTTCAGGAAACAGTAAGCCTGCTAGCTCTTCTTCATCAACTTCATACACTCTTGCTAAACTGGTTTCAATTGCACTGGTGACTTCCCCAGGCAAAAATCGCATTGCATCCAGAGCTTCATCTGCAATTTCATCGCTGAGAAGCTTGTCATCATTATTTAATTTTTCATCATTAATTACAGCCATGACCCAGCTTTGATATGCGTAAACCAAATCTGAAAATTCAAGGTCAGGGTTATTTAAATCCATGATAATTGTGATGCCGTCACAAAGACAAGATCACTAAGACTTTAAAAGACAGAATGTCTTTTATGGATAAAACTCAGCAAATCACGATCCAAGCTAAAGCGTTTGACTTTGCATTACACGAATTAGTTTTATGTCATAGAGAGAGCTTTCAGCCACTTTGGACAGTTGATAGTTGGGCAAAGTTTTTGATTTGGATGGCTTTAAATTGTGGCTTGAGTGGAGATAAACAAAGTCTTCAATTATTTGCGGATTCCTTGGGACCAGCTTTAACAAGTCGAATTAGAAGAATTTTCTTTGAAAGAACTATGGAAAATTTTTCTGTGTGTGTAATGGCTGATCCAGCAGAAAAGAATGTCTTGATTATTCCTCTTGAAGACAAAGTGGAAATATCATTTTCTGAAGCTACTAAGGCGCTGGAATCTATCGCTATAACTGATTTTATTAATCGAGACCAATCTCAATGGAGAGTCAATGATGGGTTAATTAGTATTCCTTGGCTTTCTTCAGAAAGTAAAAGGTGACTTGTGCAAAAACATTGAATTTTATTAGTGTTTGAGAGGAGAGGTAACTTTTTCTTCTTTTTAAGTGACTGAGCAGTTTGTAGATACGAGTGCTTTCAATGCAGCAGAAGGTCTCCCAAAGACATATGACCCACAGGGCACAGAAAGTCGTTGGCAGAAGCTATGGGAGGATCAAGGTGCCTTTCATCCAAATCCGGATAATCCAGGAGAGCCTTTTGCAGTTGTAATTCCTCCTCCTAATGTCACAGGCAGCTTGCATATGGGGCATGCTTTTAATACATCTTTAATTGATACGATTGTCAGATTTCAACGTTTACAAGGTAAGAATGTCTTATGTCTTCCAGGGACTGATCATGCATCGATTGCAGTTCAAACAATTCTTGAGAAGCAATTACAAAAGGAAGGATTAAACCGAGATAAATTGGGAAGAGAGTCTTTTCTTCAGAGAGCATGGAAATGGAAAGAAGAAAGTGGTGGTCAAATTGTTGGTCAGCTCCGTCGTCTGGGATATTCAGTTGATTGGAAAAGAGAGCGTTTTACGCTTGATAAGAATTTAAGCAAAGCAGTTTCGACGGCTTTTGTTCGTTTGCATGAGCAAGGTCTTATATACAGAGGAGAGTATCTTGTTAATTGGTGTCCTGCTTCAGGCTCTGCTGTCAGCGACTTAGAAGTAGAAATGAAAGAAATAGATGGTTATCTTTGGCATTTTCGTTACCCATTAGCAAATATTCCTAGTGACAGTGAAATTACACATTTAGAAGTTGCTACGACGCGTCCTGAAACGATGTTAGGTGATGTAGCCGTAGCAGTGAACCCTTCAGACAAACGTTATCAAGAACTTGTAGGCCGATTTTTGAATTTACCTTTTACGAATCGCGATATTCCAATTATTGCTGACGATCATGTTGATAAAGATTTTGGGACTGGATGTGTAAAAGTTACCCCAGCTCACGATCCTAATGACTTTGCAATTGGTCAGCGCCATAAATTACCACTGATAACAATTATGAATAAGGATGGAACGATGAATAATAATGCTGGAAATTTTCAAGGCCTTGATCGTTTCGAAGCACGGAAAGCAGTTGTAGATGCTTTACAAGAACAGGGACTAATAACGAAGATTGAGCCTTATCGTCATACGGTTCCTTTTTCTGATAGAGGCAAGGTTCCAGTAGAGCCTTTGTTATCTACTCAGTGGTTTGTAAAGATGGACCCTTTAGCTTCAAGGTGTCGTGAATCGTTCACCAACGGAGAGCCTCGCTTTGTTCCGGAGCGTTGGGGTAAGGTATATCAGGATTGGTTAGAAGGTATTAGAGATTGGTGTATTAGTAGACAATTATGGTGGGGACATCGTATCCCAGCTTGGTTTGTTATTAGTGAAACCAACAATAAATTAACTGATACGACGCCTTATGTGGTTGCACTTTCTGAAGCAGAAGCTTTGACGTTAGCTCAAAAAAAATATGGTGGTTTGGTTAATCTTCAGCAAGATGAAGATGTTTTAGATACTTGGTTTTCAAGTGGGCTATGGCCATTTTCAACATTGGGTTGGCCTGATCAAAATAGTGCGGATTTGGCACGCTGGTATCCCACTAGTACTTTGGTAACCGGATTTGACATTATTTTCTTCTGGGTCGCGAGAATGACAATGATGGCAGGTGCTTTCACAGGCAAAACACCTTTTGCTGATGTCTATATTCATGGACTAGTTAGAGATGAACAAAATCGAAAAATGAGTAAAAGTTTAGGTAATGGAATTGATCCATTGTTATTGATTGAAAGATATGGCACTGATGCTTTGCGCTTTGCGTTAGTTAGAGAAGTTGCAGGAGCAGGTCAGGATATTCGTCTTGATTTTGATCGCAACAAAGAGACTTCAGCAACAGTGGAGGCGTCTCGAAATTTTGCAAATAAATTATGGAATGCTACAAGGTTTGCTTTAATTAATTTTGGGAATTCTTTGCCTGATGTATCGGAGCCAATAGATATGGCTACTTTAAAGTTGGCTGATCGCTGGATATTATCTCGTCTTATGAGAGTGAACATAGAAACCCTTCATCGTTTTGATAATTATGCTCTTGGTGAAGCTGCGAAAGGCTTGTATGAATTTGCTTGGAATGATATCTGTGATTGGTATTTAGAATTAATTAAACGACGATTGACTAAAAGTAAAAATCCTACCGAAGATGAGTTAATTGATAGATCTATCGCGAAAAAAGTACTTTCTAAGGTCTTATCAGAATTGTTAATTATGCTTCATCCCTTAATGCCTCATTTGACAGAGGAATTATGGCATGCAATTACAGGTGTCTCTGAAAAAAAGTTGCTTGCACTTCACACTTGGCCATGTTTAAAAAATAGTTTTTTGGATGATGGCTTAGAAGATGATTTCTCACAATTATTTGAATCTATTCGCTTAGTCAGGAATTTAAGAGCAGAAGCTGGGCTCAAACCTTCTCAGAAAGCCCCAGTTAGGTTTATAACTTCCAACGAAAACTTAGTAAAGATTTTAACGAATAATGAAGATGATATTCAGACCCTTACTCGCGCAGAATATGTCGAAGTACTTAATCCTGACAAAGTTAAAAATGAATCCTCGACGAAGGCTTTAGCCGCAGTAAATGGAGACCTTGAGGTTTTATTGCCAATAGAAGGTTTAGTTGATTTGGAAGGATTGAAAACAAGGCTTGCAAATGATTTAGAAAAGGCGGAAAAAGAAATCTCTACTTTAAAAGGTCGATTGGCGAATACTAATTTTATTCAGAGAGCACCCGAGAAGGTAGTCTCTGAATGTAGAAGAAATTTATCTGAGGTAATTACGCAGGCTGAGCTAATTAGTAGACGTTTATCAGGGCTTAGATAAATCAAGTTCAAACAACATGAACTCTTTCACATCGTTTTTACAAGACTATTTAAATTTTTTCGATACTTCTACAGGAGTATTTTTGTTTATTCTGTTTTATGCTTTATGGATTACCTGCTTACTCCCAGGCCTTTGGCCTTCAATGCTAGCAGGTGCTTTATATGGCTCTTTTTTTGGGACAATATTTGTTTTTATGGGTGCATTCATAGGTGCAGAGTTAACTTTTTATTTGAGCCGTAAATATTTCAGAGATTGGTCTCAAAGGCGTATTGCGAACTTTCCCAGATTTCAAATAATTAAAAAGGCCTTAAGTAAAGAAGGTTTGAAACTAATAATATTGACTCGCTTATCCCCAGTGTTTCCTTTTAGCATATTAAATTTATTTTATGGTTTAAGTGAAGTCACTTTCCTTGATTATTCCATTGGTATAACAGCCATTTTACCTGGAACGATTTTATATTGTGGGTTGGGTTCATTAGCTGGTGATATCGCGAATTTTGATACAGTTTTATCTAATAAGGATGACACAACATCATTATTCTTTAGTTTGTTAGGAGTTGTTGCTACTTTTGCCGTTATTTGGATTGCTTCTAAAGCAGCACAAAAAGCACTTCAAGAATTTGAATCTCCTAGGTGATCAGGGTTTTTTAAGGATAAATCTCTGAGGATTGCAAAAAAAATAAACCAATAAAGTCTCAACTTAGAAACGATACTTTTATTCTCAGCAAGAGTTAAATATTTTGTTCTTCCACAGGAAGATTTAATAAATGAGAAGATTTTCGGCTGAGACATTTTTAGATTAAGTTTAAAGAAATTTTAGTGTTTATGTAAGAAGCTTCAATAATTCATTTTGATCAATAATTTTAATCCCAAGTGTTTTCGCTTTTTTGAGCTTGCTTCCTGCTTTTTCTCCTGCAACCAGAAAACTTGTGTTTGTGCTGATTGAAGAACTTATGCTTCCACCGGAATTTTCAATTAACTCTTTTGCCTTGCTGCGACTAAGAGAGGGTAACGTACCAGTCAGGACGAAAATTTTGCCAAATAGCAATTTTGTTGAATTGTCAGATATTTGGTCTTTTTTTAATTTCTCTTCTTGTGTTGCTTCAAGTGTTAACCCCACTCTTTTTAAATCTCTAATTAATTTTTGATTGGCTTCTGAAGAAAACCAAGTTTTTAATGAATCACTTATTTCTTCTCCGATGCCATTAATTTCTTGAATTACTTCTGGTGATTTGCAAGCTACATCTTTAAGTATTGAAGAATTGGTAAATTGCATAGCAATCGTTTGGGCATTTCTTTCCCCTATGTGAGGAATGCCTAAACCATATAGTTGTTTATGCCAAGGTTTGCCTTTAGAAATTTCTAGCTCCTGTATAATTTTTTTTGCAGATTTTGCTCCCATTCGGTCTAATTTTTCAAGAAGATTTATATCTAATTCATATAGGTCGGCGATTGAGTTGATTAATTTTTTTTCAACTAACTGTTCTATTAATTTTGAACCCAAACCTTCTATATTCATTGCTCCTTTGTTTACCCAATGACGTAATGCACCTTGAAGTATTGCAGGGCAATTGGTGTTAATACATCTAGTAGCAGCTTCATCATTTTCGCTTATGAGAGTTGAATTACATATTGGACAGTTAATTGGTAATGAGAGACATTTAGCATATTGATTTCTTAATCCAGGTAACACGCGCACAACTTCAGGGATAATTTCACCAGCTTTTCTGATAATGATTGTGTCATCTGAGTGTAAATCTAGTGAAAGTAATCTATTTGCATTATGAAGAGTAGCTCTACTTACAGAAGTTCCTGCAAGCATAATTGGTTCGAATTCTGCTACTGGTGTAACTACTCCAGTCCTACCAACTTGAAAAGTTAAACCTAATAGTTTGCTAGGAGCTTCTGCTGCTGGATGCTTTAAAGCTATCGCCCATCTAGGTGCTTTTTGAGTAAAACCTAATCTTTTTTGCAGGTTAAACTTATTAACTTTGATGACCAAACCATCTGTAGAGTAAGGAAGATCGTGCCTTTTGATTTCCCACTCATTTAAGAACTCTTTCAAGTCTTTAAGGCCTAAGAATACTTGATTATAAGGATTAATTTTAAATCCTATATTTTTCAAATATTGCAATGCTTCTATTTGAGTTTTTGGCTTAGCTAGGTTGTATTTAATCTCATCTAACTCTTCAGGTAAATGAATTGTGTAAGCAAAAAAATCTAGTTTTCGTGAGGCAACTACTTGAGGATCTAGTTGTCTAAGTGTACCTGCACATGCATTCCTTGAATTGGCAAATTCAGATTCTAAGGCCATTCTTCTTTTTTTATTTATTCCTTCAAATGTTCTATGAGGTATGAATGCTTCACCTCTAATTTCAATCCATTTAGGTGGATTTTCCATCCTTAAGGAAAGAGGAATAGAGTTAATTGTTTTTACATTAGAGGTTATATCTTCTCCTTGAATTCCATCACCTCTTGAGCAAGCTCTTACTAGTAATCCATTCTCATAGCTTAGTGCTATAGCATTTCCATCAATTTTTAATTCACAAATAAGTTCGATACTTGTCAGAATATCTTCTTTACTTTCCCCTTGGTTCAGTATTTTAAGGCTTCTTGCATTCCATTCACTCACTTCTTGGAAATTAAATGCATTATCTAGACTTTGCAATGGAACTCTATGAGTTTTTTTTGGGAAATTTGATGATAACTTGTCGCCTACTCTTTGTGTAGGACTATCTGCTGTTATTAGCTCAGGGTACCTATTTTCTAAATTAACTAATTCTCTATAAAGTTGATCATAAACTGAATCTTCTATAGAAGGAGCATCTAAAACATAATAAGCATGACTTGCTTCATTAAGCAATTTCCTCAACTCTATTGCACGGTTAAATTTTTTATTTAAATCAGAATTCACTGCAAGTATACGAAACTTTTTCTTTAGAGATTGGTTTTTTTAATTCGATCTATACGCCAATCTTTATCAACCTTGATAAAAGTAAAATCTAATGGAAGTTCAGATTTCTTATCTTCAGATTTTAATTTCAGAGTTAGAATTATTTGATCATCTTCAATTCTAGGTCTTCCTGATTTGAGATTTCTATAGCGATTAAGTTGCAGACTGGCTAGAAATTTAATAAATTCTTGTCGATTTACGTGCTGGCGATAGGCTTTTGTAGTTAATAGATAGGCACCATCAACTCTTCCTGAAGCTATTTGATTGAAAAATTGTTTCACCAGAGGATTGATACCTCTTGCACCTATAACAAGCTTGATTGCATTAACTATCCAGAAGAGTACAAGCGCGCCAGCACCTATTAGCAGGCCTTTGGTTCCAATTTCCCTTACTAGAGCTCCGTCCATTAGCTGAATGCGAGTTTTATAGAGTCTGACTTATTATCTCTATAAATTGGTTGGATTATTGGTTACCCTTAGGCAGAATGTCATCGATTGTAGAAGGGTTCTTCCCTTGTTATATGAATGCCCTTACTGCCTCTTTTGCCAATTTTTCACCGTTTAAATCGAGAATATTTTGATGGTTTGTTAGTAAAAGAACATGAGCCAATCGTTTCAGTTAGGTGGAGTGACGGTCGTTTAAGAAATACAGCTGGTTTTTATCAGCGTGGACCTTCCGTTGCAGGCCGTAATGGCTGTCAGATTGTTCTATCCAGACCAGTTTTAATAAATTTGCCTAAATCTGCTATTCAGAGCACTCTTTGCCATGAAATGATTCATGCTTGGATTGACAGGGTCCTCAAGGTTAGAGAGGCGCATGGACCTAACTTTCGTGCTCGAATGCAGGAGATTAATGCTTCTCAAAATGAGTTTGAGGTAAATATTCGTCATAATTTTCCTGTCCAGAACAAAAGGCCAAAATGGATTGCGACATGCCCCTTGTGTGGGACTTCGTCTTTCTATAAGCGCTTACTTAAAGGAGCTGCGTGTAAACATTGTTGCGATATTCTGCATGGAGGTAAATGGCATGCAAGTTGTTTACTTATTTATGAACCTATTTTAAGGAATTAAAAATTGAAAGATTTTCTGTTGGTACTTCAGTTCTCTGGTTTGGTAATTGCTTTAATAGGTTCCCAACGAGAATATTGGTTGAGACAAAAGCGAAGTTAGGGTTGTTTTATGAATTCATATCGTGAAAGGAATCAAAATCGTCAGCGTTCTAAGGATCCCTTAGAAAGACGAATGGACCAGTGGTTTAAAACTGGAAGACAATTTGTTGATGGTGTTTCTGGCAATCGCCCCGGTCAAAGAAGATCCAGCAAACCGATCTCCTCTCGCTTAGATAATGTTGGGAGATGGGTTGAGGATAAGATTGATTGGTTCTTTGAAGATGGCGAAGACTGGATGGAACCTTGGCAATTAGATCAACAAAACTCTCAACAACAGAGGCCTGCTTCAAAAAAAAGACCTCTAGAGGCAATTTCCTTAAGAGGCACTAAGGCAATTGGACCTAATAAAGATATAACTAATAGCTCTTATGTTTCAGAAGATTGGCCTGATGAATCATCATTTCGAGTTAATAAATGGGAAAGACAAGAGAATACCAATAATGATCAATCTCAAAATTCTTCCGTTGATAGAGATGACGTTAGAAGTAATCCCAAAAGACCTTTACCGAAATCTAATAGAAGAAAACCGTAGCCTCAATTAATATTCAGTTTTTGTCTGTCTGTTTTCCCAAGCCATTTTTCAAGCTCTGGACTGAATACTTCGCGAATAACAGTAAGCTCTTTTTGATTCCGGAAAAACCTATAGTGTCTACTCCAAAAAGGACCTTCAGTATGAAATTTTCTTTCTAACCATTCTGCTTGTACCAAAGCCAATCCATCTACTTCTCGAAAAAGCTCTGAGCGATCTTGGGTCAAGCTTCTCCATATTGGCTGTTCTTTGTTATGCAGATGCTTTTCTGCTTGAACCAGATTCCACCAGCTCTCAGCCCAGGCGAGAGTTTGTTCTTTAGACTTCAGCCATACTTGCCTTCTTAAGAGAGGTTTGTTTAGTTCACTTACTTCTTTAGGTGCTCTTTGATCAGCTATTGGCTCAGATTCCATTGCTATGAGCTCTACAGTCACTTCCTCACCGGTTAATAGGTGAATATGCCTAGTAGGACTACCATCACCTAATAGCATTAACTGCCATGGACCTGCCATTGTTCTTTGCGCATTCCATTTCAGAATTTCTTCAGTGGATGCTTCCCAAATTAATTCGGGAGAATATAAAAGACGCTTAGTCAGGATGACCTCCTGTTTTTTGCAGAATGGCCTTCATTCCTTGCTGGATCTTTAATTTGTTCTAACGAATTTTTGCTTTGTCTCAGATTATCAATCTTTAGCCAAATTAAAAGTGCGCTTAAGTCGGCTTTGCTTACTCCTGGTATTTGTGAAGCATCTCCAAGATTGTGAGGCTTTGTGGCATTTAGTTTTTCGCGGGCCTCCTGCGATAGTGTTGTTATTGTTTCGTAGTTAATATTTTGTGGGAGAGGTCTTTTCCTTTGTTTTTGGATTTGATTGATTTGTTTTTTTTGTCTTTCTAGGTAGCCACTATATTTAATATCTATTTCGGCTCCTTCTCTGATTGCTATGGGCATGTTGACATCCATGTGACCATAACGAATTAGGTCATTTGTGTGCACACCTGGACGTCGCAACAGGTTAGCTAATGTAATTGATCCTTTTATGGAGGCCTGTGTTTCTTTTTCTATGATATAAGCTTCTGGACTATTTGATTTAACCCTTTTGCTTTCTAATCGCTTCTTCTCAGCTTCTATTGAATGTATTTTATTTTTGTATATTTTCCATTGCTTGTCACTTATGAGACCAATTTGATATCCAAGTGGCGTTAGACGACGATCAGCATTATCACCACGTAGTAGAAGTCTATATTCACTACGACTGGTCAATACACGATAAGGTTCGCGAAGATCTTTAGTTATTAGGTCATTTATCATTGTGCCTATATAGCTTTCCTCCCGAGGGAACTCAATAACTTCTTTATTATTAATTTGTTGAGCTGCATTGATGCCTGCTACTAACCCTTGTGCGGCAGCCTCTTCGTAACCTGTTGTTCCATTGAGTTGCCCTGCGCAAAAAAGGCCTCTCACTATTTTTGTTTCTAATGTAGATAATAGTTGTGTGGCTAATACATAATCGTATTCAACTGCATAAGCAGGTCTTAACATGATGCAGTTCTCAAGCCCTGGTAATGTCCTGAGTAATTGAAGTTGTAAGTTTTCAGGTAAGCCAGTTGAAAACCCTTGCACATAAATTTCTGGTGTATTAAGACCTTCTGGTTCTAGAAAAATTTGATGAGACTCTTTATCTGCAAATCTCACGATCTTATCTTCTATAGAAGGACAGTATCTAGGCCCTTTGCTGTCAATAAATCCTCCATAAATAGGTGTTAAATGGAGATTATCTTTAATCAATTTATGAGTGGATTGAGTTGTTCGAGTGATGTGACAACTAATTTGTTTTGTTGTTATCCATGAATCCGGATCAAAAGAAAAAAAACGATTTTCTGCATCACTAGGTTGCTCTTCTAATAATTCAAAATTAATACTTCTTTTATCTACTCTTGCTGGAGTACCAGTTTTTAATCTATCAGTTTGGAATCCTAGTTTTTGTAATGACTCTGTCAATCCTTCTGAAGCTTGCTCCCCTGCTCGGCCTGCTGACATTGATTGACTACCAATCCAGATTTTCCCGCCTAAAAAAGTTCCGGTTGTTAAGATAACTGTCTTTGCAAAATATTGAGTGCCGAAGTAAGTTTTAATACCTTTAATTATTTTTGTTTGTTTTTCGTCTGCAATATCAATTAGAGATTTTTTATTTAAATCATCTACAATGAGATCAGTTACCATAGCTTCACGTAGCGCTAAGTTTGGAACCTCATGGAGTAGTTCCAACATTTTTCGTGAATAAAGACGTTTATCTGTTTGTGCACGTAGTGCTCTTACAGCAGGTCCTCGACTTGCATTAAGAATTCTTTTTTGTAATGACGTTGAGTCAGCCAACTTACCTATCACTCCTCCAAGTGCATCTACTTCATGTACTAACTGACTCTTTGCTGGCCCTCCTACAGCTGGATTACATGGTTGCCAAGCAATACGATCTAAGTTAAGTGTGAATAATGCTGTGGCTAGACCTAGTCGAGCAGTGGCAATAGCTGCTTCGCAGCCAGCATGTCCACCTCCTACAACGATTACGTCAAACCTCTCATCGGAATAGTTGTTATTGCTCATGGTTCCCTTCTTTAGACAATAGTCACAACAAAGATAGTTAGGTTGCTAAATTTCTAAACCTTGTGTATTGAGGTTCAAAAAGTAATTTTACTGTGCCTATTGGACCATTTCTATGTTTAGTTACTATTACTTCTGTAATGCCTCGGTCTGTGGTGTCAGGGTTATAGTACTCATCTCTATAAATCATTAGGACTAAATCAGCATCTTGCTCGATAGAACCAGATTCGCGTAGATCACTTAGCATTGGTCGTTTATTTGTACGAGATTCTACTCCCCTGCTTAGTTGAGATAGTGCTACTACTGGAACTTTAAGTTCTCTTGCCATACCTTTTAATCCCCGTGTAATTCGTGATAGCTCTTGTACACGATTATCAGGAGTAGACCCTTCCATTAACTGTAAGTAGTCAATAACGATTAATCCAAGTTCTTTGCCTTGTTCTGCAATAAGTCGTCTACACAGTGAGCGCATTTCTAAAACAGTTGAATTTGGTTTATCGTCTATATACATCCGTAGATTTCCAAGAGTATTAATTCCTTCTCCTAATAACGGCCACTCCTCTTGTTGCAATCTACCAGTTCTGAGCCTTCCGCTTTCAATACCTACTTCCATCGAAAGTAACCTATAGGCTAGCTGTTCTTTACTCATTTCTAAACTAAATATACAGACAGGTAAGTCGTGTAATTGAGCAACATTTTTTGCAAGATTTAGAACAATGGATGTTTTCCCCATGGCAGGTCTGCCCGCAACAATGATTAGGTCACTGCGCTGTAGACCTTGCGTTATTCCATCTAAATCATAAAAATTGACATGGATACCAGGTATTGAGGTTCCTATTGAACGACCTTCAATTTCATTAAATGTACTTGTCAGTATTTCTGATGTAGGTGTAAGCCCTTTCGAAGGTCTCTCTTGGCTAATTGCAAAAATCTTTTGTTCAGCTTGATCTAAGGCTTCTTCCATAGGCAGGTTTTGATCAAAACCAAGTTTGATAACCTCATTCCCGGAACTTATAAGTTGCCGACGTAGAAACTTATCAGAAATTAATTGTGCGACTTGTTCGATAGAAGCTGTGGATGGAACACGCTCAACCAGTTCAACTAATCTGTTATTTCCTCCTATTTGTTCTAGAGAACCCGTATCTGCCAACCATGCACTCATCGCAGTCAAATCTGTTGGTTTACCTTGACTATGGAGCATTAATGCAGTTCTAAAGATTTCTCTATGTGCTTTCAAATAAAAAGCCTCGGGCCGAATGAGGTCTGCAACTCTACTTATGGCATCTGGATCAAGCAGAATGCCTCCAAGCACTGCCTCTTCAGCCTCTAGATTCTGAGGAGGCAGTAAATCTTGCTGGACTTCAAACTTTGGTTCGGACAAATTGCGTGACTTTTTAAATGATTTTTCTGGATTTTTTGATCTTTCGGTTTGATCCGAGAAAGGTATATTAACCATTTAAAGAATTATTTAGTTTAAATAGAATTCATGGATTTACTTTGGCAATTAATTTGCAGCTTCCAAGAATTTAGTAACTAATTACTTCAAGGTTAATTTCAGCAGTTACTTCGCTATGAAGTTTGATTTGTACCTTGTAATTTCCAATACCGTTAATTTCTGGAACTAATATTTCACGTCGATCTATTTCTTTTTTAGTCGCTTCTTTTATCGCTTCTGCGATGTCTCCATTAGTTACTGTCCCAAATAAAACTCCATCCTCTCCAACCTGTTTTTTAACAGTGAATCTTCCGATCGTGATCAGTGCAGTTTGAAAATCTAAGGCTTCTTGTTTCTTAGCTGCTTCAAGCTTCGCTTGTTTAGCGCGGCGGTGCTCAACTTGTTTTAATACAGCTGGAGTAACTGCAAGGGCTTTGCCGTAAGGGAGAAGGAAGTTTCGAGCAAAACCTGGAGCAACTTCTACAAGATCTCCATCCTTACCCAAATTAACAATGTCTTCGTTGAGAACGATTTTTACTCTTTTAGCCATGGTTTGATTAAAGGATTACCCTTGATTCAATTTCTTATTCTCTAACCTTACGATGAAATAGGTAACCTTATCTTTTTAGCAACACCTAAAGCATTTAGAAGACGAATATGTTGCCAGGTTAAATCGATTTGACGCTTTTTCAGTCCGTGACGAGCTGAATTTGGAAAAGCATGATGGTTGTTGTGCCATCCTTCTCCAAATGTAAGAGCTGCAACCCAAGGATTATTTTTTGAATTATCTCCACTGTCATATTCCACTGTTCCCCAGCAATGTGTTGCTGAATTAACTAACCAAGTGATGTGATAAACAAAAACCAAACGTAATGGTATCCCCCATAAAACCATTGCCCAGCCGCCCACTGCTGTAATTTCTCCAATTCCAAAAAGCATTAACCCTAATGGCAGTTGAAGAAGGAGGAAGTATTTATTTAGCCATCGATAATAGGGATCTTTTATTAGGTCTCCAGCAAGTCTAGGGACTGTATCCATGGCAGGTACATGTTCAAACATCCAACCCATATGACTCCACCAAAAACCTTTATTGCTGTCATGATGATCGGGCTCGGTATCTGAAAATGTGTGGTGGTGTCTATGAAGGCCTACCCAGTCAATTGGACCATGTTGACAGCTTAAGGCTCCGCAGGTTGCAAAAAAACGTTCAAGCCATTTTGGAAGTTGAAAAGATCTATGAGATAAAAGACGATGATAACCAAGTGTTACTCCTAGGCAGGCAGTAACCCAATAAAGAATTACAAAGGCTATAAAAGATTGCCAGCTCCAGAATTTTGGAAGTAATGCAAATATTGTTAAAGCATGAATTATGGCCATGAAAATAACTGTGCCCCATCTTTTATGAAGCCTTTCAGGCTTAAGGACAGTTACCTTAAGAGGCATTTGTAGTTTCTTAGAAGCGGCAATTGCTTTCTCTGCGGCCACTGGCTTTTTCAATGGAGCAGACGCTTCGATCACACTGGAATCCATGAGTGATCCGTATACATAATGTTTATAATAGCTGATAAGGATCCATATCAATTCTTGGAAGTGATCTTTTGGATGATCTTGTGACTAAAGGATTCCGCGATAAGCTTGCCGATGGCAGAAGGGCTATGGCCCATCTTATACATGTGTGGCATGAGCGTAATGGTTGGTCTCATAAAGTTTTACCTGCACTAGTTGAATCTCTTGACCTTGGCAAAATTCACAATTCTCAGATTTCTAATTTAAGGAATGGAAAGCTTGCATCGCCTGGGCCGGAAGTATTTTTTGCTTTAGCTCGGGCAAATATAATGCTTGATCAAGGCATTGAGTTAATACGCGATCAATTACTGGAAGCTCATCCTGAATTGCTAAAAGTTCTATTAGAATCATCTATTCCTATACATTCAGATGATGGTAAACCTCTTGGGGCAGGAGATTTACTTGAAATTTTCGTTGGACTAGCGCCTTTGCCTTCATCACTTGATTGGTTTATTGAAGACAATGAGGCTGTGATCTTAAGTGCAGCTTTAGCTGAATATTTATCCAACGGAAAATCATGGCGTCAATGTAGAGATGAGATTATGGCTGCCTATCCAGTAACTAAAATTAGTAGAAGAGAAAGGTTTGCTGAAGTGATGGCTGGCTTGAGAGATTATTCCGCTGAAGAATTTGATGGTGAATTATTTGATTTATATATGACTAACCGTTCTTTAAGAGGAACTTTTTTACAAGGTGCAGATGATTTTCTTAATGCTTTAAGAAACAAAGCTATAACTCTTAGAGATGAACAATTACTTAAAAATTAAAAAATTTTCTTATTGTGGATAACTCTATTCAAGAACCAATAGACGATCAATTAAGAAAACTATGGGCCAAGAATTATGTTTTTTCTATTTCCAAAGAATTAACTTCACTTGCAGAAAGAAGAACAGAGAATGTATTCCCTCAATTAGAAAAAATTTTACAAGCTTTCTCTTCTGTTCGTTTAGCCCCTCAACATTTTTCCTCTTTAACGGGATATGGTCATGGTGATCAAAGTAGAGATATTATTGATCGTATTTTTGCAAATGTTCTAGGAGCTGAGAAGGCAGCAGTAAGGCTTCAATTCGTTAGTGGTACGCATGCTATTAGCGCTGCCTTATTTGGAGTCCTGAGACCAGGAGATAATTTACTATCTGTTACTGGTAGACCATATGAAACTCTTGAAGAAGTAATAGGAATAAGAGGTTCAGGTCAGGGTTCATTATTAGAGTTCGGAGTTAATTACCAAGAGGTTTTATTAGATGAAGAAGGCAAGATAGATTTTGTGTCTCTTGAAAAAGCTTTAGATAATCCAATTAAAATGATTTTTATTCAGAGAAGTTGCGGATATACGTGGAGGCCATCTTTATCAGTTGATACTATTTCTAAAGTATGTTCATTAGTTCATAACAAACAACCTAATTGCATTTGTTTTGTAGATAACTGTTATGGAGAGTTTGTAGAACAAAAAGAACCAAATCAAGTAGGAGCAGACTTGATAGCGGGTTCTTTGATTAAAAATCCTGGTGGAACAATAGTTCCTGCAGGAGGGTATGTTGCGGGTCGCGCAGATTTAGTAGAGAAAGCTTGCTGTAGGCTTACTTCTCCAGGCATTGGTTCAGAAGGAGGAATCGCATTTGATTTGAATAGGGTGATTTTGCAAGGGTTGTTTCTTGCACCTCAAATGGTTGCAGAAGCCTTAATAAGTGCAGACCTTATTGCAGCTGTCTTTAAAAAACTTGGTTTTCAAGTAATGCCAGCTTCAGGAGATAAAAGAGGAGACTTGATTCAGGCTATTAGAATTGGATCTCCTGATGCAGTGAAGTTAATTTGCCAAGCATTTCAAAAATCCTCACCAGTTGGATCTTATTTACAACCAGTTCCTTCTGAGATGCCTGGCTATGCGCACGATTTAATAATGGCTGGAGGAACATTTATTGATGGCAGTACTAGTGAATTTTCTGCAGATGCACCTTTGATTCATCCTTATAATTTGTTTGTTCAAGGTGGAACCCATCGCTCACATGTCAAAATTGCATTGATTCAAGCAATTTCCGACTTAAATAAAGCAGGTTTTGTAAAATTGCCTCAAAATTAAGTTAGTTTCTTGGCCCTACCTAAATGGCCTTCGATTTTCCAGACCATTTCCTTTTTGCTGATAGTCATGAATATGCATCACCTGAAGGAGACTTGGTGAAAATAGGCATTAGTGCTTTTGCTGTAGATCAATTGGGAGATATTGTTTTTGTAGATCTTCCAGATATAGGTACCTCTTTGGAAAGAGGTAGCGCTTTTGGCTCAGTTGAGTCTGTCAAAGCTGTTGAAGATATGTTTGCTCCAATATCTGGAGAAGTTGTAGGAATTAATGAAGCTGTTTTGGATAATCCTGAGGGGCTTCAAAATGATCCACATGGAGAAGGATGGCTTTTGAAAATTCGTCCCTCAGCTTTGAGTGAACTTAAAGAACTTATGGATACCGAAAGTTATAAAACGAAAGTTGCGATGAAATAAAAATAATTTATCTCATGCCAGGTATATGATTTATTAACCTAAATAGATAAGAATTTAGCTTTTTATTAGCTATCAAAATATTTGGTAATGGATCAATCAAGTTTTTTTAGCAGGCATGTTGGTTTGTCTGAAGTAGATCAAGGGAAAATGCTTGATTTATTGGGAATTTCTCAAATGGAAGACTTTATTTCTTCTGTTGTTCCTGCAAATATTCTGGATAAAACAAATAATAGTCAATACTTGCAGGACTCTTGCGACGAAAAAAAAGCGTTGGAAGAAATTGCCTTGATTGCAAATGAAAATAGAGCTTCTCGTTCTTTAATAGGACTTGGTTATTACGGGACATCGCTTCCAGCTTTAGTAAAGAGGCATATTTTGGAAAATCCATGTTGGTATACCGCTTATACACCTTATCAAGCTGAAATTTCACAAGGTCGATTGGAGGCGTTGTTTCACTTTCAAACTCTTATTAGTGAACTTACTGGTTTGCCTATAGCTAATGCGTCTCTTCTTGATGAGGCTACTGCGGCAGCAGAAGCGATGAGCTTGAGTTATGTGGTAAATAAAAAGTCTCAGGCAAAACGTTTCCTTGTTGATAAGGAAGTTTTACCTCAAACCCTCGCTGTTTTGACAACAAGGGCTAAACCATTAGGGATAATTTTAGAAGTAATAGATCCTCAGAAATTCAATTTAAATAAGGATGTATTTGGACTGCTTTTGCAATTACCTGGAAAGAATGGACATTTATGGGATCCAACTGAAGTAATTGCCAAAGTGCATGAAATTGGAGGTTTGGCAACAGTATCTATAGATCCATTGGCTCAAGTGCTTATAGAGCCAGTGGCATCCTTCGGGGCGGATATTGCAGTTGGAAGCGCTCAGCGTTTTGGAGTGCCTATGGGATACGGAGGGCCACATGCTGCATTTTTTGCAACTAAGGAAGTTTTTAAACGACAAGTACCTGGCCGTTTAGTTGGACAATCTATTGATAATGAAGGTCAGCAGGCATTAAGACTTGCTTTGCAAACTAGAGAACAGCATATTCGTAGAGATAAGGCGACTAGTAATATTTGTACTGCTCAAGTTTTGTTGGCTGTTCTTGCAGTTTTTTATGCTATTTATCATGGTCCTAGTGGCCTTAAATTAATAGCTCAAAGAATTGTTGAACTGAGGTTAAAGCTAGAAAGTTATTTGGAGGAATTAGGATACCCTTTTCAAAAAATTGATCGTTTTGACACGGTAGAGGTTTATTGCTCAAAAGCACCTCAAGTCCATCAATTAGCCTATTCTAAAGGGTTTAATTTGCGCATTTTGCCTTTAGGTTCTTCTATAAAAAATGCTAAGGGTTTTGGTATTACTTTTGATGAATTAACTACTGAAGATGAGCTACTAAGATTGCATGAGATTTTAGCAGATGCTTGTGGTAAAAAAATACTTAAGCAATCTATAAATCCAGATATAAATAGTTATTTAATGAAGGACATACCACTTAGGAAAAGCGATTGGTTGGAACAACCAGTGTTTAATATTTATAGAAACGAAACAGAACTTCTTAGATATATTAATCGATTAGTAACTAGAGATTTTTCTTTGGTTCATGGAATGATTCCTTTGGGGAGTTGTACGATGAAGCTTAATGGAACTGCTGAATTGCTTCCAATAAGTTGGAAGCAATTTGCTGATATTCATCCCTTTGCTCCTAAGGATCAAGCTCAAGGTTATAAACAATTAATTTCAGATCTCAGCAATTGGCTTGGGGATTTAACTGGTTTTCAAGGAGTCTCTTTACAGCCAAATGCAGGTTCTCAAGGCGAATTTGCAGGATTGCTTGTTATTCAAGCTTGGCATCAATCCCGTGGCGAATCGCATAGAAATGTATGTTTAATTCCAACTAGTGCTCATGGAACTAATCCAGCAAGTGCTGTAATGGCAGGGCTGAAAGTTGTACCTATTTCTTGTGATCAAAAAGGTAATGTTGATATAGAGGATCTGAAAAATAAAGCAGCAGATTATTCTGATAAGTTATCTTCCTTAATGGTTACTTATCCTTCGACTCATGGAGTATTTGAACCACAGATTCGCGAAATTTGTGAAATAGTTCATAAAAATGGTGGGCAGGTTTATTTAGATGGTGCAAATCTCAATGCTCAAGTTGGTCTATGTCGCCCAGGTTCTTATGGAGCAGATGTTTGCCATTTGAATTTGCATAAAACTTTCTGCATCCCTCACGGAGGTGGAGGTCCTGGAGTGGGGCCTATTGCAGTTGCAGCTCATTTAACTCCTTTCTTGCCAAGTCATCCTCTTCTTGATTGTGGAGGCCATTCTGCTATTGGGCCAGTTTCTTCTGCTCCATATGGGAGTGCTTGTATTTTGCCAATTAGTTGGATGTATATACGAATGATGGGGGCAGAGAATCTCAGAAAAGCTTCCTCTATTGCAATGCTTTCTGCTAATTACATAGCCAAACGTTTAGAGCCTTATTACTCAGTTTTGTTTAAAGGTGTAAATGGATTAGTTGCTCATGAATGCATATTAGATTTAAGGCCAATAAAAGATTCTACGGGTATCGAAGTTGATGATATTGCAAAGAGATTAATGGATTATGGTTTTCATGCACCAACGGTTAGTTGGCCAGTTGCTGGAACACTAATGGTAGAGCCCACAGAAAGTGAAAGCTTGATTGAATTAAATCGTTTTTGTGATGCGATGATTGCAATTAGATTAGAAATTCAAGAGATTGAACTGGGAATAAGTGATAGAAAAAACAACCCACTTTCACGCGCACCTCATACATTAAAGACAGTTACTGCTGATAAATGGGATCGTCCATATTCTCGCACTACAGCAGCTTTTCCGATGGAAGATCAATTTAAAACGAAGTTCTGGCCTTCTGTTTCTAGAATAGATAATGCTTTTGGAGACCGTAATTTAGTTTGTAGCTGTGCCTCTTTAGAGGATTTGTCTAACAATTAAACCTCTTTCCCCCTGGCACATATCAAGTTTTGTAGTTATGGTTCCATCGAAAACCTAATTAATGGTTTTAATTTGTTCATTGAGAGAAATTTTTAATTAAAATTCCTCAGTGTTTTCATCTCTTTCATAATTTTGGGGATACATGAAGAGATCTAACTCAGATGAAGTTATAAAAAAACTTCAAAATAAAAAAAATTTAACGCTTCCAGATTTTTCAAATGGTCTTGAATCAGTTTTAGGAGATGGGAAGCTATTACAAGTGGATGGCACTAATGTCATTAGAGTTCCATTTGGAATTCGACAGCCAATAAAGCAAAGACCTCAAAGGCCAGAAAGATGGGCTACTTTAGTCATACCTTTTCAGCCAGCTGGATCACCGACTCCACCACCACAAGCTGCTTGATTAATTAGACAAAGATTGACCATCATATTTTTTATCAATCACATCGGTGTAATAATTTCTTAGTTGATTAGTTGCGCTACGCCATCCCCATTTTTCAGCTTCTTCACGAGCAGCTTTTCTCATAGATAGTCTTTGAGATTCATTCCCTAAGATTGCTTGAGTTGCTTGAATTAAACTCTCAGATCCTTCATTTTTTCCGTCTGGATTGTAAAGACATCCATTTATTTGATCTGTAATTATATCTGGTATTCCTCCTCTATTAGCTCCTACAACGGGACAACCTGCAGCCATAGCTTCAAGAAGTACTAAACCAAGGGTTTCTGTGCTTGAGGGGAAAAGGAAGGCATCGCCACATGCATATGCGCTAGCTAACTCTTCACCAGACAAATATCCAACGAAATTAGTTGCAGTATTTTGAAAGATTTTCTCTAATTGCTGCCGATATGGACCATCTCCAACTAAAGCTAAGCGAGCATTAGGGAGTGCCTCTAGTACAGGTTTAATTCTTTCTATTTGTTTTTCTGCAGATAATCTACCAACGTAGATAAGTAGTGATCCTTCATCACTAAATTCCCCAAGTAAGCGTTGACGCATATTGTCATTTCTTAATTCTGGCCTAAATGTTTCTGTATCTACTCCTCTTTGCCATAAAGCAGTGTTTTGAATACCCTTTTCACTAAGCTCTTTTACCATTGCTGTCGAAGTACAAAGATTAAGAACTGCTTGGTTATGAGCTGCTTTCAGTAATTCCCATAAAAGAGGCTCAAGCATTCCCATCCCATAATGTTCGAGATACTTTGGCAGGTGAGTATGATAACTAGCAATTAATCGAATATTATTAGTTTTTGCAAGCCATATTCCTCCTAAGCCAAGAACAGCTGGATTAACTACATGAATTAAATCAGGTTGAAAGTTTTCCAAAGCATCTGAGACTGCTGGGCCTGGAAGTCCAAGTTTTAGTTCTGGGTAAAGTGGCAGAGGCATTGCTGCAACTCCAATCACTTTTGCGCCCATGTAAGTATCAGGACATCCTTCTGGGCAGAAAACAACGACTTCATCTCCAGCCTCCACAAGATATTGAACAGTTTTAGTGAGTCTGGTAACTATTCCATCAACTTTGGGTAAGAAGGTTTCTGTAAAAAAAGCTATTTTCACTTGATTAAATGATGTATAAATAGAAATTTAACTCGATTTTTCAATTGCCTTAGCTTGTGTGCTTGTCCAAGCTGATATACAGGGGATACGTTTTCGATCACATCTATCTGACCATCTTTTTGCAATATCTACTACTTCCGTAAGGAGGCCATCATCAAGCGTGGTTGGATCTAACCCAAGCTCAATGAAGCATCTATTGTCTACGATGAGATCATTCTCTACAGCTTCATTGCGAGGGTTGGGAAGATAATTAATTTCAGCTCCAGTAAGCGACGCCACTTTTTTGGCTAATTCACCAACTTGATGACTCTCAGTCATTTGATTAAATATCTTGACGCGTTCTCCTTTTTCCGGAGGATTTTCTAGAGCAAGTTGGACACATTTCACTGAGTCACATATATGAATAAACGCTCTAGTTTGACCACCAGTTCCATGAACAGTTAGGGGATATCCAATTGCGGCCTGCATGAGAAATCTATTTAGAACAGTTCCATAGTCACCGTCATAGTCAAATCTGTTTGTTAGGCGCGGATCTCGATTCGTAGCATCTGTATTTGTTCCCCATACGATTCCTTGATGAAGGTCAGTAATTCTGATTAGGTCGTTTTTGTTGTAGTACAAAAAGAGTAATTGATCTAAGGTTTTGGTCATGTGGTAAACACTTCCTGGACTTGCAGGGTGGAGGATTTCTTCCTCAAAACGAGTGCCATCTGGTTGTGGAACTTCTACCTTTAAATATCCTTCTGGAATAGTTGCGCCTCTATGAGATCCGTAACCATATACACCCATAGTTCCTAAATGAACTATATGAATATCCAGTCCACTTTCTACTATTGCAGCAAGTAGATTATGAGTACCATTTACATTGTTGTCTACGGTATATCTTTTGGTAGAACTGCTTTTCATTGAATATGGAGCAGCTCTTTGTTCAGCAAAGTGAACTATAGAGTTTGGTTTTTCTTCAATTAATAGATCAACCATTCTTTGAAATTCTTTCGAAATATCTAGATTGATAAATCGAATTGGCTTTCCACCAATTTCTTCCCATGCTTTGACTCTGTCTCCAATACTTGCAATTGGAGTAAGCGAATTGACTTCTAAGTCAATATCAATTTTTCTTCGACTGAGGTTGTCGATTATCAAAACATCGTGACCTTCGTCAGCCAAATTCACTGCACAAGGCCATCCGCAGAAACCGTCACCACCGAGAACAATGATTTTCACCCCAAAAAACTCCCGCAGACGAAAAGCTATTCGATCATACGCAAGCAACTAACGGTGATTCATTTGATTGTGATAGAGAAAGATATAAGAACGAACACAAATAAGCCTCCTAAAAGAATAAAAATTCTAGATCCTTTGCTATTACTAGTGTTATCTGAGATCAATTCAATTTCAGGCTCTTTAGCAAATGCGTTAAGACGACCTTCTGATTCTTTTGTAACAGTCATTAGTCTTATTTTTAGTCTCGGATGCTTGACCTTATGGGCAATTTCTAAATTTTTAAAATTCCGTTACTTACCGTTACTAAGATCTCAAGATGTTTAAGCAGTAACTATTCCATGACTTGGTGAACTGGCACTAGCTTTTTTTCTTTCTTCTAATCTCCCAGCTAAAAAAGCTTGTCTTCCAGCTTCAGTTGCTTTTTTCATTGCTTCTGCCATTGAAGGAGCATCTTTTGCTAATGCAATAGCACTATTTATTAATACAGCATCTGCACCTAATTCCATAGATAGAGCAGCTTCACTAGGGACTCCAATCCCCGCATCAATAATGACCGGTACTTTTGCATTTTCTATAATCAAACAAATATTGGCTTCGTTCCTAATTCCCTGTGCAGATCCAATTGGTGAACCAAGTGGCATCACTGTTGCACACCCAACTTCCTCAAGTTTTTTTGCTAATAAAGGATCTGCATTTATATATGGAAGTACTGTAAAACCTTCTTTTATAAGTTGTTCAGCAGCTTGTAGTGTTCCAAATGGATCAGGAAGTAAATATTTTTCGTCAGGAATAACTTCTAATTTTATGAAATTATTATCTTCTTGACCGGCTAATTTTGCCAATTCTCTCCCCATTCTGGCTATTCGAATGGCTTCTTCAGCATTTGAACAACCTGCAGTGTTGGGCAGCATCCAATATTTTTTCCAATCAATTGCCTCTAAAAGTCCTTGATGGCTTGACTCCAGTGCTTGAATTCTTCTAATTGCGACAGTGATAATTTCGCATTTGGAACTCTCTAGACATTTTTTCATTATTGCTAGATTTTCATATTTCCCTGTTCCAGTAAGTAATCTACTTTTGAAAACCTTGTTGCCGATATTTAACATGTCTTTTTTGTTGTCCATTTAGGGTTAATTAATTATTGAAATTGTAGAAAATTTAGAAACCTTTACTATCAATATTATTTTGAGAAATAGTTCCTTTGGTTTTTTTTAGCTTTTCAAATTCTCTTAAAGCAGTTTTATTCTTTGGATCTAATCTTAGAACTTCTTCATAGAGCTCTAGGGCTTCATCTGTATCCAGTAAACGCTTTTTAGCAAAAGCTAGGTTATTTAGTGCGACCGGATAGTCTGACTTAGCTTTAATAGCAGTTTTGTAATGAATGACTGCTGATTTGAAATCATTTTGAGCTGCTAATGAGAAACCAAGTGCATTTTCAATTAGTGCCTTAGCTTCAGAGGGCTCTCCATTAAGTTGTTTTAAAGCTCTTTTAAGTGTTGCAGTTGCTTGTGGATAGAGCCTTTTCCTTAATTGAACAGAGGCGAGTTCATATAGATCCCCAGCATCTTTTGATGAGTTACTAGACCCTTCTTCAAGTTTTATTAGCTTTATTTCGTCTTTACGAGTCCTGAAAAACTGTCTGCCGACTAAAATCGTAATTACTAATAAAAGACCACTTAGCCCGATTAAATAAGTCTCTGGAAGAGAAAAACTCATAAGAAGAAGATATCTTGGATAATTGATATATAGAATTTATAATCATCGAGATAATTGTAGCTTACTCATTAATACTATTAGATATTATAAATATGTTAAATAGCTTGATATTAAATAATTAAGGCAGCAAAACTATTAACTTTTAACAGATTCAACAATTTTACTGAAATTTGACGGATCAATCACGGCCAATTGAGCAAGCATTTTTCTATTTATTCTGATATCAGCTTTCTTTAAATTTCCCATGAAAGAGCTATAACTCATTCCATTAAGTCTTGCAGCAGCATTAACTCTCGCTATCCAAAGACGACGGAAATCACGTTTTCTGCGCCTTCTATCCCTATAGGCATTGCATAGAGCTTTCATTACTCTTTGATTAGCTGTGCGGAAGAGTTTTCCATTCCCACCTCTAAATCCGCGGGCTAATTTCAGAATTTTATTGCGACGCTTTCGTGCAACATTGCCTCTTTTTACTCTTGCCATGACAAATCGAAGTTAGTTAGTAATTGTAGAAGCAAAATAGATTGCTTTATAGAGGGAATTGGCTTAGGAGTAAGGGAGCATCAGACTGACATTGTCTGCATCTCTCTCATTGACAACTGCTTTAGTTGCCAAATGTCTCTTGAGTTTAGGACTCTTATGATCTAGTAAGTGATTACGAAAAGCCCTGCGCCGCATGAATTTTCCTGTGCCAGTAGCTTTGAACCGCTTTGCGGCAGCTTTGCGGGTCTTTAGCTTAGGCATGTCTTAGGGGAAAAGCACCATTGATAAGCCTAGGACTTTAACCTCCCAAAAGCCAAATCAGATCATTATCTGAATGTTTTTCAATTGAATTATTGCTAATGAAAGCAGGTTTATTCAAAAATAAATATTTTTTTTCCGGATCACTACTGTGTTTTTTCGTCTGCTTGGGACCTTCCTTTACTAAAGCTGATGATTTGATATTTAATTATCGAAATATTTATTTTGAAGAGAGTGAGCCTGTTAAAACTTCTGCAATAAATGGCAGTAATAAGTTCTTATTAGTTGGATTGGAACCATATTTGGGTCAATTAAATATTCAATCCCATCAAGCAAAGGATATTAATTTAGTCAGCGTAGCTGGGAAATTGGTTCTTACCGACTCTCAAGGAGTTATCCATAAGGCCGGGAGCATAAGAATTGGCTGGAGGAAATCACCTTTGCACTCTTCTTTAACTATTTCTAGAAAAACAGCAGGACCTTTTTCAAGTTTTGAGTCTGCCGAGCAATTTGCAAACAGATTAAAGGAAGCTGGAATTGCTCCTGTTGTTGCTTATCCCAAGGATTGGGAAGTGTGGGTGCCTCATAATGCCAAAATTCCTAAAGGCATTGTGATGAAGCCTTGGGAAAAGTCTATTAATACTCTGGTAAGACCTGTTTTAAAAGTTGGAGGTACAGACATACCTTTATCAGGAAATATTTCCATAGATGCGCCTAAGGGTTTGCGATGGAAGAGTGGTATTTATTCCGGTCCATTTTTTTTAAAACCTGATGCTTATGGAAGTTGGACATTTATACAGAAAGTAAGTCTTAAGGAATATTTAAGAGGAGTTGTTTCGCATGAAATTGGCTCTGGATCACCTTTAAATGCTTTAGCTTCTCAAGCCGTTCTGGCAAGGACTTGGGCACTTGCAAATAGTCATCGTTTTGCGATTGATGGTTATCATTTATGTAGTAATACACAATGCCAGGTTTATAAGGATCCCCAAAACTCAAGCCCGGAATTAGAAAAAGCTATACAAATAACTGCTGGAAAAGTTCTTAGCTGGAAAGGTAAACCAATACATGCGGTTTATCACGCTACTAATGGAGGCGTCATGGCATCTATAAATGAAGCATGGTCCGTCTCGTCATTGCCTTATCTGAAGACTAAATTAGATGGCACTATTGCCTGGAAAAAACAGTTCCCCTTACCTCTGAATAACAAATCCTCACTTCAGAAATTTCTGTTAGCAAGTAAAGGGGCATATGGAAACAGTCATTATCGCTTCAGATGGAAACGAATTATTACATCAGAAAAACTTCGGCAAGTTCTTGATGATGCTTTTCCAAAGTCTAATAATAGGGCCCCAATTTATTGCAAAGTCCTCCAAAGAGGTTCCAGTGGAAGGGTTTTGGCTTTGCAAATTCTCGGAACTGATAAAAAGCCTGAATTAGTACTTCGACTTGATAGTATTCGCAGAATTATTCAAGATCTACCTAGTACTTTATTCGTTATAGATCAATTAGAGGAAGGGGTTTGGAGATTCTCAGGAGGAGGATTTGGACATGGTGCAGGGTTATCTCAAGCTGGTGCAATTGAGTTAGCTAGGAGAGGATGGGATGTTGACAAAATTCTCATGCATTATTATCCAGGATCTATTTATGGAACTTTGCCGTAGAGTTTGTGATTGAACTTAGTTATATCCATGGCAATAGTTGCTGCGAGTGGAAATAACCGACGCTCTAAGGCGGCATTATTTATAGTTTGTTGTTTTTTTGCTGGAGCATTTCCTCACTTCCTTGCACCAATAAGCAATCTTTTGCCTGGGATTACACTTGCTGTTTTGCTAGGTGGATATGGTTTAAGAGTGGTTTTGAGAGATAGGGAAAATACTTTTCAAAATTTAGAAAAATATAAATCTGACTCTTTTATTAGTAATTCAGAAAACATGCCATCTGTTGATATTTTGATTTCAGCTAGGGACGAAGAAAATGTAATTGAGGAATTGATTAACAGACTTAAATTAATTAATTATCCAAAGCAAAAGTTATCAGTTTGGATTATTGATGATGGAAGTCAAGATAATACTTCTAGCATATTAAAGAGTTTAATAGAGGGTTTGCCTAATTTTCATTTATTACAACGTGCAAGATCGGCCGGTGGTGGAAAATCTGGAGCATTGAATCACGCACTACAATTTTTGCACGGAGAATGGTTGTTGATACTTGATGCAGATGCTCAATTAAGTGAAGATGTTTTGTTAAGACTTATTTTAATAGCTCAAAAAACAAATTGGTCTGCAGTTCAACTTAGAAAGGCTGTGATCAATCCAAATCAAAACTTATTGACTTGTTTTCAATCTATGGAAATGGCAATGGATGCTGTGATTCAAAGAGGAAGGTTATGCGGTGGTGGAGTTGTTGAGCTTAGAGGAAACGGACAACTCTTACAGAGACAAAGTTTGGACAAATGTGGGGGTTTTAATGAGGGAACTGTTACAGATGATCTTGACTTAAGTTCTCGATTATTAATTGCTGGAGAGCCTATAGGAATAATTTGGAATCCGCCAATTCAAGAGGAAGCAGTTGTTCAATGGTCTGATCTAATAAAACAGAGGCAAAGATGGGCAGAAGGAGGATTGCAAAGGTTTTTGGATTATTGGCTTGATTTACTGTCTAATAAAGTTTCATTGAAGAAGAAAAAAGATTTGTTTTTCTTTTTTCTTCTTCAATATGCAATACCATTAATTTCATTTAGTGATCTAGCCACCTCAATTTATTTGAGATCACTTCCTTTATATTGGCCTTTATCTTTTGTTGCACTTAGTGTATCAGGATTAGCCTATTGGAAAGGTTGCTCAAGAGACAGTGAAGGTCCAGACATACCTAATCCTAGACTTATAAGATTAATATTAGCAATTATATATTTACTACATTGGTTTATCGTGATTCCTTTTGTTGCTTTGAAAATGGCAATTTTGCCAAAGAAACTTATTTGGGTAAAGACAACACATACAGGAGCTTAATTATTATTGCTAGAGTTCTCTAGATTGACTATTTCACCATTAAAAAAATTTGCTAGTTTCTCAGCATCATTTTCTTGCTTGACTTCATTTTTATTTAATTCTTTTTTTTCAGAAGAATTTGATTGATTAATCTGCTCTTTGATTATATCAATATCTTTTTTAATATGATTTGTTTTTTGCAGAACTTGTTTGCCTTGAACGTTATTTTCTTTTTGTTTAATAGGTTCTTTTCTACCTTTGAAGATTAACTTTCGTGGAGTTCCTATGGTTTCTTGAATAGCTTTTTCTATAAGAACTCTTCTACTTTCAATCATACTTATCCAATTGGAGGAAACACTTATTTCAGCATGCTCTTCAGTCAGTCTGACTAAAGTAGCTTGTTGTGATAAAAGCATTTTCGTGGATGGAAGCTCAAGCGCAGCTAGTACTTGTTGCCATAATTCTGAAAGTTGATTACTTTGCTTATTTATATCAACTTTTATATCCTCTTCTTTTGGAGTAATTTCCTCTAGATTTCTTGATGTAGTTATCTCTTCTTGTTTATTAACTTCCTCTCTTGTCTTGTTTTTTTGATTAAAGGATAGATTATTAACAATTTGATTTTTACCAATTAATTCAACTTTATTATTTTCTATGATACTAGGCTTTGAAAGCAGACTAAGTAGAAGAACTTCTAGCCAAAGTCTTGGCTGTAGACTTTGCCTTAATTGATGTTCACTTCCTTTTAATTTATATTGCCATTCTAAAATACTTTCTAACTCTATTTTCTTTGTAATCTCTTCAAGCTTCTTCTCAGAATCTTTTGATAGGTTACATAACTTACTTTCATTGGGAGCGACAGATTTAATTACTAAGTCTCTGAGGACAGAAGCAAAACCTTGAAGAATAGAGATTGGCTCTCTTCCTAAATCTAGTAAATCTCTGCAAATTGTTAATGTTGAAACTGGGTTTGAATCTACTAGGGAATTAACTAATTTTAGTAGTTCATTCTCAGGTATTACTCCCAATAATTCACAAACAGAATCTAATGTAATTGGCGGAGGTATAAGGCTTAATTGATCAAGCATGCTTTCTGCGTCTCTTAGCCCTCCTTGTGCATGCTTCGCAATCATTTCTAATGCTCCACTTTCAATAGATATTTGTTCTTCTGAAGCAATGAATCCTAAATGCTTGATTAATTCTTCTAATGAGATTCTACGGAAATCAAATCTTTGACATCTACTAAGAATCGTAGGCAAGACTCTTTGAGGATCAGTAGTTGCTAAAACAAAAACAACTTTGTTGGGAGGTTCTTCTAGTGTTTTTAATAGCGCATTAAATGCAGCTGTTGAGAGCATATGGCATTCATCTATTACATAAACCTTCCAGCGCGCTTGAACTGGGGCAAATTGCGCTTTTTCTATTAATTCACGGATATTATCTACACCTGTATTAGATGCGGCATCTATTTCTATTACATCTAGCGCGGATCCAATAGAAATTCCTTTACATAGTTCACAGGAATTACAAGGATCAACAGTAGCGCAATCTTGATTAATACAATTTAAAGATCGTGCAAGAATTCTTGCGCTTGATGTTTTTCCAGTTCCCCTTGGCCCGCTGAAAAGATATGCAGGTGCTATTCGACCAGTCTTAATTGCTTGTTGAAGAGTAAGTGCTATTGACTCTTGACCGATTAAGTCATTAAAGCTTTGAGGGCGGTATTTATGATGTAGTGGAACGTAGGCCTTGCTCATGCATCATCACGAAGATCTAGAGGATACTCATTGATGAGTTGAAAATTCTTTCAGAATTGAATGAATTATTTTTTTAGATTAATAGCTTTAAAGATTTAAGCTCTAGCTTGTTCTTTTATTTTCTTATTTGAAGTTAGAGGCAGTACTTTCCCTCCGGTCAGCTCATCAACCATTTCTTTTGTAATAGTAAAGTTTTTAATGTCTTTTTGAGATGGGAGTTTGTACATCAGATCTAGCATTAAATCCTCAACTATTCCTCTTAAGGCTCTTGCACCAGTCTTGCGACGAAACGCTTCCTTAGCAATTGCTTCTACGGCTTTTTTGTCAAACTCTAGTTGGACATTATCCATACTTAGTAAAGTCTTAAATTGCTTGACTACAGCATCTCGTGGCTCAGTAAGAATTGATTCGAGTGCTTGACTGTCAAGTGGTTCTAGAACAGCTGTTACTGGCATTCTTCCAATGAATTCAGGGATAAGTCCGTAACGAACAAGATCATCTGGTTCAAGTTGCTTGAGGACTTCATTGTCTTTTATATCTCTATTTAATCTTGGTACGCCATCATTGCTATTTGGCATAAAGCCAATTGAATTTCTGCCTAGCCTTTTTTGAACTACATCTTCTAGGCCTACAAATGCTCCCCCGCAAATAAATAAGATCTGACTAGTGTCTATTTGAATGCATTCGCTATAAGGGTGTTTTCGGCCTCCTTGTGGTGGAACATTTGCTACTGTCCCTTCGAGCATTTTGAGCAGGGCCTGCTGAACACCTTCGCCAGAAACATCCCTTGTAATTGAAGGATTTTCGCTTTTACGAGCTATTTTATCTATTTCATCGATATATATAATTCCTCTTTGAGCAACTTCAACATCCATATTTGATTTCTGCATGAGTCGCAGAAGAATATTTTCTACGTCTTCTCCTACATAACCTGCTTCTGTAAGTGTGGTTGCATCTGCCACAGCGAAAGGAACATCAAGCAATTCAGCAAGAGTTTGGGCAAGAAGTGTTTTTCCACTACCTGTAGGCCCTATTAAAAGAATGTTGGATTTATGAAGCTTAGTAGAAGTTAATTCGGTCTCTCCTTTCCCATCTCCTTTCCAGGCAAGTCTTTTGTAATGGTTATAGACCGCAACGGAAAGTATTTTTTTAGCTTCTTCTTGCCCAACAACTTGTTCGTCAAGAAAAGATTTGATTTTGATTGGTTTGGGGATGGAAGCAAGCGTAGGTGCAGGTTTTTTGGGAGCACTTTCAGCATTGACAGAAGATTTACGGCTTTGCTCGGATCCTTGTCTAGGATTTCCTTCACTATCTAAAAGTTCTTCTTCAAGAATTTCATTACAAAGGTCTATGCATTCATCGCATATATAAACACCAGGTCCAGCAATTAGTTTTCTTACTTGATCTTGCGCTTTCCCACAAAAGGAGCACTTTAGATGGGCGTCAAATTTTGCCATCGAGCTCTGAGCAATTAGTGAAATTGGGTTTGATTGACAGATGTTTGTCAGACGTAACTAATAGGATTGTTTAATTAAGGCTGAGAGTCATCATTCCTTAATAATTACCTGCTAGTTCAGACTGGTTACCACTTTGTCTATCAGGCCGTATTCAACCGCTTCTTGAGGAGAAAGGAAGTGGTCACGATCAGTGTCTTCGGTAATTTTCTCAATTGGCTGTCCAGTATGCTCTGATAGCAATGTATTTAGGGTTTCTTTAAGAAAAAGAATTTCTTTTGCTTGTATCTCGATTTCAACAGCTTGACCTTGAGCGCCTCCTAACGGCTGATGAATCATTATTCGAGAATTAGGAAGAGCTAATCTTTTACCTTTTGCTCCTCCTGATAGGAGAAAAGCACCCATGCTTGCAGCAAGTCCGTAACAGATCGTCACTACATCAGGTGCGACTTGTTGAATCGTGTCATAAATAGCCAAGCCTGCCGTTACTGATCCTCCAGGGGAATTGATATATAACTGAATATCTTTTTCAGGATCTTCTGCTTCAAGAAAAAGCATTTGAGCTACTAATGAGTCAGATACCTGGTCATTTACATCAGTACCTAAAAAAACAATTCTCTCTCTTAGAAGTCTTGAGTAAATATCAAAGGCTCTATCCCCTCTTCCAGATTGTTCAATTACTGTTGGTAATGCATTAAGAGAGGAATTAGGGTAATAGCCTTCCCATTTGTTTTGGATTGGGTGATGGCTTCTGGAATTGTTCACGCGAATCTATTTCCTTTAATACTAATTTAGTAAAACTTAGCCTTTATCAGAGATTTTATTGCTTTTTTTTTGAGTTTTCCCTTTTGATTCCTTGGTTTTGGATTCATTTTGTTTAGTTTTTACTTTTTTTTCAGGGCTTTTTTCTATGACTGTGTTGTTTTCCTCAAGCCATTGTAAAAGCTTGTCTTGCATAAGTTCGTCAGAGACCACTTGCTTAAGCTTTGATTGATCAATATTCTTTTCTTCAGATAGCGTAGCTTGTAACTCTTTTAATCTTGTCTCAATATCTTTTTCATTAATTTCGATATTCTCTGCTTTTGAAAGTGCATTTAGAGCAAGATTTTTTCTAAGATTATCTTCTGCTTCTTGACGTGAAGATTTCATAAGTGACTCAACTAATTCAGGTGTAAAAATAGATTTAACGTCAATACCTTGCTGTGAGAAATTTCTTGCAGTTTGCTCAATAATGTTTCTTACTTCTATCTCAATCATAGTGTTTGGAATCTCTACTACTAGCTCTTTAACAAGAGCATTCAGAAGAGATTCTTGCCTTGCTTTAACTTGTCCTCTCTTTGCTTCTTCTTTAAGTCTTTTTTCAAGGTCTGCTCTTAATTCACTCATATTATCTTTATCACTTGTCTGTTTAGCAAATTCATCATCAAGCTTAGGCAACTCCCTAGTTTTTAAATCCTTTAGATTTAAATTGAAGTTCGCTTTTTTACCCTTTGACTCTTCTTGATGATAGTCATCTGGGAACTGACATTTTAATATCTTTTCCTCATTAACATTCATTCCAATAATTCCTTCAATAAAGCCAGGAATCATACGCCCATCTTCTAATTCCAAATCCATCGAATCTGCGCTTCCACCTTCTATAACGGAACCATCTTCATAATGTCCTTTGAAACTAACAACAGCAACATCTCCCATTTTTGCAGCTCTTTTTTCTACAGGTACTAAGGTTGCAAGTTCTTTTCTAGATTGTTCAATCAATTCATCTATTTTATTTGGGTCGTAAATAACTTTCTCAGCTTCAGCTTTAAGACCTTTGGTTGATTTAAGAGTTGGTTCAGGGGCAATATCAGTCTCCAATGTGATTTTCAAATCCTTATCAGGATTGAAATTATCCAATAAAGTTTCAAATCCATCTTTTAATTCTGGCTCACAAAGAGGTTCTAGTGACTCTTGTTCAATTGCTTTTTCCCAGGATTTTTGTAAAAGAGATTCTAGTGCTGATGCTTTAATTCTAGCGACACCAAACTGTTGAAGAATTACAGCCCTAGGGACTTTCCCTTTTCTAAATCCAGGCAAATTCGCTGTTCGACATAATCGTGACACTGCTTCTTCGTAGCTGTTTTTGCATCGTTCTGATGAAACTTCTAGCTCTACAGCTATGCGACTACCAGGGATAGCGCTGGTTTTTACTTTTAAATCGTTTGAGCTCATGGTTAAATCTCTAAGTCAAATACCTTAAGTAACTGTCAGGTCAACTTTATAAAGCTAATGTGTTTTGAAAGGTTTTCAAAATCTGCATTTATTAATTTCTTTCTTCAAACACAGCAATAGCTTCAATTCAATAACTCATTTTGTCCTGAATCTCATTAAAAAGTTTGGAACCTCATTCAATTTTTCCTGATCGCCCTTTAAAAATCGCAATACTTGGATCAAGTGGTGCGGTTGGTCAAGAGCTGCTTCAAATATTATCCGAACGCCTTTTCCCTATACAGGAAATTCGTTTATTGGCTTCTCCACGTTCTGCTGGCCGAACTCAAATCTGGCAAGGTAAAGCCATTACTGTTCAAGAGGTAACCAGAGATGCATTTGAAGGAGTTGATTTGGTTTTAGCCTCTGCAGGAGGATCTGTATCTAGAGAATGGCGTGAGGTAATTAAGGCTGCTGGTGCATTGTTAATTGATAATTCCAGTGCTTTTAGAATGGAGAATGATGTTCCTTTAATTGTTCCTGAAGTTAACCCTCATTCTGTTAATGACCATCATGGAGTAATTGCAAACCCTAATTGCACGACTATCTTATTGTCTTTGGTTTTAGGCCCTCTTGCAGCTCAATTTCCGATTAAGCGAGTAGTGGTTTCAACTTATCAATCCGCGAGTGGAGCTGGTGCATTGGCTATGGAAGAACTTAAAGAGTTGAGTCAGCAGGTTTTAAATGGTCAAAAACCTAAAAGCTCAGTTTTACCTAATTCCTTAGCTTTCAATTTATTCCTGCACAATTCTCCTATCCAAGAAAACAAATATTGTGAAGAGGAGATGAAGATGATTAATGAAACAAGAAAGATCTTAGAATTACCAAAATTAAATTTTACTGCTACTTGCGTTCGAGTGCCTGTATTAAGAGCTCATTCTGAAGCGGTAAATATTGAATTTGAAGATCATTTTGATCTCAATAAGTCAATTAAGATTTTAGAAGATGCCCCTGGGATTGAAGTGACTCAAGATTTCGTAAATAATCGTTTCCCTATGCCTACAGATGTCACAGGCAAAGATCTAGTCTCAGTTGGGAGAATCAGAAAGGATATTAGTAATAATAAAGCGCTTGAATTATGGCTTTGTGGAGATCAAATTCGGAAAGGAGCTGCATTAAATGCAATACAAATAGCTGAATTATTGCTTCCTAAATTATGACTAGTTCTTATCAAGACTCTTCTGTTCCATTTGGAAGGTTATTAACTGCAATGGTTACTCCCTTTAATGATAGTGGTGATGTAGATGTAGACCAGGCTGCAAATCTTGCAAGACATTTAGTGCATCAAGGTTCAGACGGAATTGTTGTTTGTGGCACGACAGGAGAATCTCCCACGTTAAGTTGGAAGGAACAGAATTTAATGCTTCGAACTGTTAGGGAAGCAGTTAGCGGAGATGTCAAAGTCCTTGCTGGAACTGGAAGCAATAGTACTGCTGAAGCAATATTGGCGACTAAAGAAGCTGAGGCTGCAGGAGCAGATGGTGCTTTAGTCGTAGCTCCTTATTACAACAAGCCTCCTCAAGAAGGCCTTGAAGCTCATTTTCGCTCAATTGCTTCAGCTGCTCCATCTTTGCCTTTGATGCTTTACAACATTCCAGCTCGTACAGGATGCTCTATTTCCCCAATCACTGTAAAACGATTGATGGATTGTTCGAACATTGTTAGTTTTAAAGCTGCTAGTGGATCTGTAGAAGAAGTTACTCAATTAAGAACTTTTTGTGGTTCTCAATTATCTGTTTATAGCGGCGATGATGGCCTCTTATTACCAATGCTTGCAGTGGGTGCAGTCGGAGTTGTTAGTGTCGCTAGTCATTTGGTTGGGAGTCGCATAAAAGCGATGATTGAGGCTTATCTCAGTGGGCAATGTAAGCTAGCAGTTAGTTATCACGAGCAATTGCAGCCACTATTTAAGGCTCTCTTTGCTACGACAAATCCGATCCCTGTTAAAGCAGCTCTTGAATTAACTGGTTGGCAAGTGGGTTCTCCTCGTAGTCCGTTACTTCCGCTCAACCTTGAAATGAAAGAAGAATTGTTCCACATTCTTGAAGCTTTGCCTTGAAATCTATTTTTTCAAGTTCTTCTAAAGTTGTCTTGACTGCCTGATCGGTTTTTAACACACCAAGTTTGTTTCTTTTATACTTTTTCCCTCATGACTTCTAGTTCAATCAATTCAAATACTTCATCAGTTCAATCAAATGGAATTCGCAAATCAAAAGACCCTTGTTTAAGAATTATTCCACTGGGTGGTTTAGGTGAAATTGGAAAGAACACATGTGTTTTTGAGTATGGCGATGACATTATGATTGTTGACGCTGGTTTAGCTTTCCCTACTGATGGAATGCATGGTGTCAATGTTGTCATGCCTGATACCACTTATTTACGTGAAAATCAAAAACGAATTAGGGGAATGGTTGTGACTCATGGTCATGAAGATCATATTGGCGGTATTTCTCATCATTTAAAAAATTTCAATATTCCAATTATTTATGGCCCTCCTTTGGCAATGGCAATGTTAAAAGGAAAAATGGAAGAAGCTGGAGTTGCCGATAGATCTACAATTCAGACTATGGGCCCACGAGATGTTGTAAAAGTTGGCCAGCATTTTTCCGTTGAATTTATAAGAAATACACATTCCATTTCTGATAGCTTTTCTTTCGCAATTACTACACCTGTCGGAGTAGTTTTCTTCACCGGTGACTTTAAATTTGACCATACTCCTCCTGATGGGGAGCCAAGTGATCTATCTAGAATGGCTTATTACGGAGATAAAGGAGTTCTTTGTCTGCTGTCTGATTCTACAAATTCAGAGGTTTCGGGATTCACACCCTCGGAGTATTCCGTATTCCCTAATCTCGACCGTTATATAGCCACAGCTCAAGGAAGAGTAATGCTTACAACCTTTGCAAGTTCTACTCATCGGGTGGCAATGATTATCGAGCTTGCAATGAAGAATGGACGCAAAGTTGGATTATTAGGACGTTCAATGTTGAATGTTGTAGGTAAATGTAGAGAGTTGGGCTATATGCGTTGTCCTGATGATTTGTTCTTTCCTATTAGGCATATCAGAGATTTACCAGATCGCGAAACTTTACTCTTAATGACAGGTAGCCAGGGTGAACATATGGCAGCTTTAAGTAGGATTTCCAGAGGGGAACATCAACACGTTCAATTAAAAACAACCGATACTGTTATTTTCTCTGCTAGCCCTATTCCTGGAAATACTATTTCAGTTAGTCATACAATTGATAGATTAATTCGTCTCGGAGCAAAGGTTATTTACGGCAAGGAGCATGGCATACATGTTTCAGGTCATGGTTGCCAGGAAGACCAAAAGTGGATGCTTGGTTTAATAAAACCTAAGTTTTTCATCCCTGTACATGGTGAATACAGAATGCAAGTGCTACATGGTAAAACAGCAGTGTCTATGGGTGTACCTCCAGAAAATGTACATGTTATGCAAAATGGGGATGTTGCTGAATTGCGACCAGAGTCTTTAATTCAGGCTCAACCTGTCAAATCAGGCGTTGAGTTACTTGATGGATCAAGAACTGGCATTGTTGATGACAAAGTGTTGAATGAGCGTCAAAAACTTGCAGAAGAAGGCTTAGCTACTGTCCTGGCGGCAGTTAGCACAGACGGAGTAATGGTTGCTCCTCCTAGAGTTAATCTTCGTGGAATTATTACTAATTTAGATGCTAAAACCATGTCTTTATGGACTGAAAGAGAAATTGCTTGGGTACTTGAGAATCGATGGAAGCAATTAACCATTCAAAGCGAAGGTAAATCAGTGGAAGTTGATTGGATTGGATTACAGAGAGAAATTGAATCAGGATTAGGAAGAAGAATGAGAAGAGAACTACAAGTAGAACCTTTGATTTTATGCCTAGTTCAGCCTGCCCCTGCGGGAACTCGTGCTTATAAGCCAGCTCTTGAAGATAAGGACTTGCCAGTGAATAATTCAGCCCAATCTAAAGTCCAAATGAACTCTCAAAAGAGTGGTTCTTCTCCTAAGAGATTAGATACTTCAACTCAAAGTTCTTCAGAATCAAATCCATCTGAAGTATCAGTAAAAGAAGAGAGTAAGACTGATGGACCTCAAGGAAGAACAAGGAGAAGACGTTCAGCAGTTACTTCATAATTAAATTAACTCTTAGAAAGATATAGGTATTCTCTAGTCCAGCCAATTTTCCATCCTGTTTTTAGGTTTATAGAACCAGGAGGCTTACTCCTACTAGTTTTATTAGCAATTTCTTCTAAGAGATTTGAAGATAAACCTGGAACTTGATGTTCTGATAGCCATAAAGCAATAAGGGTTTGCCTTGAGTAATGAGGGATTGCGATTAGTTCCTGTCTACATAATCCCTTTGGATGTCGAATAGTCTTTAAAGCTAGTAATGCCAAACTACTTTGCGTTGCATGATAGTTAGATAATCGTTCAGCCAAGGCCGCAATTCTTGTTGAGCAACCTGTATAGAGCTCCTCAAGAATTGGCAGAATTTCATAACGAATTTTATTACGACGAAAATTTAAGTTTGAATTTGATGGATCTACCCATATTGGTAAATCGAGCTGTTCACAAATTTTTATCGTTTCAGATCTATTGAAATTTAATAAAGGTCGAACTAATTGAATATCTTTTTGTAAAACTCTTTTCTCTCTCAGGCTGGTCAATCCTAATAAATCACTTCCTCTAGCAATATTTAAAATTAAAGTTTCGGCTCTATCACTTGCAGTATGACCGGTTAGAACGTGTAAACAACATTTTTTTGTAGGATCTTCAGAGATCATTAATGCTCGCTTAGTAAGATTTTCATATCTCCATTCACGTGCTGCATTTTCCGTTTTAGTTGCTTTTGCTGTGGCACGATCACAAAAAAAAGGCAGCTTTTCTTTTTCGCACCAATCTTTTAATTCTTTTGCGATAGATGATGATTCCTGGTGCCATCCATGGTCGCCATGCCATACATTTAATTCCCATTTATGAAGTCTTTGCAAGTCAAGTAATAACTTCACAAGGACCATTGAGTCTTGTCCTCCAGATACTGAAAGAAGAAGACAGGAACCTTTAGGAAGAAGATCTATGTCTTTTTCAAGTTTGTTGTGAAGGCGATGATGCCATGTTGTCCATGGCATTTGAATTTTTTGGTATCGAGACATTCTTATGGGGTTAATCACCCTTATTCCATTTTGTTAGTTTTTCGCCCTGAAGAATGCCAAAATCAGATTATCCATTTGATGTTGTGATGACGCGTATTAATCATTTGCCAGCTTCTCTCCAAAACAGTTTTTCGAGTAGGTCATTGCTAAAGGTCATTACGGGTTTAAATAATTTTGATAAATCCTCAGTTGCTTGTGTTGCAAAAGCAGCGGGAATTGGAGGTGCTGATTTGTTAGACGTTGCATGTCATCCTGAAATAATTGATTTAGCTATTCAACACTCGAGCTTACCAATTTGTGTTAGTGCCATAGACCCTGAGCTTTTCCCACCGGCTGTTGAAGCAGGTGCATTAATTATAGAAATTGGTAATTTTGATTCTTTTTATCTAAAAGGTCGTTTCTTTAGCTCTGATGAAATCCTGGCTTTAACGAATCAAACAAGAAAGCTTTTACCTGATATTCCTTTGTCTGTAACAGTTCCTCATACCTTGCCTTTAGACAAGCAATCACAATTGGCATTGGATTTAGCGGATATAGGTGCAGATATAATTCAAACTGAGGGTGGTACATCTGCGAAGCCCCATAGTGCAGGGACACTAGGTTTAATTGAAAAAGCTGCCCCTACATTGGCTGCTGCTCATGTGCTTTCTGAAACGATAGATAAATCAAATTTCAATATCCCTATTCTTTGCGCATCTGGTCTGTCAACAGTAACTATTCCTATGGCATTTGCTACTGGTGCATCAGGAGTAGGAGTTGGATCGGCAGTAAATAAATTAAAGACTGAAATTGAAATGATAGCAGCTATTAAATCTTTAAGAGAAGCAACTAATTCTTCAAGAAGTTTAGTTAAATAATTCTAATCAATTAAACATGAAAGATATTCTTCTGATTAAAAATAATAAAAGATCGTAATTACCATATTTATATATATTAAATGTCTATTTATAATCTTCAATCACCCTATACTCCTAAAGGAGATCAGCCAAAGGCTATTCGACAATTAGTTAAAGGATTAAATGATAGAAAAAACTTTCAGACTTTATTAGGAGCGACAGGTACTGGTAAAACATTTACTATTGCAAATGTAATTGAACAGACAGGAAGGCCCGCACTTGTTTTAGCTCATAACAAAACTCTTGCAGCTCAACTTTGTAATGAATTAAGAGAGTTCTTTCCTGATAATGCAGTTGAATACTTTATTTCATATTACGATTACTATCAACCCGAAGCTTATGTTCCTGTTAGTGATACTTATATTGCTAAGACATCTTCTATTAATGAAGAAATAGATATGCTTCGTCATTCAGCAACTAGGTCTTTATTTGAAAGGAAAGATGTAATAGTTGTTGCATCAATTAGTTGTATTTATGGGTTAGGAATACCTAGTGAATATCTTAAGGCATCTATAAATTTTAAAGTAGGAGAAGAAATAGACATAAGATCTTCTCTTAGGCATTTAGTAAATAATCAATATACTAGAAATGATATTGAACTTACTAGAGGAAGATTTAGGATTAAGGGAGATGTATTAGAAATTGGACCAGCTTATGATGATCGACTTGTAAGAATAGAGTTATTTGGAGAAGAAATAGAAGCAATTAAATATATTGATCCAATTACTGGAGAAATAATTGAGAATCTTCAGACAGTCAATATATATCCAGCGAAGCATTTTGTTACACCTAAAGATAGATTAAAACTTGCTATAAAAGATATCCGAAATGAATTAAAGGAGCGTTTAGATTGTTTTCAAGAGGAAGGAAAATTACTAGAGGCACAAAGATTAGAACAACGAACTAAATATGATTTAGAAATGCTTCAGGAAGTAGGTTATTGTAATGGTGTAGAAAATTATGCTCGTCATTTATCGGGAAGGTCTGAAGGTACTCCCCCAGAGTGTTTAATTGACTACTTTCCTGATAATTGGTTGTTAATAGTAGATGAAAGTCATGTCACGTGCCCTCAACTTCGTGCAATGTATAATGGAGATCAATCTAGAAAAAAAGTATTGATTGAGCATGGATTTAGGTTGCCAAGTGCTGCTGATAATCGACCTTTAAAGAGTCAGGAATTTTGGGAAAAAGCAATTCAAACATTATTTATTAGTGCTACACCGGGAGATTGGGAATTAGATCAAAGTAAAGATAATATAGTTGAACAAGTTATTAGACCTACAGGTGTATTAGATCCATTAGTCGAAGTTAGACCTACAGAAGGACAAATTGATAATTTACTTCTAGAAGTTAATAAAAGAGTTGTTAAAAATCAAAGAGTACTTATTACGACTTTAACAAAACGTATGGCTGAGGATTTAACTGATTACTTATCTGAAAATAGTGTGAGAGTTCGTTATCTTCACTCTGAGATACATTCTATTGAGAGAATAGAGATAATACAAGATTTACGTAATGGCGAATATGATGTTTTGGTAGGTGTAAATCTTTTAAGAGAAGGGTTAGATCTTCCGGAAGTTTCATTGGTAATTATTTTAGATGCAGATAAAGAAGGTTTTCTTAGGGCTAAAAGGTCATTAATTCAAACAATTGGACGAGCTGCAAGGCATGTAGATGGTTTGGCGATTATGTATGCAGATAATATGACTGACTCTATGTCTCTAGCCATCGATGAAACAAATAGACGTCGTATAATCCAGGAAAAGTATAATGAAGTTAATGGTATAATTCCTAAACAGGCAGGTAAAAAAGCTAATAATTCTATTCTTAGTTTTCTTGAACTAACTAGACGCCTACAAAACCAAAATTCATCCAAAGATTTCATCGATATTGCTACTGATGCTGTAGATAAAATATTAACAAAGAAGGATGTAGAGATTTCATTAGAAGAATTACCAAATTTAATTAACCAACTAGAAAGCAAAATGAAATCTGCTGCTGAAGATTTAAATTTTGAACAAGCTGCAGCTTTGAGAGATCGAATCAAGAAACTCCGCCATAAGTTGGTAGGAAAATAATTTATTTTTCTCCTAACTTAAAGAATTCATGAACAGCATTTAAGGCTTTTATTCCGTCTGCCTCTTTAACTACACAAGTAGTCCTGATCTCACTAGTTGCGATCATTTCAATGTTTACACCTTTCTTTGCTATTGCTCTAAACATTTTTCCTGCAGTACCCACTGTATTTGGCATTCCTGCACCAACAGCACTGACTCTTGCAATTGCTGGACCTTCTTTAAATTCCGCTTTTAGCCATTTACTTAATAAGGGAGATAATGCATTCTCAGCTGCATAACGATCATGTTTCTTCAGGGTAAAACTTAAGTCTTTGCTCCCATCTTTTTGCTTTCGTTCTGATTGGACAATTGTATCTAAAGTAATCCCTCCATCAGCTAATGCGGAGCAAATTGCTGCAGTAGTACCTGGCTGATCTGGCACTTTAGTTACGCTTACTTGTGCTTGATCAAGATCTAGTGCAACCCCTCTAACTTCAGGCTCATCATTAGACTTATTAATAGGATTCACGTTAATTTGTTTATCAGATAGTTCAAAACATTCGCTTACAGCGCGTAAGGCTTTTTTCCCAAGCTCTGCATCAATAACACAACTCACTTTGACTTCACTAGTTGCAATTAAACGTATATTTATACCTGATTTAGCCAATGTTTCAAAGAAGGTTGCGGCTATCCCTGGTCTGCCCATTATGCCTGCTCCACTAATACTTAGCTTGGCCATATTGTTTTGACTTGTAAGGTTACCTCCTAAAGATTTGATGAAGTAATCACATTGTTTTTTTGCCTTTTCGCATTGATCATTACCGACAGTAAATGTAATGTCATTACTGTTTTCTTCGCGTATAGCTTGTATTATTAAATCTACATTTACCCCTCCGTCTGAAAGTTTTTCAAATAAATTTGCAGCAACACCTGGTTGATCAGGTATATGAGATAGACCAATGACAGATTGATCTTCCATTAATTCCAGCCCATCAACAGGGCGACTGTGTTCCAGCCCTTTTTGATTTGCGGAACGATTACTTTGACTAGTTAATACTGTTCCAGGAAGATTATCCCAACTAGAGCGAACTAAAAGTTTTACCCCATAATTTCTTGCGATTTCAACTGCTCTTGGATGTAATACAGCAGCTCCAAGACTTGCTAATTCCAGCATTTCATTACAGGTGATATTTGACATCAATTGCGCATTAGGCACATTTCGGGGATCACTTGTTAATACCCCTGGAACATCTGTATAAATTTCACAAGCACTAGCGTTTAAGGCGGCTGCTAAGGCTACTGCAGATGTATCAGACCCCCCCCTGCCTAAAGTTGTGATTTCAGCGGTCCCTCCACTTCCAAGACTCGTCCCTTGAAAGCCAGCTACAACAACTACATAACCTTGATTAATAAGAGTTTTGATGCGCTCTGTACGAATTTCTAAGATTCTTGCTCTGCCATGAGATGACTCAGTAATGATTCCAACTTGACTCCCAGTCATTGAGACTGAAGGGATTCCTAGTTTATTTAGAGCTATTGACAATAATGCAATAGTTACTTGCTCGCCTGTTGCAAGTAACATGTCCATTTCTCTTTTAGGCGGGTTCATATTTATTTCTTTTGCCAGAGCGCTTAATTCATCTGTTGTTTTGCCCATCGCAGAAACAACAATTACCAGTTCATCTCCAGATTCTTTACTGGTCGCAATTTTTGCTGCAACAGATTTAATTCTGTCTACGGTTCCAACTGAAGTCCCTCCAAATTTTTGAACCAGTAATCCCATTTATTGTTTTGAATGTATAGATTGATTATTTCAGTTTTTGCTAAAAAAAATCAAAACTTTGTTAGGAGACCATCTTGGAAAGCCTGGAAAGGCTTACTACCTTTTTTAAGACTAATTTCAATCTCTAATAAGCAATTTAGTAGGTTTAGGAATAAACCGGATTCTTTTCCTTGTATTTGTTTTCTTATTACATAAATACGTTTTGGATTAGCTATACCGGCTGTTTTTGCAATAAAAGCAACATCTTTATGATTATTCTTCTCTAGGAGGCTTACCCAAAGCCAGCCTCTAATTTGTGTGGTTAATGAAGCAAGTAATCTTAGGGCTGGTTCTCCTGAAATTAGTAAGGCATTAATTCGTATAAGCGCTTCACCAACGTTTTGTTTTAAAAGGGATTCTCCTACTTGGAAAGAGTTTGTAGTTATCCCTTCTATAGATTCATTAACAGTTTCTAAACTAATTTTATTGTTTTTTTCTTTTCTAATTCCTTTTTCTTTTGATTCTTGTAATAATGAGATCTTTTCTAATTCTGAAATCAACCTAGAGCTATCATTTCCAATTGCTTCTACTAGGGAAATAATAGCCTCTTCTTCAATCTTCATGCCTAAGTCTTTGGCTGTAATTCTTACTAATTGCTTTTGACCTTCTGAATCCCATATAGCTGGAAGATTGAAGCTCTTTTCATGAGCTTTATTTGATTGAATTAGCTTTTTTAAAATTTTTGTTGTTTTTAATCTGCCATCTGGTTTCAGATCATGTATTAAAAGAAGATGTGTGCTCTCAGGAATTACATTTATTACTTCTTCAAATTTCTGAGCAAGTTCAGTTTGGCATCCATTACAAAAAGGACTTTTTTGTACTAACACTACTCTGCAACCATTCCCAAATGGTGGCACTCTTGCATCTTCCAGCGCTTTATTGGCTTGTTCAATATCGTTGCCATTTAACCTGCTTATATTCATTGTATGCCAAGCAGGGTCAACAATATTTGTAATAAGTTTTTCTATAGCTCTGGTTCGCGAGCCCGAATCATCTCCCCAAATTAGATGTATTGGCATTGACTATGAAATGATTTCATTATTTTCATTATTCATTAATTACTTTATAAAAGATTGATGCAAAGTGATCACCCCATTTTTAAGAAAAGTTTGAAAATTATTCAATCTCAGCTTGGATTTACTGGATTAAATGATTTAGAGCAACAAGTGTTGGAAAGACTAATTCATACAACTGGTGATTTTGCTATTCAGCATTTGTTGAAATTTAGTCCAGATGCGTGTCAAATTGGCATCTCTGCATTGAAATCAGGAGCTCCAATTCTTACTGATACTGCAATGGCTATGGCTGCTATAACTCCTATGGCCTCAAGAACATTATGTTCCCAAGTTAACTCTGTTTTGGATTGGGCCCCAAGTTCGGTTGAAGGTAACCAAACAAGAATAGGAATAGGTATGAAGAATGCTTGGATTGAGCTTTCGCGCAAATTTACAAATAGTCAATCACCAATTGTAATTATAGGAAGCGCACCTACTGGATTGGACTCTTTATTGGATTTAATTGACTTAGGTTTGAATGCCCCAAGTTTGATTATAGGAATGCCAGTTGGGTTTGTTGGAGTTACTCAAAGTAAAAATCGGTTGCTTACCTATGATTGTCCACAAATTCTTTTAGAAGGAAATCGTGGAGGTGCTGCAATAGCAGGTGCAACTGTTAATGCTTTATTAAGGGCAGCGATCTTATCTCATTAATTAGAATGAAATTATTTAATTTCATTCTAATATTATTTCCTATTTGAGATGTTGATATTTTTATTTTGTTTTGTCGAATTATTACTTTGAAGTTGATTTAAAATATTTTTTGCTCTTTCAATTACATGTTTTGGTACACCTGCTAGTCGAGCTGCTTCTATTCCATAACTTTTATTAGAACCTCCAGGGATTATTTCATGCAAGAAACAAAGATCTTCTCCAGTTTCTTTAACTAATACTTGATAGTTTACTACATTACTTAGGTTTTTAGATAGTGAGTTTAATTCATGATAATGTGTAGCAAATATTGTTCTGCTTTTAATTACATCAGCTAAATATTCACTTACTGACCAGGCTATAGATAAGCCATCGAATGTTGAAGTACCACGTCCTATTTCATCTAGAAGAACAAGAGAGTTTTTTGTTGCTTGATTAAGAATAAAGGCTGTTTCTGCCATCTCTACTATAAATGTAGATTGCCCAGCAGCTAGATCATCTACTGCACCAACGCGGGTAAAGATTCTATCTACAGTTGTCATTGATGCTTTTTGAGCAGGAACCCAGCTTCCTATTTGAGCTAACAATTGAACTATACCTATTTGTCTTAGATAGCAACTTTTTCCACTAGCATTAGGTCCAGTAAGTATTATCAGATTAAAATTATTTCCAATATTAATATCATTAGATTTAAACTCCTTTTCAACAAGCATTTGCTCTACAACTGGATGTCGACATTTCGTTATATTCATCGTATTTGAAACACCATCGCTGCAGTTGCTTGTAACTATTGGTTTGCAATATGAATTTGTTGCAGCAATCTCTGCCAGACTGATTAGTGCATCTAAGCCTGCAATTGCCTTTGCAGATTTACGAATCTCTTGTGCACTTTCACCTACAATTGACCTAAGATTACAAAAAAGTTCATACTCTCTTTGCGAAGATCTTGATTTTATTTGAAATATCTTTCCTTCTCTAGCTTTGAGATCTGGCGTGATAAATCTTTCTTCATTTGCTAATGTTTGTCTTCTAATCCAATGTTGAGGAACATTCTTTGCTTTTGATTTGCTAACTGAAAAAAAGTATCCAAATGTTCTATGATATTGGAGTTTTAAGTTATTAATACCACTATCTTTTTTTTCATTTTTTTCTTGGCTTTTAAGCCAGTTTTCTTGATCATCTATTTGATTTCTTAAACCATCAAGAAGCGGATCAACTCCATCATGAATGAGTCCACCTTCAGTTAAGCTTAAAGGGGGGTTGTTAATTAGTTGATGGTTAATTTTTTCCGCTAGTTTTATAAGATTAAGATCAATGTCTTTAAGGGGTAATAACCATTTTGGAGATTTCCGGGGTAGCCCTTTCAAGCATGAAGCTAAACGAGGTAACCTTTCTAATCCATCTGCAATAGCCACTAAATCACGACCACTCGCTTGTCCCGCCCCAGCTCGCCCAGCTAAGCGTTCGAGATCTCCCATTGCTCTCAATAAGCGACGAAGTTTAACTCTTAGGGAACTTTCATTAACAAGCATGCTTACGACTTCTTGTCGTTCCAATATCGATTTAACTGATACAAGGGGAGCCTCTAACCATCTGCGAAGGCATCTTCCTCCCATCGCAGTTAGTGTTCTATCAATTGCCCATAAAAGTGATCCTTGGAATTGACCATCTTTTTGAGTAATTGTAATTTCGAGATTTTTTCTGGTTTGTGAATCAATTAAAAGTATTTCTTCTGAGCAAATAAGCTGTGGTAACTCTAAAGGGATTTTTGATTTGTTCCCATCTAATAATTCATCAGAAGGTTTTGTTTCTCGTAAATAGTTGATTAGTCCACCGGCTGCTCTTAAAGCCAATGGAAAACTCTTTTAACCCAATTCCATGGGTGGTACTTAAGTTGTAATGCTTTTTTAAAGAAGCCTCAGCCTCTATGAAACTAAAAGGTGTAATTTCTACTTTCGTTAAGTGGAGATTTGAAGGACACCAAGAGTTTGAGTCTGAGGTGTTTTGGTCTCCCCAGATAAGTTCTGAGGTTTCACTTTTCATTAATTCTTGATAGAGACTATTGCTACCTTTACCTTGTCTTACAAAAAACTCGCCAGTACTTACATCTGCAGTTGCAAGTCCCCAATTAATTAGTTGATTGTTTGTATTTTTTTCAATTAATATTGCTCCTAACCAATTATTTTTTCTTGCTTCAAGCATTCCTTCTTCAATAATTGTTCCTGGAGTAATAATTCGGGTAATACCTCTTTTAAGAAGAGCTCCTCCTTTGCTGGGAGTAGTTTCTAATTGATCACAAAGCGCAATAGATATTCCTCTTTGAACTAATTCTCCGCAATATCGTTCGACAGCATGATGCGGTACTCCTGCCATAGGTACTCGACCTATCGCTTTACCGCCTTCTTTTCCAGTAAGAGTTAATTCTAATAATTGAGAGAGCTTAATTGCATCTTCAAAAAAACATTCAAAAAAATCACCAAGTCTATAAAGCAAAACTCTGTCTGGATTTTTAATTTTAAGTTCTACATAGTGCTTTAGCACTGGAGTCAATTCATCGATATTGACCTGACTGTGATGAGACCAGGGAGGGAGATCATTGCTTATTGCAGAAATACTCTCCTTAGAATCATCCAGCGCCGATTTTGTATAAGAATCAAGATTTTTTCGTGAACGAGGGCGTGCTTTTGAATCAGAAGCTAATTCATCATCTGAAAGGTAATCATCATTATTAGTTTGCTTGCTAATAGCACTTTTTTGCTTTATCTCACTATCTTCAGGCCCTGTAAACAAGCTGCCTTGTAATGTTTCTTCGGCAGCCATTGTTTTTTTTCTGCCAAATGATTGTTGGCATAGTAAGGGGAATTTTTGGTTTTGCATGTGAAGCCTCGCGACAACTCTGTAAGACCTTGTCGAAAAATTGCATTTCACATGTGACAATTGTTTGATATCTAGAGCCTAGGCTCGATAGCAACGATTCTCATGCAAGCCATTAGCTTCATTCTCGCGAATGCCCTTTTATTCGCATCATTGATATTGGTAGTTGGTGTTCCTGTCCTCTACATGACTCAAGCAGATCCTTCTAATCCAAGAAATGGAGAAATTAGAAAGATCGAAATTATTGGTGGAGTTTGGTTCCATTTGGTTTTAGCTAATGGTGCTATTGCCGGATTGGTTTGAACTTGAGCAATTCATATGCGAAGGTTGTAATAATTTAGAACTTCCGCCAATAAGAAATGGCCACATTTGAAGGGCTTTTTACACAATCCTCTTCTTTGAAGGTTGGTATTGTTGTTGCTCGATTTAATGATTTGATCACTAATAAGCTCTTATCGGGGTGTCTCGACTGCTTATCCAGGCATGGAATAGATGTCTCAGCTAATAGCTCACAATTAGACACAGCGTGGGTTCCTGGATCCTTCGAATTGCCATTAGTGGCTCAATCCTTTGCAAAAAGTGGGCGCTATCAAGTGGTTATAACTCTTGGGGCTGTAATTAGGGGAGACACCCCACACTTTGATGTTGTGATCTCTGAAGCTAGTAAAGGTATCTCAGCTGTCTCTAGAGAAACTGGAATCCCAATAGTATTTGGGGTTTTAACCACTGACAATATGCAGCAAGCCCTTGAAAGAGCTGGAATAAAAAATAATTTAGGCTGGAACTATGCTTTACAAGCCTTAGAGCTGGGCTCTTTAATGCAAAAACTTGGTTAAAATAAATTCCAAATAATTAGTTCAATTGACCATTGCACCTTTTTTAGTGCATGCTGTTTTTATAAAGGGTTTCAAATTCCTTTTTCTTGCGGATGTAGCTCAGTGGTAGAGCATCTCCTTGCCAAGGAGAATGTCGAGAGTTCGAATCTCTTCATCCGCTTTTTAGGTGAACAATCAATTATTCTTGTATTTTTATCTCATAGATATCAACATTTTTAATTATTCTGATAGAAATTTATGAAGGAATAGTCCAAAATTTAGGAGTTATTCCTCATCTATTTCAAATGTTAATAGAGGCTTTTTATAATAAATTACGTAATCAACTTCCTCAAGAGATAAGTTATTCTTTTCTAAGCAACATTTAATAGCATTTTTCAGAAACTTAAAATCGTATTTTTTCTGGTAAATTGTTCTTCTTGAGCAGCATTAATTATTAATGGTGAAATAATTAATGCTGCCGCACTATCATTTTAATAGCAGGGTATCCTAATGAATATAATTTGATCAGACTTGCTTTCATTCACTTGATATTTAGTCAGCTTTTTAAGAGTCAAATTATTTACAATGCTTTGCTACTGCTTTAAAGAATCTCGTTGTATTAGTAAAAGTTTTTGATTACTTACTATTTTAAAGCCTAATTGCTCATAAAATTCTGAGCAATTTGTAGTCATTAAATAGACTTTTTCTACTTTTTGCAATTGAGGGGCTTTTAGTAATGCTTCTACTAATATTCGTCCAATTCCTAGTCCTTGTGAATCATTTGCTATCACAACATCCCATAAAGTTGCTCGGAAAATACCATCACTGTTTGCTCTACCAAATCCCACCAGTCTGGTTCCTTTCCAGATACTAATTACAACAGAACTATTTGAGAGCATTATTTTTAATGCTTTGTGACTTCTGTTTTTCGCCCAGAATGTATTTTGTTGGAGCAGCTCTTGTAGTTTTTTTAATGCGGCACTAGGTCTGAGATTAGGTCCCAGTCCAAAATATCTTAGTCCTGGCGAACCATTTCCATGTCTGACAATTGATATCCCAGTCATCGGAAGAAGTGGATTAAATTAGAAAAAGGTCCTGTATTCATTTGGTTTAATTTTGCAGCTGCTTCGGAGATTTAGGATTCATTAGTTTTAGGTATACCAATTAAGCGATAGATAGGTGTACTTGTTTAGCGATATCTGGTTATTCTTAAATGTACATACTTGATTTATATATGCTCAAGCAACTGCTGGGTGACCCTAATGCCCGCAAGCTGAAGCGGTTTTCTCCTTTAGTTACGGATATAAATATTCTTGAGGAAGATATATCCCCTCTAAGTGACGATGATTTGAGAAGTAGGACAGCAGAGTTTAGGCAACGTTTAGAAAAACCAAGGTCTCTTAGAGAGCAACGTGATCTTCTGGATGACCTATTGCCAGAGGCATTTGCAATAGTTCGCGAAGCGGGAAAGCGTGTTCTCGGCATGAGACATTTTGATGTGCAATTAATTGGCGGAATGGTGCTACATGAAGGACAGATTGCTGAGATGAAAACAGGTGAGGGTAAAACGCTTGTTGCAACTCTTCCAAGTTTTTTGAATGCCCTCACCGGAAGAGGTGTTCATGTGGTCACTGTTAATGATTATTTGGCAAGAAGAGATGCCGAGTGGATGGGACAAGTGCATCGCTTTCTTGGTTTGAATGTTGGTCTGATTCAGCAGGAAATGACTCCGCAACAGAGAAGAAAGAATTATGGATGTGATATTACTTATGCAACTAATTCAGAACTGGGTTTTGATTATTTGCGAGATAACATGGCTGCAGATATTTCAGAAGTTGTTCAACGAGACTTTCAGTTTTGTGTCATAGATGAAGTTGATTCGATTCTGATTGATGAAGCTAGAACTCCCCTAATTATTTCTGGTCAAGTAGAGCGTCCGCAAGAAAAATATCAAAAGGCTGCTGAAGTTGCATCAACTCTTATTCGTGCTGCTGAAATAGGAAAAGATGGAATAGACCCTGAAGGAGATTATGAAGTTGATGAGAAGCAGCGAAGTTGCACACTTACAGATGAAGGATTTGCCAAGACTGAATCACAATTAGGAGTTAATGACCTATTTAACCCTCAGGATCCCTGGGCTCATTACATAACAAATGCATTAAAAGCTAAAGAGCTTTTTACAAGAGATGTTAATTACATAGTTCGTGATGGAGAGGCAGTAATAGTAGATGAATTTACTGGTCGAGTTATGCCTGGTCGCCGCTGGAGTGATGGCCAGCATCAAGCTATAGAAGCAAAAGAATCATTATCTATTCAGCCAGAGACTCAAACTCTTGCATCTATTACTTATCAAAATTTCTTTTTGTTATATCCTCGATTATCTGGGATGACCGGAACTGCAAAAACAGAAGAAGTTGAGTTTGAAAAGACTTATAAGTTAGAAACTACTGTTATACCAACCAATAGGAAAGTTGCTCGACAAGATTGGGTGGATCAGGTCTATAAGACTGAAACTGGTAAATGGCAGGCTGTTGCGAAAGAGACTGCATTGGTTCACAGGGAAGGACGCCCAGTCCTAGTGGGTACAACTAGTGTTGAAAAGAGTGAATTACTAAGCGCCTTACTGTCTGAAGAAGATATTCCTCATAACTTATTAAACGCAAAACCAGAAAATGTTGAAAGAGAAGCAGAAATAGTTGCTCAGGCGGGTAGAGCAGGTGCAGTAACTATTGCAACCAATATGGCTGGTCGAGGCACAGACATCATCCTTGGAGGTAATAGCGATTATATGGCAAGATTGAAATTGCGAGAGGTCTTGATACCACGTTTAGTAAAACCAGAAGATGGTCATCAACCTCCTAAACCTCTTCAACGTAATAAGGAATCAGTAGAAGGATTTTTAGATAAATCAGATATATCTGAGAACTCATTTAAATCAATTAAGCAATCAAAATCTCTTGGTAGCTTGTTCCCTTGTCAATTGACTTCTGAGACTGATGATTACTTGGCTGAACTTGCAAGAAAGTTAGTAAAGTCTTGGGGCGATAGATCACTTTCCTTAATTGAGTTAGAAGATCGAATCTCAACTGCTGGGGAGAAGGCTCCTACTTCAGACTCAGATATAACTTCACTTCGAAAAGGCATTGAACTTGTCAAAACTGAATATGATGTAGTGGTTAATCAGGAAGATATAAGAGTTCGGGAGGCAGGCGGTCTTCATGTGATTGGAACAGAACGACATGAATCTCGAAGAGTAGATAATCAATTACGTGGCCGATCAGGTAGACAAGGAGATTTAGGAAGTACAAGATTCTTTTTATCCCTTGAAGATAATCTCCTAAGAATTTTTGGAGGAGACCGTGTTGCTTCTTTAATGAATGCTTTTCGTGTTGAGGAGGATATGCCGATTGAATCAGGAATGCTCACACGTTCCTTGGAGGGTGCTCAGAAAAAGGTGGAAACGTACTATTACGATATTCGTAAACAAGTTTTTGAATATGATGAGGTAATGAATAATCAACGTAAAGCAGTTTATTCAGAGAGAAGAAGGGTATTAGAAGGTAGTGAATTAAAAAAACAAGTAATTGGATATGGCGAGAAAACAATGGAAGAAGTAGTTGAAGCTTATGTTAATGCAGATCTTCCACCTGAAGAATGGGATATTAATCAATTACTCACAAAGGCAAAAGAATTTATTTACTTGCTTAATGATTTGCAGCCTGAGCAATTAAGAGGTTTAAATATAGAAGAATTAAAGGCTTTCTTGCAAGAACAATTACGTAATGCATATGATTTAAAAGAAGCTCAAATAGAAGAGAGTAATCCTGGGATGATGAGAGAAGCAGAGAGGTACTTTGTGCTTCAACAGGTTGATACACTTTGGCGAGAACATTTACAAGCAATGGATGCATTAAGGGAGTCTGTTGGTCTTCGTGGATATGGACAAAAAGATCCTTTAATAGAGTATAAAAATGAAGGCTATGATATGTTCCTTGATATGATGACTAATATGCGCAGAAACGTCATTTATTCAATGTTTATGTTTCAGCCAGCATCTAAGAAGGAATTAACTAATTAATAATTTTAACTTTAGCTAAATGATGTTAAGTTATTTGATTTAGTCATATTTAAAATTCAGAATCATTTTCTCCAAAAAATTCAATAATTTCTTTGTCTTTTAAATTTTGTGATTTGCCTTGAGAAATATTTTTAGGTTCTCTTCCTTCCATTAGATCTTTGAGGTTATTTTGATATGTAATGACTTGATTTTCTAAGTAATCAATTCTTTCCATAAGGTTCAATATTACATCTGCTTCTGTATCAGGTAATGCAGAGTGAGCTAAGGGATTTATTCTTACCCCACTTTTATGAACAACTCGACCTGGAATACCTACAACAGTACTTTCTGCTTCTACATCTTTTACTACAACTGAGCCAGCTCCAATTCTAGTATTTTGTCCGATGGTAATTGCGCCTAAAACTTTTGCCCCAGCTCCAATAACTACGTTTTCAGCTAATGTCGGATGTCTTTTTCCATCTTCTTTCCCTGTACCTCCCAAGGTGACTCCTTGATATAAAAGACAGCGATTACCTATTTCAGTTGTTTCCCCGATAACTACACCCATTCCATGATCTATAAAGACTCCTTTCCCAATTCTTGCTCCTGGATGAATTTCTATACCTGTTAATGTCCTCGTTATTTGACTAAGTAATCTTGGTATTAGGGGAACACCTAGATTCCATAATTTATGATTAATACTATGAAGAGCTAAAGCATGAAATCCAGGGTAGCAAAGGAGTATTTCCAAAACTCCCCTAGCTGCCGGGTCTCTTTCTTTGATAATCCTTATATAAGAATTAATAGATTTAAACATATACATTTCAATAGCAATTATTAATTGGTGAGGCCTATCTCTTTTCTCAAGTCTTCAATAGTTGAATTGCTTAAATAATTTTCTGCACAATGTAGTTGAGGCATCCGAATCAATTGAGATCGATTCTGCCTCAGAGTGTGTTCAACTATTGGAAGACTAGGACTGTCGCAAATCACATGACTTGCTGCTCTTAGAAGAGCAATTAATCTGCTCCCGACATCAGGGTTAGCTGTCATTAGTAATAACTCATTTCCGCGCATGCTGTGCAGAATTACTTGAGCTGCTCTTAAAATACCTGGGCTGATGCTGACAATCCCTACGCAGCTACCAGCTCGTAATTCTGTAAGCATTGCCAATTCTTTTTTAAAGTCACTTAGATCCACTGCTATAGCTCTAACACTATGTTTTTTTGCTACTTCTTCTATAGGTTGTAGGAAATATCTGCTGGTAACGACTGTCCCATTGTTTGAATTTTCAAGAATATTTTCTAATTCTTCCATTGGAACTACTTCAACTGGTACATCTAAATGTGGTGTTAGTTCTTCAGCAATCAACATAGATGCTCCAATATCTTCTCTTGGTGTACTCACTAACACCCTTGCACCACATCTTAATCTCCAATTAATTTCTTGATTAAATAAATCGCGTGTTTGTTGAAGTGTACATCCAGAGTTAAGTAGTGAATCTACCGATTTTCTTACTTCTAAATCAATATCTTTAATACCTTTATTCTTAACATTTGCTGCAGTTCTTATATCACGTTGTTTTTGTTGATCTCTGACATAAATACCTGAGCCTGCAATGGCCTCTACCACTCCATCAGTTTCTAATTGTCGATAAACTTTACTAATTGTATTTCTATGCAATCCAGTTTGCATGGCTAGCTGCCTAGTACTAGGCAATCTGTGTCCTGGAGGATAATGTCTAGCTGCTATTGCAAAACAAATTTGATTATAAAGCTGGCTAGATGCAGGTATTTCACTTTCTTGCTGAATATGGAATCTCACATTAACTAGCCAATTTTTCTTTCATAACCTTAATTAAACCATGTGTTAGTGACAATTGCCCTGTTGTCCCATTGCATTGCACATAGCTTGAGCAATAACTTGTCATTATTTATATTTATATATTTCGCTAATTAAGAAATTGTTCTAATTGCTTTACGAGGAACATCTTCTTCAGACTCTTTTTTTACTAAAGGTGTTTTGCGTGGAGAAAGAAACATGATCATATTTCTACCTTCTCTTTTCGGATGTTGCTGTACTTCAGCTTGTTCTTCTAAGTCTTTTGCCATTCTAATTAAAAGTGATTCAGCTAGATTGGTATGTTGAATTTCTCTCCCTCTAAAAATCACAGTACATTTAACTTTGTCTCCTGATTTGAGGAAACGAGTTGCTTGCCCAATTCGAACTTTGTAGTCATGCTGGTCAATTTTATATCTCATTTTTACTTCTTTAACTTCTGTTTGATGAGATTTCTTCTTGGCTTCTTTAGCTTTTTTCTCTTGTTCAAATTTGAACTTCCCATAGTTCATAATTCGACAAACAGGAGGGGATGCCTTTTCGCTGACAAGCACAAGATCTAGTTCTCTATCTTGTGCAATATCTAAGGCCTCTTCTCGGCTAATTACACCAAGCTGAGATCCGTCTGCATCAACAACTCGAAGCTTTGGATACTTAATTCGCTCATTTATGTTGGGGAGCTCCCTTTCAGGGGCGCGGCGATCAAAACGGGGACGTGGTGGCATTCAGTGATGTAGAACCTTGTAAGAACAAAAAAGGGAACTTGTTAAGTTTATGACTATTTAGATCACCTTATAGCCTCTTTTATCAAGGATATAGATTCTTTCAATGAATTTTCGTCATTCAGCCATATGGGTGAATGTTGATTTTTGAACCATGTTCGTTGCCTTTTAGCAAAATTTCTAGTGCGTTGATTAGTAATGGGAATTGCTTGAGTTATGTTAATTGTTCCCTTAATGATACATAAAGCTTCTTGATAGCCAATTGTTTTTAGCAGCGGAAGCTCTTGACCATATTTTTTTAGTAACTCTTCCGTTTCTTCAATTAGTCCATTTTTGTACATTTCTTCAGTCCTCATCTCGATTCTATGTGCGAGATTTGTTGGATTTAGTCCAAGTTCTAAAACATGCCAATCAGGAATTTTATTGACTCGTTGAGTACTAATTGGCTTTCCAGTTGCGTAAAAGACTTCCAAAGCTCTAATTATTCTAATTGAATCAGTTGGAGAAACTTTATTTGCTGTTAACGGGTCACAAACTTTAAGTATTTGATGACATTCTTTGAGATCCATCTTTTGTAATTGTTCTCGGAATTCTTTTTGTGCGGGCACTGAAGGAGGTTCTAGTCCTTTTGTGATTGTTTTCAGATAAAGCCCACTTCCTCCGGATAACAAGCCAATACCAGACTTCTTAAGGCTGTCATTAAGACTTGCGCTGGCTACCTTTTTAAATTCATTGATATTTAGTTGTTCATTAGGTTCACAAATATCAATTAAAAAGTGCTGAACTTGTTCCTGCTGTTTGGGAGTTGGCTTTGCAGTTCCAATGTCCATACCTTTATAAACCTGTCTTGAATCGATATTTTGGATTTCTAATTGGAAATACTTAGCGATCTCAATTGATAGAGATGTTTTGCCACTGGCTGTGGGACCAAGGACAACAATAACTAGTGGTTTCTTGGCTTCCATAGAAATTTTCTTGAAGATTTATTCTTTGGATGTACTCAAAGTGAAATTTGATTAATTTAGTTTTAGCGATTTAACAAAGACTTTCTGTTAAGCCAGTGGTAAGTTGAGTCCTCAAGCGAAGGTTTATGAGAAGTAGAAGAACTCCCAATCCTGCCTGCTTTTTAACATAATGAGCAAGGATTCTAAAGAGATGAAAGTTCAAGCCGCCTATGGGGCTGAGCAGATTCAAGTCCTCGAAGGCTTAGAGCCAGTAAGGAAACGTCCTGGCATGTATATCGGATCTACGGGTCCCAGAGGATTGCATCATCTTGTCTATGAGGTTGTGGATAATGCTGTAGATGAAGCTCTTGCAGGTCATTGTGATCAGATTTTAGTAGTACTTGGAAATGATGGATCAGTTTCAGTTACAGATAATGGACGAGGTATACCAACTGATGTACATCCAAGAACAGGTAGGAGTGCACTTGAGACTGTCCTAACAGTCCTTCATGCTGGCGGTAAATTTGGTAGTGGTGGCTATAAGGTTTCAGGTGGTCTACATGGAGTTGGTGTATCAGTTGTAAATGCCTTGAGTGAGTGGGTCGAGGTTACGGTTAGGCGAGAAGGGAAATTACATTCTCAAAGGTTTGAGAGAGGAAACCCAATAGGAAATTTAAATTCTGAAACGCAACCAAAATCAGAAAAAAATCAGACTGGAACAACTGTTTGTTTTAAACCAGATATTCAAATTTTTACTACAGGAATTGAATTTGATTATTCAACATTATCCTCAAGATTAAGAGAACTTGCTTATTTAAATGGAGGTGTAAAAATTGTATTTAGAGATGAAAGAACTGCTTCATTAAATTCTCAAAAAGAGTCTTATGAGGAAATTTATTTTTACGAAGGAGGCATTAAAGAATACGTTGAATATATGAATTCAGAGAAAGATTCTCTACATCCCGAAATTATATATGTTAATTCTGAAAAAGATTCTGTTCAAGTTGAAGCGGCATTACAGTGGTGTGTTGATGCTTATTCAGATAGTATTTTAGGCTTTGCAAATAATATTAGAACTGTTGATGGAGGTACTCATATCGAAGGACTCAAAACAGTTTTAACTAGAACTCTTAATACATTTGCCAGAAAAAGAGGTAAGAGAAAAGATGGAGATAATAATTTAGCAGGAGAAAATATTAGAGAAGGTTTAACAGTAGTTCTCTCAGTTAAAGTACCAGATCCAGAATTTGAAGGTCAAACTAAGACCAAATTAGGTAATACAGAAGTTCGAGGAATTGTTGATAGTCTTGTAGGTGAAGCATTAGGTAAATACTTAGAGTTTAACCCTAGTGTTATTGACTTAATTCTTGATAAAGCTATCCAAGCTTTTAATGCAGCAGAAGCTGCAAGAAGAGCAAGAGAACTTGTTAGAAGAAAAAGTGTATTAGAAAGCTCAACTTTGCCAGGTAAGTTGGCAGATTGTAGTTCTAGAGATCCTTCTCAGTCTGAAATATATATAGTTGAGGGTGATTCTGCTGGTGGTTCGGCTAAGCAAGGAAGAGATAGGAAATTTCAGGCAATTCTTCCATTGCGAGGAAAGATATTAAATATAGAGAAAACCGATGATTCTAAGATATATAAAAATACTGAAATACAAGCTTTAATAACAGCTTTGGGCTTAGGTATTAAAGGCGAAGAATTTGAATTAAAGAATCTTAGATATCATCGAGTTGTCATAATGACTGATGCTGATGTAGACGGTGCACACATAAGAACTCTTCTGCTTACCTTCTTTTATAGGTATCAGAAGCAATTAGTGGAAGGTGGTTATATTTATATAGCTTGTCCACCACTATATAAAGTAGAGCGAGGGAAGAAACATAAGTATTGTTATAACGAAGCGGATTTACAGAAAACCCTTCAGAGCTTTGGTGAAAAAGCAAACTATACAATTCAAAGATTTAAAGGTTTAGGAGAGATGATGCCTAAGCAGTTGTGGGAAACAACTATGGACCCTACTACTCGTACTATGAAAAGAGTAGAAATTGAAGATGCACTTGAGGCAGATAGGATTTTCACCATATTAATGGGAGATAAAGTTGCCCCAAGAAGAGAGTTTATTGAAACTCATAGTGTTGAACTAGATATGGCCTCTTTAGATATCTGATGATTTCAATGCGCTCATTGTTTAGCTGGGGCTTTATTTTGTCATTTGCTCTAGTTGCTCCAGTATCTTTGCCGGCTGGAGGAAGTTCTTTAGCGAGGAATGTGATAAGGCGATCAGGAGAATTAGAACCTTGCCTTGCTGGCGATTCTTGTGATTTGTTAGTTAGCCCTTTTTCTGAATCTAATAAAGTGAGAAAACTCGAAATAGGTACTCCAATGCGTGTTTTGAGAGTTTGGAATGCTCCTGATGGTGGAAGTTGGATACAGGTGCAAATCACTTCTTTTGAATTGATAGAAGTAATTGGATTAGCAACCCGTGGATGGGTTAATGTCTAAATATTATGATATTTTTAATGCTATTATATTAATTTCTTTTGGATCAATTTGTGGTTGTTATATAAGGTTTAAAGCTGTTAATTATATAAATTCAATTAGTAAAATAAAATATCTAGCTATTTTTATAGTTAATACATTTGCGACTTTTTTGCTGGCCCTTGTCTCTAATTTAATTTTTAATAATACCTTAATTGCATTTAAAGATTCAATAATTCTCTTCCTTATGATTGGATTCTTGGGAAGCTTGAGTACGTTTTCTTCTTTTATATTAGCTTTGCAATCACTAATAAATGATAAAAAATGGTTTCATTCTTTATCATTTATTATGTTATCTATTGTTGGAGGTATATTTGCGGCTTTTTTAGGATTTAAACTTGCAAGTATTTGATTTGTTGAGAAATTTTCGCTCAGAGCTACATAACATCATCTTCTTGACTATAGGTTCTATTCCAGGTGCTTTAATTCGTTGGCATGTTGGAAATGATTTTCTAGTTAATATTATAGGAGCTTTTATTTTGGGATTTATTTTTGGTTTTAATTTTAGGATGCCTTCACAGATAATTTTAGGGATTGGCTTTTGTGGTGCTTTGACAACTTTCAGTAGTTGGATGTTGGCTTCTTTTCAGTTAATTCACCTTGGAAATTTTTTCGAAGCATTTACATTTATTGTTTTACCAATTTTGTTTGGTTTGCTCTTTGCTTCCTCTGGATACTTGATTGGCTTGAGAATTAAATCCTATTATTTGGAGAAAAAAATATAGAGTTTTTTCGTAGATTTGAGATGATTTAGTGTTAGATATTGCTTGAGAAATAAATCCATAGCAATAAATTGAATAAGGAATAAAATAAATTTGCTTTATTGATGTTCCGATGAGTGAAACTTCGGCTTCATCTGTTCAAGCTTCTACCTCGTTGGTAAAAGGTCCTTTTATGGCAGATGTTGTTGCTCAGCAATTAGAGGAACTGCTTTCTGCTGGAAATTATGATGGAGTTAAAATTTTACTGCAGCCAGTTCAACCAGTAGATATTGCTGAAGCTATTGGAAACTTGCCTTTAATTTTGCAGGCATTGGCTTTTAGACTTTTAACTAAAAATGAAGCTATTGAAGTTTATGAGTATTTAGAACCTTCTGTGCAGCAGAGCCTTTTAGATCGTCTTAGATCTAGTGAGGTGTTGGAAATTGTTGAGCAAATGTCACCAGATGACAGGGTCCGACTTTTTGATGAATTACCTGCCAAGGTTGTAAGAAGATTGCTTGCTGAATTAAGTCCTTCTGAGAGGAAGATTACTGCTGAATTATTGGGATATGAGGCTGAGACTGCAGGCAGACTAATGACTACGGAGTTTATAGATTTAAAAGAGTTTTATAATGCTGCTCAGGCTTTATCGATTGTCAGAAGACGTGCTGCCTTTACTGAAACAATTTATAGTCTTTATGTAACAGATAAAGAAAGGCACTTAACCGGCATCCTTTCTTTAAGGGATTTGGTTACTGCTGATCCTGAAGCTTTAATAGGCGATGTAATGACGCGTGATGTGGTCAATGTTGCCACTGATACTGATCAGGAAGAAGTTGCTAGAGCTATTCAAAGATATGATTTTTTAGCATTGCCAGTTGTGGATCTTGAAAAAAGATTGGTAGGTATTATTACGGTTGATGATGTAATTGATGTTATTGAACAGGAGGCTACTCGCGATATTTATGCGGCTGGTGCTGTGCAAGCAGGAGATGAAGATGATTATTTCCAAAGTAATTTATTTGTTGTTGCTCGTCGAAGGGTTGTTTGGCTTGCTGTATTAGTGCTCGCAAATGGTTTGACAACTCAGGTGATAGCGATGAATGGAGAAGTATTAAAGCAAGTGGTTTTATTAGCAGCATTTATCCCTTTATTAATTGGTGCTGGTGGAAACGTGGGAGCACAAAGTTCAACAGTAGTTATTAGAGGTTTAAGCACTCAGCGAATACAAGTGTTAGGTCACGTTAAAGTCATTATTCGAGAAACAATTGCTGGCGCACTTCTTGGATTGTTAATGCTTATTGTTGTCGTGCCATTTGCTTGGTGGCAAGGTGAAGGACCTTTGGTTGGTACTGCTGTAGGAATAAGCCTTTTAGCAATAACTACTTTAGCTGCGACAGCTGGAGCAACTCTCCCTTTGTTATTTGATCGTATGGGGTTAGATCCGGCTTTGATGTCAGCTCCTTTTATTACCACTGCAACTGACGTAGCAGGAGTTTTGATTTACCTGAGAACAGCTTCTTGGCTGCTAGCTCAAGTAAATGGAGCCACGCTTTAGGTATTTATGCTTAAAAAAAGCAAGAATTTTTATTTTTAATTGATCTTTACATTTCTTAGTAGTAATCTTCACAAAACTAAATATACGTTTTCAGATGGAGACGGTTAAGACGAGTCAATCAGTGGAGACAAGAGCTGCTTCCATGAAATCAGTTGGTGAAGTTGATCTCGTTAGATCTTATTTGCGAGATATAGGGAGAGTACCTCTCTTGTCTCATGAGCAAGAAATTACTTTCGGACGCCAAGTTCAAGAATTGGTCTTTTTGGAAAGATTACAAATTGAGCTAGAAGACTCTCTTGGGGAACATCCTTCTTTGGACCAAATAGCAGATAAATCAGGTTTTACGGTTACGGAGGTCAAAAGAAAATTGAATAATGGTCGCCGTGCGAAAGAGAGAATGGTTTCAGCTAATTTGAGGTTGGTAGTAAGCGTTGCTAAAAAATATACCAAGAGAAATATGGAGCTTTTAGATTTGATTCAAGAAGGAACTATTGGATTAGTTAGAGGCGTAGAAAAATTTGATCCCAAAAGGGGATATAAATTTTCCACATATGCCTATTGGTGGATTAGGCAAGGAATTACTAGAGCTATCGCTGAGAAAAGTAGAGCTATTAGGCTTCCTATTCATATAACTGAAATGCTCAATAAACTGAAAAAAGGACAAAGAGAATTGAGCCAGCAATTGTCCAGGACTCCAAGTATTAAAGAGTTAGCATTACATCTAGAACTTCCTGAATCAGATGTTAAAGAGTTGATCTCAAGAGCAAGTCAGCCTTTGAGCTTGGAATCTAAGGTTGGTGACGGAGAAGATACTTCTTTGATTGATTTACTTGCAGGTAATAATGATTCACCAAGTGAACATATTGAGATGGATTGCATGAAAAATGATCTAGAAACTCTCTTATCACAATTACCTGAACTGCAAAATAGAGTTCTGAGAATGCGTTACGGGATGAACGGTGATGATCCAATGACGCTTACAGGTATTGGGAGAATTCTTGGTATTAGTAGAGATCGCGTGAGAAATTTAGAGCGTGATGGGTTAAGAGGTTTGCGTAAAGGTAGTGATAGAGTTGAGGCTTATATGGCTTGTTGAATAATTTCCAAAAGGACTTTATTGACTTCTTTAGGATTTTCATCATGTGGACAATGACCACAACCCTTGATGATTTTTAGAGACTGAATATTTCTTATAGATTTAAACCATTTATTGGCTTCTTCAAGAGGCTCCCATGGATCTTTTTCACCCCAAATTAAGTCTACTTTCACATTATTTACATCTTTAAGTAGTTCAGGAGCTAGGTAATCATTAAATAAGTTTATAAAGCCTCTAAAAGCTTCTGAAGCACCTTCCCTTTGCGTAGGCTTATATAGCATATTTATAAGTCCTGCATTTAAATTATTTTTGGTTGGATAAGCGATATTTAAAAACTTTTCTATAAAAAAAGGTCTAGCTACTGCTTTGAAAATGTTTTGACTAAAAACTCTTTGCTTTACCAAACTTTTTAAAATAGGTCTTAATATTTGCATCCCAATGGGTTGTTCGGAAAGTCTTTTGTCGTCCATTGTTCGTTGTGCGCAATCGATAAGAACTAACCCAACACATTTATTTTGTAGTAGTTGTGATGCTCTTATAGCAATGATTCCACCAATAGAATTACCAATTAGTAAGACAGGTTTTTTAACTATTTCAGCGCAAAAATCTGCTATTTGTTGACTCCAGTTTTCAAAGCAATAAAAAAAATTATTTTTTTCAATAAGTTCATTATGAAGTCTTGCTTTAGGTTGGCTGCTTTCTCCAAAACCTATTAAATCAATTGCATAACAAGGTGAAATTTCACCACAGAAACGTTGATTGTTTCGCCAGTGTTCTTTACATGCTCCAAAACCATGAATTAACACTATAGAAATTGGAGATTCATTCTTAGATTCTTCTAAGTTCCAAGCAACATTCAAGCCATTCCATTCCCATATATGAGCATTAGGTTTAGTCAATTAAACAACTCCTTAGAAATCAATGGTTTTGTTCATAAGGTCGACAATTTTCGTGCATCTCTTCTGAATTGGTTTGATGAAAATGGGCGTCATTGGATTCCGTGGAAATTAACGCTTGATGGAAGAATCCCTCATAGAGGAGAAAAACTACCAGTTTATGGTATCTGGATAGCTGAAGTTATGCTTCAACAAACTCAGCTGAAAGTTGTATTGCCATATTGGCAAGAATGGATGAAGACTTTTCCTACTTTGATATCTCTTGCCCATGCTAACGAAAATGATGTTTTATTGATTTGGCAGGGACTGGGTTATTACTCTCGTGCTAAGAGGATTTATCAATCATCAAAGCTTTTGCTTGATTTAATTGGCTACCAAGATTGTATTGATACCAAGAACTGGCCCAATAGTTTAGAGATATGGGAGTCGCTACCAGGTATTGGTAGAAGTACTGCTGGAAGTATTATTTCCTCTGCATTTGATTTGCCTATTCCAATCTTGGATGGCAATCTAAAACGAGTTTTTTTACGATTAATTGCTAGTACTAATACCCCTCATCAGGAAAGCTACAGATTATGGAACTTAAGTTTCTATTTATTAGATAAAAAATTTCCAAGAAAGTTTAATCAGGCCTTGATGGATTTAGGTGCATTAATATGTACACCATCTAATCCTAATTGTTGTGAATGCCCTATTAATAATTATTGCCTTGCATACTCAAAGTACAATCCAAAAGATTTTCCTGTTAGACAAATGAAAAAGTCATTACCTTCTTATATTATTGGAATTGGTATAGTTATGAATTCTAGTGGAAAAATATTAATTGCTCAAAGAAAAGCTGATAATTCAATGGGAGGTATGTGGGAATTTCCAGGTGGAAAAAAAGAAGAAAATGAATTAATCGAGGAGACAATCGTAAGAGAAATTAAAGAAGAAGTTGATCTGGATGTTGAGATTGTAAAAAAATTAATAACTTTCAATCATTCATATAGCCATAAGAAGTTCCAGTTTATTGTTTGTCTTTGTGATTTAGTTGCTGGGACGCCTAAACCTTTAGAGAGTAATCAAGTGATATGGGTTGATCCTAATCACTTGAAGGATTACCCTTTTCCTTCTGCTAATACTCGTATAATCAATGAAATATTTAAATATTTAGAAATAAGAAGCAAAGCAATTCATAATTGACTTTAAATTAATTTGTAAGATATAAATAAAGTTTTATTATGGATAAACAATCTCCAAAAGTTATTTGTTTTGGAGAAGCATTAATAGACCGTTTAGGGCCTTTAGGTGGAGATCCATCTGTTGATCATCCTGTAAAGGATTACTTTGGTGGAGCTCCTGCAAATGTTGCCTGTGCATTGGCAAAACTTGGTGCAGACGTAGGTTTTATTGGAAGACTCGGAGATGATCAAATTGGGAATGATTTTCGAAAGTTAATGCTCGAAAGAGGAATCAATATTTCTTGCTTACAAACTGATTTTGAAAAACCTAGCAGAATTGTCCTTGTCCGGCGAGATGTCAATGGAGAGCGTTCTTTTGGAGGATTCTCTGGAAAAAATTTCAATGGTTTTGCTGATGAAGAAATTAATTTAAATATTCTTTCTCAAAATTTGTCTAAAGTTGCTTCCTCTGCAGATTGGTTGTTATTGGGAACTATTCCACTTGCCTTTAGATCTTCTTCTAAATGTCTTTGGTGGTTAATTGAACACGCACTTTTAAAGCAAGTTCGAATTGTTCTGGATGTTAATTGGCGTCCAATTTTTTGGGATTCTAAATTGAATCCAGATTCAGGTCCTACAAGTTCAGCAGTTTTAGCGATAACCCCTCTTCTAGAGATAGCTTCTTTGATCAAACTCTCTAAAGAGGAGGCAATATGGTTTTTTGATACTGATGACCCATCTGTGATATCAAAATCGCTTCCTCAAAAGCCGAATATAGTTGTCACTAATGGATCCTTGCCAATTCGTTGGTTTATGAATTCATTCTCTGGAGAAACTTCAGTGATTTCTTCCATTGTCGTTAGAGATACAACTGGGGCAGGAGATGCCTTTACTGCTGGTTTAATTTTTCAGCTAATTCAACAATCAAATGCTATTGAGAACTCGACAGAAATAGATCGAATAATTACCTTCGCCGCCGCATGCGGAGCTCTTGTCTGTCAAGCTCCAGGAGCTATTGAAACTCAACCTGGATTGAAGCAAGTGGAGAATTTCCTCTTTAGCAATCGGGAGGAATAATCTCGACCATTCGCTCTCCTTTGTTTGTGTAATTTAATTTAGCTAGCCATGCATCAGGCATATGAAGATTCATTCTTTCTGGCCATTCAACAATTATGAGACTTCCCATTTTATTAGCTTCCTCTTCTTCTTGTAGGAATAATTCATTTGCAATTTTAGGGTTTTCTAATCTATAGAGATCTATATGAACTAATGGAGGTTTACCATTGGGGTAGTGCTGAGCCAATGGAAAAGATGGGCTTGTAATTGGTTCATTAATTCCTGCAGCTTTAGCAATTCCCTTGACAAGGGAAGTTTTGCCTGCGCCTAGCTTCCCTTGCAATAAAAGGAGCTTTATTTGTGGCAGTTTTTTAAATAACTCTTCCCCAAAGGAAATAGTTTCTTCTAGGTTGCTTAGTTCCCAACAATTATTGTTAGATTGCTGGCCTAATAGATCAGGAACTTTGATTCTTTTGTCTTTGCTCCTATTCACAATCAAAAAAAGGAAGTTTTAACCATGGTTGTAGCACCTTCTACAAATTTAGATGTCGCAATTGGTAATAAGGATTATGCAATAGCGGATATCAAGCTTGCTGATTTTGGCCGTAAGGAACTTTCAATTGCTGAAAAGGAAATGCCTGGACTGGTTGCTTTAAGAGAGAAATATGCTGCGGATAAGCCTTTGGAAGGTGCTCGAATAGCTGGAAGTCTTCATATGACCATTCAAACGGGAGTTCTTATTGAAACTTTGGTTGCACTTGGCGCAAATGTTCGATGGGCTTCTTGTAATATTTTTTCGACCCAAGATCATGCTGCAGCAGCAATTGCTGTAAAAGGGATTCCTGTATTTGCGGTAAAAGGAGAGACCTTAGATGAATATTGGGCTTATACACATAAGATTCTTGAATGGGATGAAGAATCCGCTCCTAATATGATTCTGGATGATGGAGGAGATGCTACTGGATTAGTGATGCTAGGCAGTCAAGCTGAAAAAAATATCTCAGTATTAGATAATCCAGCTAATGAAGAAGAAGTCGCTCTTTTTGCTTCTATTAGAAAGAAATTAAAAGAAGACCCAAATTTCTATTCAAAAGTTAAAGACTCTATCCAAGGAGTTACAGAAGAAACTACTACTGGAGTAGCTCGTCTGTATCAAATGCAAAAGAATGGTGAGCTCCCATTCCCAGCAATTAATGTTAACGATTCAGTTACTAAAAGTAAGTTTGATAATCTTTATGGTTGTAGAGAATCTTTAGTTGATGGAATTAAAAGAGCAACTGATGTCATGGTTGCAGGAAAAGTTGCTTTGGTTATTGGTTATGGAGATGTAGGCAAAGGATCTGCTCAATCTTTGAGAGGCTTGGGAGCAACAGTAATGATTGCGGAAATAGATCCTATTTGTGCATTGCAAGCAGCTATGGAAGGCTATAGGGTTGTTCGATTAGATGATGTAGTTGATCAAGTAGATATTTTTGTTACTGCTACTGGTAATTTCAAAGTTATTACTCATCAACATCTTATTAAGATGAAAGATGAGTCAATAGTTTGCAATATAGGGCACTTTGATAATGAGATAGATGTCGCTTCTTTAAAGAATTACAAATGGGAAAATATAAAACCTCAGGTTGATCATATAACTTTACCTAGTGGAAATAAAATAATACTTTTAGCAGAAGGAAGATTGGTGAATTTAGGTTGTGCAACTGGTCACCCTAGCTTTGTTATGAGTAATTCATTTACCAATCAAGTTTTAGCCCAAATCGAATTATTTACAAAAGGAAGCAAATATAATAATCAAGTTTATGTTTTACCAAAAAATCTTGATGAGATGGTAGCTAGACTCCACTTGGAGAAAATAGGAGCTAAATTAACAAACCTGACTAAAGAACAGGCAGATTATATTAGTGTTCCAGTAGAAGGACCTTATAAGCCTGAACATTATCGTTATTAGTTTAATTTCAACTAGAACTGAAGAAAAATTATCCTTGTTATTAAAGAACAATGACTTTGCAGGAGTTTATATTATCTATTCCTAATCTCATAGGAAATGCAGTAGAAGCAAATCAATGGTTTGGTTATTTTGCAATATTGGTTGCGATGCTGTTAGAGAATCTTGTCCCTCCTATTCCTTCAGAATTGATAATGCCACTTGGAGGATTTTATATTCATCAGGGTCAATTAAGTTTTTTACCTGTTGTTTTGGCTGGTTTGTTTGGAACAGTTCTAGGCGCTTTGCCTTGGTATGGAATAGGTAGGTTGGTTAATGAAGAAAGAATAGAATCTTTTTTACAGACATATGGCCGATGGATTGGGATTGGTCCAAAAGATTTATCTAGAAGTCGAATATGGTTTGAAAACCATGGATCATTACTGGTTTTTTGGGGTCGTTTAGTACCGGGAATTAGGACTTTAATTTCAGTCCCTGCTGGTATTGAAATGATGCCTATCTTGCCTTTTCTTATTTGGACAACAGCAGGTAGTTTAATTTGGACATTGCTTTTAACACTTGCTGGTTACTTCTTGGGGGAAAGTTACTCAAATGTGGGTCTGTGGATTGAGCCTGTTTCGAGACTTATGAAATTTATTCTTTTATCTGGAATGTCAGTTGTGATACTTGTGTTAATTTTCCGCACTTTTAAGAAAATCCGCAAAAATTGAGGCTTTAAAATTCTCAGAAAGGAATTTCATCTTCGCTAGGACTATTAGCTGAAGATTGATTTTGGCCTCTAAATCCATTTGACTCTGTTTCTCTTTTGCCTCCTAGAAGTTCGAGGCGATCAACTCTAACCACTGGCTTGCTTTTCTCTTCTCCACTATTTCGATCTTTCCATGTATCTAATTTAAAGCTGCCAGTTATACCTATTAGAGATCCTTTTTTTACATAGTCTGCTGCGACTTGTGCTTGCTTTCCCCATATTTCTAAGTTAAACCAATCCGGCTCATCGTTTTTACTGCGTCGGTTTACTGCCATGGTTAGGTTTGCAACTACTGAACCTGACTCGAAGTAGCGCATTTCTGGATCTCTGCCAGCCCTTCCAACGAGTGTGACGGAATTGATTCCCATTTGATCTGCCATAAATCATGCTTACTCTAAGTAATGAATTAATTTTCTTCAGACTTTCTGCCAGGTGTTCCAGACACTTGTCACTTAGTAAGCAGACTTTCTGAAACTCCAATTTATTATTTAGAAAATGCAATCTGAACAGTGTTTTTAAGTCGATTTAAATTTTCCCGTGATATTGGAATTGATCTAGGTACGGCTAATACTTTGATTTATGTTTCTGGTAAGGGAATAGTTCTTCAGGAACCATCTGTAGTGGCAATGGATCTAGAGGAAGGAGTTCCGCTGGCAGTTGGTGATGACGCGAAATTGATGTTAGGCAGGACTCCTGGAAACATTCGAGCAGTAAGGCCTCTTAGAGACGGAGTAATCGCAGATTTTGATGCTGCTGAACAAATGTTGAAAACATTTATTCAAAAATGTAATGAAGGTAGGGGAATTATTGCGCCAAGACTAGTAGTTGGAATTCCAAGCGGTGTAACAGGCGTTGAAAGAAGGGCAGTTAGAGAAGCTGGCTTAGCTGGAGCAAGAGAAGTACATTTAATTGATGAGCCAGTCGCTGCAGCAATTGGCGCGGACTTACCAGTTACTGAACCCATTGGCACAATGATTGTGGATATTGGCGGAGGTACGACAGAGGTAGCAGTTTTAAGTCTTGGTGGAACAGTTCTAAGCGAATCAGTTCGTGTGGCTGGTGATGAAATGAATGATTCGATAGGAACCTATTTGAAGAAAGTTCATAATCTTGTAGTAGGTGAGAGAACAGCCGAAGAGATCAAAATCAGAATTGGATCCGCTTTTCCCATTGATGATTTTGATATGAATTCAATGGATGTGCGCGGTTTGCATTTGCTTTCTGGGTTGCCAAGGTCTGTCAATTTGCAAGCAGGAGAATTACGCGAAGCTATGGCGGAACCATTGAATAAAATAGTTGATGCAGTTAAAAGAACACTTGAAAGAACACCTCCTGAATTAGCCGCTGATATTGTAGATAGAGGAATAATGCTTGCTGGTGGAGGTGCTCTTGTAAGAGGTATTAGCGACTTAGTGAGTCATGAGACCGGTATTTTTACGCATGTAGCAGAAGACCCGCTTTTGTGTGTAGTTAATGGGTGTGGTTCTGTACTTGATGACTTTAAGAGTTTGCAAAGAGTATTGGATACTCCTGATTTTGTTCGAAATTCTTTGAGAGATTAAAAATATCAATCTTATGAGTGAATTCAGAAGGAGAAATAAATTAAATTTAATTTATAAAAAAAGATTTTGGAAATTATTATCAATATTAATTTTATTTTGCTTTATTCGCTACTCTAGAGCATCATTTTTTATTGATACTTATTCTTATATCGTAAGCTTAATGTGGTCAGGTACATCACAGAAAGAATGGCTACAAAGTAGCAATAGGCTAGAACAAAAAATAAAAATTAATTTACTAGAAAAAGATAATCAGAGATTAAGAAAAATTTTATCTTTAAAAAATACTTCTGATAAAGATAAAGTTTCTGCAGTTGTGATATCTAGAAAATATAGTGGTTGGTGGCAACAACTTGAATTAAATAAAGGTAATAAAGATGGAATATTAATTGGTGATTCAGTTATAGCTCCTGGGGGCCTTATTGGCATTATTCATGGTGTTTCTCAGAATACTTCTAGAGTTAAATTATTAACTTCTCCTGGTAGTAAAATAGGAGTATGGGTTGATCGTATTAAGCAACATGGAATTTTGGTTGGAATGGGAACTGATAGAACAAAATTATCTTTTTTGAAGAAAGATGCTGACCCTAAGGTGGGAGACATTGTTAGTACCTCTCCCGCAAGTACATTGGTTCCTCCTAATTTAGTGATTGGAGTTATTCAAGCAATTAATAATCAACCTGATGATGTCCCTTTTGCGATTGTGCAATTGCTCGCAGTCCCAGAGGCTGTTGATTGGGTTCAGATTATTAAGAATTAATGATGTCTAAAAGTCGCGAGAAATCTTTCATCCTCTTTTCTCTATTGTTATCTGTTTGCTTATTTTTAGGATCTCCTAAATGGCTTACTTTGCAAGGGGTTACGCCTTGTTGGAGTGTTCTTTGGCTATTGCCATGGGCTTTAAGTAAGGGTAGAAATTTTGGATTATTTACAGGGTTATGTTTGGGTTTGGTGTTTGACTCTTTAACAGTTAGCTCTGTATCTCAGATACCTGCATTAACAACTCTTGGTTATTTTTGGGGAGTCGTTGGTAGTAAGAATAAAAGTATTGAGTTGAGTCTGAATTTAGGGCTGCTTGCTTGTGTTGGAACAATTTTCTTTGGTTTTAGTTTATGGGTGCAAAATTGTTTGATCACAGGTATTTACAGTTCAGCTTGGTTACATTCTTGGTCTTTCCATACGTTGTTGTCTCAAACAATCATCACTTCACTAGTCGCTCCGCTCTCAACTTCTTGGATTCTCTTGGCCATTCGAAGACAAAAAAACAGCAAAATAGGTCATTACACTTAAGTGTAAATACTTAAAAATGCGAAAAAAATTGGTTCACGGTCTTTTCTTTTTTCGGAAGAAGGGGTTGGAAGGTTATCGTTAAACATGATGTTGAAATGCTAATGGTTGAGGGTGATCTTTCTCGGCATCAGCAAGATGAAAGGCCTCTCAATCAGGCCTCGCTAAATCACATGACCAGTATTTTGGTTGTTGATGACGAGCCAGCTGTTTTGAAAGTTTTGGTGACAAGACTGAAACTAGCTGGCTGTCAAGTTTTAGAAGCAAAAGATGGAGAGGAAGCTCTTGAGATTTTCCATCGAGAATCTCCTGACTTGGTTGTTCTTGATGTCATGTTGCCTAAAATTGACGGTTTCGCCGTTTGTAGAAGGATTAGGGCAGAATCTGTTGTTCCAATAATCTTTTTGACTGCTTTGGAAGCTATTTCGGAGAGAGTTGCTGGTTTAGATCTGGGCGCAGATGACTATTTGTCAAAACCTTTTAGTCCTAAAGAACTTGAGGCTCGCATAGCAACAATTTTGCGTAGAGTTGGTCCTACGGCCACTGTTGCTGAACCAAGGGAAGTTCCTGCAGGACAAGGAGTGATGAAACTGGGAGAGCTAGTTGTAGATACTAATAGGAGACAAGTTAGTCGAGGTGGTCAAAGAATATGTCTTACTTATACAGAATTCAGTTTGCTGGAATTATTGTTCAGAGACCCAGGGAAAGTGGTACCAAGAGCAGAGATCCTTGAACAGCTCTGGGGCTATCCACCGCGAAGAGCAGCAGATCTTAGAGTCGTAGATGTTTATGTTGCGAGATTAAGAGGAAAGCTTGAGCCTGATCCCAGAAATCCAGAGCTAATTCTTACAGTTAGAGGAATTGGTTATGCATCACAAAGGACAGGAGATTTCCCTGCTGCTTTAGCTGTATAAATAAAAATACCTATAGGAGCAGAATCTCGATAATCTAAGCATGATCCCCTATTGATTGGAAGTGCCTTGTCTGACCTAAGAGAAATTCGTCTAGAGAAGGCGAAAAAATTAGCATCCATAGGGCAAGGGCCTTATGAGATCAAGTTTGAAAAAACTCATAATGCTGCTGCCTTACAAAAAGAGCATGCTGATTTACCAAAAGGGGAAGAAAGGCAGGTAGATGTTTCTATCGCTGGAAGAATTCTTTCCCGCCGTGTAATGGGAAAATTAGCTTTTTTTACCTTGTCCGATGAAACTTCGAAAATTCAATTGTTTATAGAAAAAGCTACTTTGGATAATGATTCTGCAGGTGAAGGCACTTTAAGTAGTTTTAAGCAAATTACTGAACTTGTAGATGTTGGAGATTGGATAGGGGTCTCAGGAAGTTTGAGAAGAACTGATCGAGGAGAATTATCGATCAAGGTTTTCTCATGGAAAATGCTTACTAAGGCCTTGCTGCCACTCCCAGATAAATGGCATGGTTTGGCTGATGTTGAAAAACGATATCGTCAAAGATATCTTGATTTAATTGTTAATCCTCAGACTCGCAAAACTTTTCGAAGCAGGGCTTTGATGGTTAGCGCAATTAGACGATGGTTAGATGAGCGTGGATTTTTAGAGATAGAGACACCAGTTCTACAGTCCGAAGCAGGAGGAGCAGATGCCAGGCCATTTGTTACGTATCACAACACTCTTGATATTCCTTTATATCTGCGAATTGCCACAGAATTACATCTTAAGAGACTTGTTGTTGGTGGATTTGAAAGAGTCTATGAACTGGGTAGAATCTTTCGTAATGAAGGAGTAAGTACAAGACATAATCCTGAATTTACATCAGTTGAGATTTATCAAGCCTTTGCAGATTACTTTGACATGATGGATATGACTGAGCAGATGATCTGCTCATTGAGTAATCAGATATGTGGCTCGACTCAAATCTCTTATCAGGGTATGGATATTGATTTTGCTAGTCCATGGCGACGAGCATCAATGCACGAGTTAGTTCAAGAAAAAACAGGAATTAATTTTGAAATTTATAAAGAAGTAAATAAAGCCGCTGAAGCTATGAAAGATGCTGGTTTGTCCGTTCCTACTAAAGCAAATACTGTTGGCAGATTATTAAATGAAGCTTTTGAGCAAAGTGTTGAACCAAGCTTAATTCAACCAACTTTTGTTATTGATTACCCTATAGAGATTTCTCCTTTAGCCAGAAAACATAGAACTAAGAAAGGACTTGTAGAGAGGTTTGAATTATTTATTGCTGGGAGAGAGACTGCAAATGCCTTTAGTGAGCTCATAGACCCCGTCGATCAAAAGGAAAGATTGTTGCATCAACAGTCTCTTCGTGAAGCGGGTGACCTTGAAGCTCAAGGAGTGGATCAAGATTTTGTTAATGCTTTAGAGGTCGGTATGCCACCAACTGGAGGTCTTGGTATAGGTATTGATAGATTGATAATGCTATTTACAGATAGCCCTTCAATTAGAGATGTAATTGCTTTTCCGCTACTTAAACCAGATTAATGAATACATTAATCTCCAAATTGAACCATCAAAGTGGATAATTAATAGTAATAAGTTTCTGTTCAGATGAGTGGAGAGAGAGTTGGTTTTCGTTTTAAGCACGCGGATGCTGTGGTTAAGCGTAATCCCCAGGGCCGTTCCAGGCGTGGTTGGGTAATGGAGCCGGTTGAGCAAACAACCAGCAGAGGCACAAAAATGCCTGCATATAGGATCCGTTGGCGTGACAGCGAGCGTCCGGAGATAGTGCTTCAGCATATGCTCATTGCTGACCCTGACCCAAGTCCACCACCAGAGAATGTCAGTTTAGATTTTGAGCCTTGATTTTGTGCGTGATCATTATGTTTTGATCTGCTGCTTTTGAGTAGCAGAAAGATCTTTATTCAAAAAATAATGAGGTTTAAAATTAAATATTTGATTATTTTACTTTTTAACCTTAATGAATTTTTTTTAATTTAAAAATGTTTTAAGGCTAACTTTGCTTCTTTATTTGTTTGCTTTTCTTTTTCCATATGTCTTTTGTCATGCAGTTTTCTTCCTTTTCCTAGGCCAATAATTAATTTAATCCATGAACCTTTTAATTGAAGGCTCAGAGGAATAAGAGTTAGGCCCTTTCTTTCTAACTCCACTTTTAGTCTATTTATCTCTTTACGATGTGCAAGAAGTCTTTTGACGCGTAAGGGATCATGATTATAGAAGTTACTAGAGTGATTATGAGGTGAGATATGTACATTATGTAGTTGCAGTTCCCCTTTTTTTACTATACAAAAACCATCTCTTAAATTAGCTTTACCTGCTCTGATTGATTTAACTTCTGTACCTAATAACTCTATTCCAGTTTCTAAAGTATCGATAATTTCATATTGATGTCTTGCAAAACGATTCTCGGCTAATCGTTGATTGGCTGAGAATCGTCCCTTTTTTGATTTTGAGTTACCTATTTTAGTCATCTGCGTTTATTTACGTTTCAACTTTATCGATAGATCGGTACCCTTCCAGTATGGCAATAGTTTCTTCTAATATTGAGAATTCTCAATCACCTAAATTACTGGGAAAAGAACGATTGACTGACCCATCTTCTTTAATAGAGGATTTAGTACCTTTTGAGCGAGAATCTTTTAGGCCAGAAAGGTTTCAAGATTTTATTGGTCAATCTGAATTAAAAGAAATTTTGGATATTTCTGTAACAGCTGCACTTTCAAGGCAAGAGGCATTGGATCATGTTTTGCTTTTTGGTCCTCCTGGTTTAGGTAAAACAACAATGGCACTTGTTTTGGCGCGTGAATTGGGAGTTAATTGTCGAATAGCTAGTGCACCGGCTCTAGAGCGTCCTCGTGACATTATTGGCTTGTTAGTTAATTTGAAACCTCGTGAAGTGTTGTTTATTGATGAAATTCATCGTTTAACAAGCGTTGCTGAAGAGCTTTTATATCCAGCTATGGAAGACAAGAGACTTGAACTCACTGTAGGGAAAGGAACAACTTCTAAAATGAGAACCATAGATTTGCCAGAATTCACGTTGGTTGGAGCTACAACTAGGCCTGCTCAGTTGAGTTCACCTTTAAGAGATCGATTTGGATTATCTCAAAGGTTTGATTTTTATAACAATGATGACTTGCAAAATATAGTTAAAAGAGGAGCTCAATTATTGAAATTTAACTTATCCGATTCTTCTAGTTTTGAGATAGCTAAAAGATCTAGGGGAACGCCTAGAATTGCGAATCGTTTACTAAGGAGAATTAGAGACTTTGCAACAGTTAAAAATCAGCTTGAAGTTGTTGACATCTCTCTTGTGAATGAAGCATTAAAGATTCATAGAGTTGATCATATAGGTTTAGACGAAAGTGATAGAAGATTGTTGGAACTGTTAGTTAATGTGTATGGAGGTGGCCCTGTAGGTTTAGATACTTTATCTGCTGCTCTAGGAGAAGATGCGGCAACAGTAGAAGCTGTAATTGAGCCTTTTCTTTTGCAAATAGGTTTTTTAAAAAGAACACCTCGTGGAAGAGTAGTTACACCTGCAGGTCAAAAACATTTGGAGTTTAACAAGTGAAAATAAAAGATTATGTAAAACAGATTTTTTATTCTTTTAATCTATTTCTTTGTTTAGGATTTTGCCTTCAAATTTTTCTACCTTTACCTGCTTTGTCAGCAACTAATCTTCAAAATTTATTTAATACTGCGTTACTCAAGAGTCAAGAAGGAAATTGTTTAAGTGCTATAGAAGATTGGGATAACTTTTTAGAATTATCGCCTGATGAACCTGCTGCTATTAGTAATAGAGGTAATTGTTTATTGGTGTTAGGTGATCCTGTTGGAGCGATTGAAGCTCATACGAAAGCCTTGACAATCCTTCCTCAAAATCAAGATGCTCATTTAAATAGAGGAATTGCTGAAGAGGCTTTGCACCAATGGGATTTAGCAGTAAATGATTATGAATGGATCCTGGAACGACATCCCAAAGATTCTTCAGCTTTATATAATTTAGGAAACGTAAAGGGTTCTCAAGATAATTGGGAAGAAGCTGAAAATTTGTTTAATCAAGCTTTTTTAGCTAGATCAGGATTTGCTATGGCTCAGTCAAGTAAAGCTTTAGCTCAATATCAGCTTGGGAAGATTAATGAGGCGGAAACTGAATTGCGTTTACTTATTCGAAAATATCCAATGTTTGCTGATGCTAGGGCTGCTTTGAGTGCTCTTTTAGCTAAACAAGGTCATCTAGGCGAAGCTGAAAGTCATTGGGCTGCAGCTAATGGATTAGATGTTCGTTATAAAGATAGAGATTGGTTGTTAAATATACGTCGATGGCCTTCTGTGCCAATTGATGACTTGATGTATTTTCTTAACTTAGATAATTAATGACTTTTATAAAACAACCAAGCTCTTCGCTTAAAGAATTTTTGCCTGAGTTGCTTGAGTTAAGAAGGCATTTACATGCACATCCTGAATTAAGCGGTCAAGAGTATCAAACTGCTGCTTTGGTTGCTGGTGAATTGAAGAAATATGGATGGCAAGTAAAAGAAGGAGTGGGAGGGACTGGTCTGATCGCTGAATTGGGTTCTTCAGATAAACCTTTAGTGGGATTAAGAGTTGATATGGATGCTTTACCTGTTGAAGAGAGGACTAATCTTGACTATGCATCACTTAATCAGGGTGTCATGCATGCATGTGGTCATGATTTTCATACATGTATAGGACTAGGAGTTGCAAGAGTTCTTGCATCACATCAAGACCTTTTATCTGGTATACGGATTTTGTTTCAACCGGCAGAAGAAATAGCGCAAGGTGCAAATTTGATGAGATTAGATGGTGCAACCAAAGATCTGAAGGCACTCTTTGGAGTGCATGTATTTCCAGAGTTACAGGTTGGGCAAATTGGTATTCGAGTGGGCAGCCTTACCGCTGCTGCTGGAGAGTTGGAAATTGAAATTATTGGTAATGGAGGTCATGGCGCCAGACCACATCAAGCTGTCGATTCTATTTTGATTGCAGCAAGGATTGTTACGGGTATCCAAGAAGCAATTTGTCGGCGTTTAGATGCACTTCAACCAGTAGTTATTAGTTTTGGAAAAATTCAGGGAGGCAATGCATTTAATGTAATTCCCGATCGAGTAAAGCTTCTTGGAACTGTTAGATGTTTAGATGCATCTTTACATCAAGAATTACCGAGTTGGATAGAAAGTCTTTGCAAAGGTATAGCTTCTCCATTTGGAGGAGATGTAAGGGTTAATTATCGTTGTATTGCTCCTCCAGTTTATAATGATTCTTATCTCACTGATTTGGTGGAAAAAGCAGGTATTGATTTACTTGGTAAAGAAAATGTTTTGAATTTAGATAAACCATCTCTTGGAGCAGAAGATTTTGCGGTATTTTTGCAAGATGTTCCAGGAACAATGTTTAGACTTGGAGTGTCAAAACCAGATGGTTGTGCTCCTCTTCATAATGGAGAATTTTCACCAGATGAGCGGAGTCTTGAAATTGGCATTGAGGTTTTGACCAAAAGTCTTCTTGCATGGATTAACAACCAACAGTAAATTGCAAAATAATTGTTATGAAACGCTTTGGAAATCCGCTTTTATCTTTTGCGGCGCCGTTCTTGTTTTTACTTGCAAGCTTAGGGCTGTTACTGAGGCAAGGCGGCGAAAGATTTCAATCTTTACCAGCATTTTGTGTTAGTGGAGGGTTGATAATTGCTGGCTCTGTGAGACGTGTTCGCCGTAGACAAATGTTGTTATATGAAATAACAAGAAACAAGGAAGAAGAAATCTGAAAGATTTTATCTGTTATTAGGTTGAATATATTTCTTGTATGATTTTGCAGCTATTTGCGAAAAAATAGCTAACTTACAACTATCACTAGGGGTGCCTATAAAGCTATTGCTTTTTGGCTGAGATCACACCCTCCGAACCTGATCTGGTTTGTACCGGCGAAGGGAAGTGAATTCGTGATCTTTTAGAACAAATCTCCTCTTGCTTGCTCTTAAGCTTTAAAGGTCATGCGCAATTCATGGTTATCTTCTCGGAAAGGTGAAAAGAATGTAACTCAACTTCATTTTGCAAGGAAGGGAGTAGTTACTGAAGAGATGTCTTATGTAGCTGATAGGGAGAATCTTCCGGTTTCTTTGATTATGGAAGAAGTCGCAAGAGGAAGAATGATTATTCCTGCCAATATTAATCATTTGAATCTTGAACCAATGGCGATAGGCATAGCTTCAAAATGCAAAGTCAATGCAAATATAGGTGCGTCTCCTAATGCAAGTGATATTAATGAAGAGATTAAGAAATTAGAACTAGCTGTTAAGTACGGAGCAGATACTTTGATGGACCTCTCCACAGGTGGGGTCAATTTAGATGAGGTTCGAACTGCAATTATTAATGCATCGCCAATTCCTATTGGAACAGTTCCTGTTTATCAAGCTTTAGAGAGTGTTAATGGTTCCATAGCAAAATTATCTGAGGATGACTTCCTTCATATCATTGAGAAACAATGTCAGCAAGGAGTTGATTATCAAACTATTCATGCTGGTTTATTGATTGAGCATTTGCCAAAAGTAAAAGGACGTATTACTGGAATTGTTAGTAGAGGAGGAGGTATTTTGGCTCAATGGATGCTGCATCACTATAAACAGAATCCTTTGTATTCTAGATTTGATGATATTTGCGAGATCTTTAAAAAATATGATTGTACTTTCTCTTTAGGAGATTCATTGCGACCTGGATGTCTTCATGATGCCTCTGATGAAGCCCAATTAGCAGAATTAAAGACTTTAGGAGAACTTACAAGAAGGGCTTGGGAGCATGATGTTCAAGTAATGGTTGAAGGCCCTGGTCATGTTCCGATGGATCAAATTGAATTTAATGTGCGTAAGCAAATGGAAGAATGTTCGGAAGCACCTTTTTACGTTCTTGGACCTTTGGTCACAGATATTTCACCAGGTTATGACCATATTTCTAGTGCAATTGGAGCAGCAATGGCTGGGTGGTATGGGACTGCAATGTTGTGCTATGTCACACCCAAGGAGCATTTAGGATTACCTAATCCTGAGGATGTAAGAGAAGGTTTAATTGCTTACAAAATAGCCGCACATGCTGCTGATATAGCAAGGCATAGAGCTGGAGCTCGTGATAGAGACGATGAACTGAGTAAGGCTCGTTATGAATTTGATTGGAATAAACAGTTCGAATTGTCTTTAGACCCAGAAAGGGCTAAACAATTTCACGATGAAACTTTGCCTGAAGAAATATTTAAAAAGGCTGAATTTTGTTCTATGTGTGGCCCTAAGCACTGTCCTATGAATAATAAGATTACTGATGAAGATCTAGACCAGCTTGATAATGCAATAAATTCAAAAGGTTCATCAGATATACAACTTGTCAAGTTAAATAAAGAAAATTAATTCCTTAACTTGAGAAAAATAATATAAATATATTTCTATAATATTCGCTCTTAATAGATATTATTTTAATAATGCATTTGCTTTGTTAATTAGATTTTCAACGGTAAATCCAAACTTCTCCATGCATGTTCCTCCAGGTGCAGAAGCTCCAAATCTATTCATAGTCAAACTATCGCCATCAAGGCCAATATATTTATGCCATCCAAATCCTTCAGCAGCTTCTACTACTATTCTTTTCCTAATGGCTTTAGGTAAGACTTCTTCTTTATAAGCTTCACTTTGTTCCTCAAACAGCTCTACACAAGGCATAGATACAACACGTACTTTCTTTCCTTGATTTTTTAGCTCTTTCGCAGCTTCAACGCACAAGTGCAGTTCAGTGCCTGTCCCAATAAGAATCAGATCAGGAGTAGTTTCGCAATCTTCAAGTACATATCCACCAAAGGCTACTTTTTCAATTGATGAATTGGCCTGATTTGGCATTCCTTGTCTACTTAAACAAAGAGAACTTGGACGCTTTCTATTTTCAATTGCAATTTTGTATGAGCCACTGGTTTCATTGCCATCTCCAGGCCGAAAAACAAGCATATTTGGCATTGCTCTTAAAGATGGAATTGTCTCTATTGGTTGGTGGGTAGGTCCATCTTCACCTACTCCTATTGAATCGTGAGTCAATATATAAATTACACCTAGCTCACTGAGTGCAGATAGACGCATTGAGCCTCTCATGTAATCAGCGAAGACAAGAAAAGTTCCACCATATGGAATTAAACCACTGTTGTGATAAGCAATTCCATTTAGTATCGCTGCCATCGCGTGTTCTCTAACACCAAAATGCAAATATCTTTTTTCAGGAGTATTGGCCTGAAATGATCCTGTCTCTCCTGAAATATCGGTGTAATTCGAATGTGTTAAATCAGCTGAACCCCCAATTAATTCCGGCAGATTTGGTCCTAGCGCGCCTAGACAAATTTGAGAATGTTTTCTTGTAGCAAGTCCTTTATCTTCAGAAGTATAAGAAGGCAGATCATTGTCCCATCCTTCTGGTAGCTCACCTCGGAGCATTCTTTCGAATTCGGCGGCTTCTTTCGGATACTTGATTCGATAACTTGCTAATTCTGCGTTCCATTGATTTTCGATATCCGACCCTTTATTAATTGCTTGTCTGTACTGGTCATAAACTTCTTGAGGGATTTCGAAGGTGTTGTAATTCCAATCAAGTTCTTTACGGGTAAGAGCTGCTTCTTCTTCTCCTAATGGAGCGCCATGGACTCCTGCTGTATCACTTTTATTAGGTGATCCATAACCAATAGTCGTTGTAATTTTTATTATTGAAGGTTTATCAGTTACCTCTTTCGCTTTCTTTATTGCATGAGATATAGCTTCAATATCATTATTTCCATCTTCCACATGCTGAACATGCCATCCATAAGCTTCATATCTTTTTAAAACATCTTCGGTAAATGAAACATCTGTTCTGCCATCAATTGTGATGTGATTATCGTCATATAGAGCAATAAGTTTTCCTAGTTTAAGGTGCCCTGCTAATGAGCATGCTTCGGATGCTATTCCTTCTTGATTGCAACCATCTCCCATGATCACATAAGTGAAGTGATCAACGATTTTGGAATCTTGCTTATTAAACTTTGCGGCTAAATGAGCTTCTGATATAGCTAGACCAACTGCATTTGATATGCCAGCTCCTAAAGGTCCTGCTGTCACTTCTACGCCTGCAGTTTCAAAGGTCTCTGGGTGTCCGGGTGTACGAGAACCCCACTGCCTGAATTGTTTTATATCTTCAATCGTTACTGAGTCATAACCTGTTAGGTGTAAAAGCGCATAGAGCAACATACAGCCATGCCCAGCTGACAAAACAAATCTATCTCTGTTAAACCATTGAGGATTTTTGGGATTGTGATTAAGAAACTTGTGCCAAAGTGCATATCCCATAGGAGCGCAACCCATTGGCAGGCCTGGGTGGCCACTTTTGGATTTATTTACTGCATCTACGGCGAGCATTCTGATGCTGTTAATGCAAAGTGTATCTAGAGAAGCGGGCGCAGCGACCATTGTGAATAAGTAAGAATTTGGGGTTTCAGACGTATGAAAAAGTTTTAATTCATTTGGCTAAAGGCAAGACACACATTGTGACCTCCAAAACCAAATGAATTAGATAATACGACTTTTGGTGTTTCGTCTCTGGCTGAGTTGGACACATAGTCCAAATCACATTCAGGATCTGGGTTGGAATAATTGATTGTGGGAGGAATTATTCCATGTTTTATTGCAAGAACTGATGCAACAGCTTCAATTCCCCCTGAGCCACCAAGTAAGTGACCAGTCATGGATTTTGTAGAGCTTACAGGTATGTGATGCGCTCTTTCCCCGAGAGAACTTTTTATAGCAGATGTTTCATTGCTGTCATTAGCTGGAGTGCTAGTTCCATGAGCATTGATGTAATCAACTTTGTCAGGGTCAATTCTTGCATCTGTTAATGCCAGTTTTATCGCTTCTGCACCACCTAAGCCTCCTGGAGTTGGGGATGTTATGTGGTGAGCATCACATGTAGTTCCATAGCCAATGACTTCACCATAAATTTCAGCATTTCTTTGTCTGGCATGTTCAAGAGATTCAAGAATGATTATTCCTGACCCTTCTCCGATAACAAATCCATCTCGCTGAGAATCAAATGGTCGACTTGCTGTGGCTGGATCATCATTACGAAAAGATAGAGCTTTTGCACTTGCAAAACCTGCTACTCCAAGAGGAGTGATACTTGCTTCTGCTCCACCGCATACCATTGCATCTGCTTTTCCAAGCTGAATAAGTCTGAAGGCGTCGCCAATTGCATTAGAACCTGCAGCACAGGCTGTGGAAACTGCAGAGCTTGGTCCTTTTGCGCCTAAGGCAATAGATGCAAGTCCGGTTGCCATGTTTGGAATCATCATTGGAACAGTGAATGGACTTACACGACTGGGTCCTTTGCTATGAAGTACGCCAGCTTGAGTTTCCATTGTTAATAATCCGCCTACGCCAGAGCCAATAATCACTCCAATTCTTGACGAATTAGTTTCATTGATATCAAGACCTGAGTCTGCAATTGCTTCTTTGGCGGCTATTACTCCAAATTTGGAATACCTGTCCCATCTTTTGGATTCCTTTGGTTCCAAGATTCCTATTGGATCAAAGTTTTTTACTTCTGCTGCAAAGCGGCAGGCATGCTTTTCAGCATCGAAGAGTGTTATGGGTGCAACACCATTGAGACCTGACTTTAGTCCCAGCAAGTATTCATCGACATTGTTCCCAATCGGTGTGATTGCACCGAGACCTGTAATAACAACTCGATGGAGGTTCTCCATCATGTGACTCAGCCTTGTTTGTCTTCTATGTATTTGACAGCATCTCCAACTGTGGCGATGCCTTCGGCTGCTTCATCAGGAATTTCAATATCGAATGCTTCCTCAAGCGCCATCACCAGTTCGACCGTGTCAAGTGAATCGGCACCCAGGTCATTTTGGAAATTTGATTCAGGCTTAACTTCGCCGGAATCGACACTTAGTTGTTCTGAAACGATAGAACGAACTTTTTCGAGAATTGCTTCTTGAGACATAGACGTTAAAACCAGACTCGCATCCTACGAGTTGATGTGTCTTATTGAGCGAAATCTATGAAATATCAATAACCTTGTTATCTAGATAGGAATAATTGCTCAGTTACCAAAAATGACAGAACTGCTCAGAATTAACAGTCATTCAAAGTAAGGGTATAAAATTTTACATATTAAAACCACACGTAAAACACTTGTCGCACGCTGTCAAAATCTACGACACATGCATTGGTTGCACGCAGTGCGTTAGAGCTTGTCCACTGGATGTGCTTGAAATGGTTCCTTGGGATGGATGTAAAGCAAGTCAAATAGCTTCTTCCCCGCGTACTGAGGATTGTGTCGGATGTAAACGTTGCGAAACTGCTTGCCCGACTGACTTTTTAAGTATTCGAGTTTATCTTGGTGACGAAACTACAAGAAGTATGGGATTGGCTTATTAGATTTTGATCAGAAACTATAAAAAGGTAATTTTATAAAATTCTTATTAATCTCATACTTAGTAATTAAACGAGTCATTTTATGTGCGGGATTGTTGCATTAATTGGCTCACGTGAAGCTGCGCCTCTAATTCTTGAAGGTTTAAAAAAGCTTGAATATCGAGGTTATGATTCCGCTGGATTGTCAACTGTAAAAGTAGATGCAAATAATAAAAGTAGTTATATAACCTGTAAAAGAGCCAAAGGGAAATTAGTTAACCTAATCAAGTTAGTTGAGAAGGAAGGAGCGATAGGTCATTTAGGTATTGGACATACTCGTTGGGCAACACATGGAAAGCCAGAAGAGAATAATGCTCACCCTCATAGGGATTTATCAGGTCAAGTTGCAGTAGTTCAAAATGGAATTATTGAAAACCATACTTTTTTGAGACAAGCTTTGCAATCAGAAGGTGTTCAATTCTTATCTGATACCGATACAGAGGTTATCCCTCATCTAATAGCAAAGGAAATTAAGACTCTTCAATCTAATCAAAAGGAATCAAATCGTTCGATTCTTTTGAAAGCTGTCCAAAAAGTGATATCTCTTTTAGAAGGTTCTTATGCTTTAGCTGTTATTTGGGCAGAAGCTCCAGATGCATTGGTTGTTGCAAAAAGACATGCTCCATTAGTAATTGGTTTAGGAGAAGGTGAATTCTTTTGTGCAAGCGATACTTCAGCTTTAGCTGGATTCACGAGGGCGATTTTACCTTTGGAAGATGAAGAAAGTGCTTTATTAACGCCACTTGGCGTTGAGTTATATGACTCAAAAGGTCATCGCAAGCAACGATCACCTTCGTTATTAAAAGCAGCTGAATATGAAATTAATAGATCTAATTTCCGACATTTTATGCTCAAAGAAATCCATGAACAGCCTGAAACAGCACAATTCTGGATTGATAGATATTTGCCTAAGGAGACTCAATCTGGAATCATTGCTTTGCCTTATCAAGAATCTTTTTATAAATCGATAGAGCAAATTCATATTCTTGCTTGTGGTACGAGTAGACATGCATCCATGGTGGGAGCGTATCTACTAGAGCAATTTGCCGGTATTCCTACCTCTGTTTTTTATGCAAGCGAGTTTCGTTATGCACCGCCTCCTCTAACTCCTCATACCCTAACTATTGGAGTTACGCAATCGGGTGAGACAGCCGATACTCTTGCTGCATTAGCAATGGATGCTAATAGACGAGAAGGATATTCAGATCAATCTTTAGCTTCAAGGCAGTTAGGTATTACAAATCGTCCTGAGAGTTCATTGTCTAGACAAGTTTCTAGAATCATTGATACAGGTGCAGGCATAGAAGTTGGTGTTGCCGCAACGAAGACTTTCTTAGCTCAATTATTTGCTTTTTATGGATTGACTATAGGTTTTTCTATGCAACGACAATCTCGAAGTAATCAAGACGTTTTAAATCTAGTAAATGAATTGAGAAATGTTCCCCAACAGTTAAGAGATCTTTTGCAAGATCATTCTCGATTATCTGAAGAATTGGCACATCATTTTTCTAGTGTAAAAGATGCAATTTTCTTAGGAAGAGGAATAAATTACCCAATTGCACTAGAAGGTGCTTTGAAACTTAAAGAGATTAGTTATATCCATGCGGAAGGATATCCGGCTGGTGAAATGAAGCATGGACCAATTGCATTGTTAGATAGGCATGTTCCTGTTATTTCAATTGCTTCGCCTGGAATTGTATTTGAAAAAGTTCTAAGTAACTCTCAAGAAGCCAAAGCTCGAGATGCAAAACTTATAGGAATTGGTCCAAATGGATCAGGTATGGAAATATTTGATTTTCTATTTGCTATTCCAAAAGTTAGTGAATGGATAAGTCCTTTATTAACAGTAATTCCAACACAATTGCTAAGCTATCATATTGCAGCACATAGAGGATTGGATGTTGATCAACCTAGAAATCTTGCTAAAAGTGTTACTGTAGAGTGAAACCATATTATTTAATTAATAGCTCTTCCATAGTGATCAGCAAATCGTATAATGTCATCTTCCCCTAGATAACTACCACTTTGAACTTCAATTAATTCAACTGTTATTGCACCAGGGTTACTTAGCCTATGCTTGCAACCTAAAGGGATATAAGTACTTTGATTGGCTTGTAATATTTGCTCTTCATTATCACGTTGAACTAAAGCTGTTCCTTTTACAACTATCCAATGCTCAGCTCTATGGTTATGCATTTGTAAAGAGAGACTTCCCCCTGGAATAACCTCAATTCTTTTTACTTGCCACTTCTTTCCTTTTACTATTGAGGTGTAGTTTCCCCAAGGACGATATATTTTTCTATGGTCCTTGGCTTCAGACCGGCCTTTCTCTTCAAGTTCTTTTACGATATCTTTAACTTTTTGAGTTTCATCCATATTAGCTACAAGAACAGCATCATCTGTTTCGATTATCGCAAGATTATCTAATCCAATTCCAACAACTAGGCGATTTTCACTACGTAAATAACAATTTTTTGTATTAATTGTCATACTACTTCCTTCTATTAAATTACTATCTTTGTCTTTTTCTCCTGTTTCCCAGATTGATTTCCAGCTCCCAACATCACTCCACCCGGCATTTAAAGGAAGCACTGTTCCTAAATTCGTCTTTTCCATAATTGCAATATCAATTGACTTATTAGGACATTTTTCAAACGAATCTTTGTCTAATCTAAAAAAATCAAGATCATTCTTTCCTTGTTCGATTGATGATTGGCAAGTTTTCAATATTGTTGGCTGAAGTCTTTCAAGTTCTTTTAAAATTGTGCTTGCTTTAAAAAGAAACATCCCACTGTTCCAAGTGAATTTCTTATCTTGAAGAAACTTCAAAGCAGTTTTTTTATTTGGTTTCTCAACGAATTTTTCAATATCTAATCCTATTAAGTTGTTTTTTTGGAATGATTCAGTTGCTTCGATATATCCATAACCTGTTTCAGCTGAAGTAGGAACTATTCCAAAAGTTACCAACCTGCCACCTTCTGCATAAGGCTTTGCTGCAGTTACTGCAGCATGAAATTTATTTATATTTTGAATTTCATGGTCTGCAGATAAGATTAATAAGAGAGGATCCTCTGCTTTTTGAATAGCTTTTAAAGCTGCAATAGCTATTGCAGGAGCTGTGTTTTTCCCACATGGTTCAAGGATGATTGCACTGGGCTGAATATTAATTTGTCTCATTTGTTCAGCAACAATAAAACGATGATCTTCGTTGCAAATTAATATTGGGTCTCCTAAATTCTCAAGATTTTGTAGACGAATTTGTGTATTTTGTAAAAGGCTTTTATCATTATTACCAATTAAATTCCAATATTGTTTGGGATAAGAGGCTCTTGACAGAGGCCATAGCCTTGTCCCTGAACCTCCGCAAAGGATTATTGGTAATAGGTTGGTCTTTGTCACGAAAAGTCACTGCATATTTTCAGAATCTTTCAATTGAGCGTTTTAGTCAAGATTTTCGATATCTAAAAGTCCAGGAGGAGGATTAATCTTTAACCAACCTTCCTCCAGATTTAATGAAGGGACTATTTCACTGACAAAAGGAATTAATATTTTTTTTCCTTCTTTTGTTTTTACTTCTAGTAGATCATTGCCAGCATTAATTAGGTTTGAAACTTTTCCAATAGATGGTTCTTTGAGATTGATTTTTACTTCTAAGCCCACCAGATCTAATAAATGGAATTCGTTGGGTTTAAGCTTTGGTCTGTCTGTTGACGGGACGAGTAATTTACTTCCAATAAGGCCTTGAGCTGATAATCGATTTGAAATACCTTGTAGAGAAATTATATAAATTGATTTGCCCGGTATTTGCCTGCCTTTCAATAATTCGATTTCTTGTGGCTCCTCTGATGTTTTTTGAATCCACCTAGAACCTGGTTGCGTAAATCTTTCAGGGAAATCGCTACTTGGATTTATGCGTATCTCCCCATGAAGGCCTTGAGCCGATACAACTTTTCCAACTGTTAGCCAGTCTTGTTCGCTAAACATTTTTTTTTAGGCGATAATTAGTCAAAATTTGGGTTTTATAGAAAAAATGGTCGTATCTGATAATCCTATTTTACCCGGCACTACTGTTGTTGTAATAGATCCAGGATCGATTTATCGTGGATACAAAGGTTTTGTACAACGTATTAGTGGTACTAATGCAGCTGTTTTGTTTGAAGGAGGTAATTGGGACAAATTAATCACTATTCCTATAAAAGATATTCGGTCAATTAATTAACAGAAGTTTTTTAGATTTTTCAAGGCTTCTTTGGCTGCAGCTTTTTCAGCTTCTTTTATAGAACGGCCCCAACCTTCTGCAATTGATTTGCCAGACACTTGAACTTTGCAAAAAAATCTTTTTGGATTTCCATGAACATGAGAAAGCTCGTTTGTTTCATAATTTGGTAATAACATTCCTTTAGCCTGACTCCATTCTTGTAAAGCGGATTTCGGGTTGTTTTTATGAGGGTCTGCCATGACTTTTTTACTTTCTTTTGTCCAGTAAATGCCTAGCCACTGATGAATAGGTTGCAAGTCATTGAAGCACTCAAATAAAGCTCCAATTAGTGCTTCAGTTGTTTCTGCCTGAAATGTCGCCAAGGCAGATTTGTCTTTTGCAGCTTTAGGACCTAATAAAAGGGTTTTTTCAATAGAAATATCTTGGCCTACTTCATGGAGCCATTGATCGCTTACTAGTTGAGAACGTAATTCAGATCTTTCTCCGACTGATAAAGATGAGTATGTTCTTTCAATAAATTCAGTCGCAGCAAGGCGAAGTACCGCATCTCCTAAAAACTCTAACCTTTCATGGTTTATTAAGGAATTGGCTGAGGTATGTGTTAATGCCTCATCAATTATTTTTAGTTTATTTGTTTCATTATATTTAATACTTTGTACGTAAATTGTATCGATTTTTAATCTCTCAATTAATTCATATAGTTTCTTTCTCCTTTCAATTGAAATTGATTTTTCTTTATTCAGTGACATAACGTGTATTTCGGAATTTTTAATTTATACGGGAACTTTTAAATTAAAATATAGAAGAAAGCAGGTCATAAGCCGGGTTCTGTGCATCCATTAATAATATGAAAATGGATGGGAGATCATCTATCTGGGATTGCTGTTTCCAGCAACCTCTAGCGGCGTATTTAATCTGAACAAGGAATGATGGTCAGCCTTTGTTCATTAGCCTTGCACCTAGCCGGGGTTTACCTAGCCAGCACCTCTCGATACTGCTGGTGCGCTCTTACCGCACCTTTGCACCCTTGCCTGTGCTTTATGGATGACCATTAAGCCATTGGCGGTGTGTTTCTGTGGCACTATCCTCACGGTCACCCGCACTGGGCGTTACCCAGCAAGCTTGACCATCGTGGAGCCCGGACTTTCCTCAACTGAGGAACTAATTTGCAAAAGAGCAAAAAAGTCTCAATTGCGATCGCCTCTCCTGCTTTCTTTGTCCATAATGCCTTAAGACAGTATTCATTTCAGTGGGGCTGTAGCTCAGCCGGATAGAGCGACGGTTTCCTAAACCGTAGGTCGTGGGTTCGAGTCCCGCCAGCCCCGTTTCCTTACCTTTAAGAAGTCAATTATTTCAATAACTCTCAGATATTTAGTTGGATGTTCAAAATGCCTTATTTCTAAATAATAAGCTTTGTTTTCAGTATGAATATATTTTCATCCAATCATTTCATGCGTGTTTTTGCTGTACAGCAATTAGATCATTCTAAAAACTAGCAGAATTTCTATATATAGTGGGTAGTCAAACTGCCTACTCTCTCGCTAGTGTTGTTGTAGTGAAACAGTCTGGATGACAAAGCTTCACGATCTTCGACTTCGTCTTCTTGTTCAGCAAGAGAGTGAGCAAATTGCGAAAGCTCAACCTACTGACCTAGATCTTTCTATTGTTCAGGCGCGTTGTCTATGCTGGCTGGCTCTATTAGCCGAATCGCATGAGGATCAAGCAACTGATGCGGAACGTAGAGGTGATACTGAGCAAGCTATGGGTTGGTTCGCTGATCACATGCGATTAAGAGATGTTATTCATGTTGTAACTAGTATTGAGATTCCTTTGCCTGACAGTCTTGATGGGAGTGAAACAGACCAAGGTGATGATAGTTTTTCTGGTGAACCTCCTTTAGTGGCATAGAAGATGTAATGATAGGTAATGAAATACTTGAACCACGGTGCCTGAAAAGCCCTGTCAATGTTCTGATTGTTTAAGGTTCTACAAAGAACATGATCGATTAATTCGAGAATTTCCAACGCTTCGACAGCAACAAGAATTGAATTGGGCTTCTTTGCAAGCATTTAGAACTTTGTGCAGCATGGTATTGGAAGATTTGCAGAAGCATCAACATGGCTCCAAAACTGAAGATAAATTTTTAGAAACAACATCAGCAGAAGTTTGTGAGAATAAGATTGAATCTATAAATCAAGCCATAGCCGATTTGGAGAATATTAATGCTCATTTATTTTCAATTGAAGTATTAATGGAAAGAATATTTGATGTAAAAGTACCTGAAGAGATTGAGAGAAAATTCCAAGAATTAGCTGGTGAGTTAGCGCCAGATCCATTAAATGTAGATCGCATTAGGTTGAATCGTTTATTGCATCAAACTCCAGATGTACAAGACAAAAGCTAATTACTATTATTGATTAAATTTATTTTTTATCGCTTACTTACATCACATGTTATTTCTACGGGCATTGGTTTTACTTTCCAAATTAAATCACAATATTCTTTAATAGAACGATCAGATGAAAAGAACCCTGATCTTGCGGTATTCAATAATGCCATTCGGTTCCATTCTTTTTTATTATGCCAAGCTTTGTTAACGTTATCTTGTTCTTTAAGATAATCTGCAAAGTCTGCCATTACAAAAAATGGATCTTCTCCAGTTAATGAGTGAAGTATTGGACGGAATAGATCACTATCTCCATTGCTAAATTGACCTACTTCAATTAACTTTATGACTTCTTGAAGTTCAGGACTTTTATTAATAAATGAACTAGCTTTATATCCATTATTTCTTAATTCCATAATTTGACTTTCCGTATTACCGAAAAGAAAGAAATTCTCTGCACCAACTTTCTCTCTAATTTCTATATTCGCTCCGTCCAGAGTACCTATTGTTAAAGCACCATTCATTGCAAATTTCATATTTCCAGTACCAGATGCTTCTTTCCCAGCTGTAGATATTTGTTCAGACAGATCAGTCGCTGGATAAACTTGCTCGCCTAGCTTCACATTAAAATCAGGTAGGAAAATCACTCTTAATAACCCATCCATATCTGGATCGGCATTCACAACCTCAGCAATACCATTGATGAAACGAATCATTAGTTTTGCCATAAAATATCCAGGAGCGGCTTTTCCTCCAAAAATGACTGTTCTGGGTGCAATATTTTTGGCTACCCCATTTTTTATACGAATATATTGAGCAATAATTTGAAGTGCATTTAGATGCTGGCGTTTGTATTGATGAATTCGTTTTACTTGAACATCAAACAAACTTGTTGGATCAACTAAAACTCCTGTTTGCCTATGGATGTAGCCCGAAAGTTGTTTTTTTGCAGATAGTTTTGTAGCTGCAAATTTTTCTATGAATCCTTCATCTTTTTCTTTCGATTCTAATTTAGACAATAGATCCATATTTTTTATCCAGTTTTCACCAATTTCTTGTTCCAGAAGACTCGTTAACTCTGGATTTGCCAAAGCCACCCAACGTCGAGGGGTAACGCCATTGGTAACATTAGTAAATTTTTCAGGCCATAGTTGAGCAAATTCAGGAAGGAGTTGACGTTGAATAAGGTCAGAATGTAATGCTGCAACACCATTAATATGATGAGCACCAATAGTTGCAAGGTGAGCCATTCTTATAGCTTTGCCACCTTCTTCATCAATAATGGAAAGCTTTCTCAAGATCCCGTCATTTCCTGGATATTTCAGACGTACTTGCTGTAAAAACCTTTTATTGATTTCGTAAATGATTTCTAAGTGACGAGGCAATAAATCTTTGAATAAGCTTAAATCCCATTTCTCTAGAGCTTCCGGAAGCAATGTGTGATTTGTATATGCAACCGATTTGTTTGTAATCTCCCATGCCTTTTCCCATTCAAAGTGATGCTGATCTATTAAAAGCCTCATTAATTCTGCAACCGCAATTGCAGGATGAGTATCGTTTAATTGAACTGTCCAATGTTCTGGAAAGCTTTCAACTGAGAGGCCTCTTTTCTCAAGACTTCTGAGCATATCTTGCAAAGAACAACTTACAAAAAAATGTTGTTGCTTTAGACGAAGTCTCCTCCCCTCATCAGTTCCATCATTAGGGTATAAGACCTTTGAAAGAGTTTCAGAGGCAACTTTTTCTTCTACAGCTCCATAGTAGTCTCCAATATTAAAAGCATAGAAATCAAAGCTTTCAGTTGCATCTGCTCTCCAGAGTCTGAGTCTGTCACAAGTGTTGACTTTGTAGCCAAGCACAGGGACATCATGAGGAACTCCAATTGCATGCTCTGAAGGGATCCATCTAGATCGATAGTTTCCTTTCTCATCTATGTAATTATCTGTGTGTCCTCCAAACCCAACGAAACAAGATTCATCTGGCTGAGGAAGTTCCCAAGGCCATCCTCCTTTAAGCCATTTGTCAGTTACTTCGACTTGCCATCCATCACGTATAAGTTGATTGAAAATTCCAAATTCATAGCGAATTCCATAACCTATAGCTGGTATTTGCAAGCTTGCTAGTGATTCCATATAGCAAGCCGCTAAACGTCCTAATCCACCATTACCTAATCCAGGTTCTTCTTCAACTTCAAGAATATGAGATAGAGATTCAATGCCAAATCGTTTTAATGCCTCTTCTGCTTCTTGTTTAATTCCAAGGTTTAGAAGATTATTATTTAATTGAGGACCGATTAAAAATTCAGCTGATAAATAAGCAACAGTTTTTTGGGGTTTTTCTCTTATAGCTTCTTGACTGGCTAAATATCTAGTCATTAATCTGTCTCTTACTGCATAGCTAAGAGCCATATATAGGTCTCTTAAACTTGCAGTTGTTGCAAGTTTGCCAAGAGTAAAGAAAAGATGTTCTGTCATCCCATCAAATACACCATCGGCATCAACGCCTGCTCTTTCGGGGTATGCGTAACAGCCAGGGGTTGGCAGACGCAGATCTAATGGCTGTGAGCTGCTCATTTGAACGATTTATAGGGTTGTAGGTTAATCCTGGTTCAATAGTTAAGAACTCAGTAACTTCAGATCCACACCTGTCAAAGAACTTTTCTTAATGAGTACAAATCTTAAATAGTTGGTTCTTGGTCATTTATCTTTCTATATGTATGGTCCATAAAAAGTTTTGGAATTTTTCTTATCTCCCCTTTTCTCTGTTTTAAGTACACATGATGTTGAGGTAGCTGAAACACTGATTGGAGTCATTAATTTTTTACTTATTTTTGTTGCTGCAAGGACTTTGGCAGAGATTTTGGTCAGGTTGAGTTTGCCTACGATTGTTGGTGAACTTCTTGCTGGGGTATTAATTGGTGCCTCTGGTTTGCATTTGCTTTTACCGCCAAGTGCACATGCTGAATTAAATACAGGGTTTGTAAATGTGATTAGTGCTTTGGCTTCTATCCCAAGAGAAGCTGTACCTGATTTGTATTTTGAAACCTTCCCATCATTGCAAGCTGTCGCAACACTGGGTCTTTATGCACTCCTATTCCTAACAGGTCTTGAGAGTGAGTTAGAGGAATTAGTTGCTGTTGGAGCTCAGGCGTTTACCGTTGCTATGGCTGGAGTTATTTTGCCATTTGCATTTGGAACCTTTGGGTTAATGTTTATTTTTAATGTGGATATTATTCCTGCAATCTTTGCAGGAGCATCTATGACTGCTACAAGTATTGGCATCACTGCGAGTGTTTTTGGAGAATTAGGTTATCTCAAAACCAGAGAAGGTCAGATCGTAATAGGAGCAGCAGTTCTTGATGACATTTTGGGAATTGTTATTCTTGCAGTTGTAGTAGCTCTAGCGGCTGGAGGCACTTTACAAATTAGCCCGATAGTCAAATTAGTAGTAGCTGCAACAGTATTTGTGATTGCTGCAATTGCCTTAAGTAGAACAGCAGCCCCAGCTTTTGATGCGTTATTAGAGAGATTAAAGGCTCCTGGTGCAGTAGTAGTAGCTTCCTTTGTGATATTGGTTCTTAGTTGTTTTGTGGCTACTGCGATTGGATTGGAAGCAGCATTGGGAGCTTTTGCTGCAGGTTTGATTTTGAGTAGTTCGAAGAACAATCATGCAATACAGCAATCAGTTCTTCCGCTGGTTTCCCTTTTCGCAACAATTTTCTTTGTTTTAGTTGGTGCAGGTATGGATCTTTCTGTTATCAATCCATTAGATCCAAGCAGTAGATCAGCGCTTGTCGTTGCAGGCTTTTTATTAATTGTTGCAATTATTGGAAAGATCGCAGCTGGATGGTCTTTTGTTAGTGATAAGCCCACAAATAGACTTGTAGTTGGATTAGGCATGATGCCCCGTGGAGAAGTTGGTTTAATTTTCTTGGGACTTGGTACTAGTGCTGGCTTGCTTACTCCTTCTCTAGAAGCTGCAATATTGTTAATGGTTATCGGCACTACCTTTCTTGCGCCTATTCTTCTGCGTTTAGTGCTTAAAGATAAACCACCCGGAGGAGATAATTCTATTCCTGATGATGTTGCGGCAAATCCAGTTGGATTGATCTAATAATTCATTATCAGGTTTTATTTCTTGTTTTAAATTTTAGGATTAGGGATATCCCTTCTTAAATTGTTGATGAGTTCTACAAAAGTCTGCTTAACATCAGTTTTGAATAAGCGGATCTAGTCTTTGATCACTTTTGGCATGCCTGAAACTAGTTGCTATTGGAGATACTTAGATCACACAGTCTTCGGTCTTAGTAATTCCGATACCTATCGATCATCCGCAAATTCATCTCTTTCAAGACCTGCGATTCTTCTTATTCATGGATTCGGCGCTTCAACTGACCATTGGAGGTATAACATTCCAGTCCTTTCAAATTCTTATGAAGTACACGCGATAGATCTGCTTGGTTTTGGAAAGAGTGCCAAACCGAAAGGTTTGAAATATGGTGGACCTTTATGGAGAGATCAAGTAGTTGCTTATGTAAATGAAAAAATTGGAAGACCCACTGTTTTAGTAGGGAATTCTTTGGGAGGTTATGCAGCTTTAGCAGCTGGCTCTGCATTAGGTTCTGAATCTGCAGGAGTTGTTTTATTAAATGCAGCAGGAAGATTTAGTGAAGAAAATCAATCATCTAATAGCTTGATTAGTAAATTAACGAAATTTCTTGGAACTGGCTTATTACGAGATCCTTTGGTTCAACGATTAATTTTTGAGAATTTAAGAAGACCAGCAACAATAAGAAGGACATTAAATCAAGTTTATATTGATAAAAAAAATGTTAATGATGAGCTAGTTGAAGCAATAAGGAAGCCATCTTTAGACCCAGGCGCATTTGGCGTTTTTAGAAGTGTATTTGAGCCAGGAGGACCACCAGGAAAACCTCTTGATGAGTTATTTGAGCAATTGCAATCTCCACTTTTATTACTTTGGGGCAATCGAGATCCTTGGATGAATGCACCTGGTAAAAGAGCTACTTTCCGACGTTATTCTCCAGAGGCGACTACTGAGGTTGTATTAGATGCAGGTCATTGTCCTCATGATGAAGTGCCTGAGCAGGTTAATGATGCTCTTCTTAAGTGGCTAAAAGAACTCTGAGGTTGTTATAAATCACATTTTTTATATGAATAGTCAATTGATTAGGAAGTTATCTCCTTACCATCATTGGGAGTATAAGAATTTGGAGACAGGTGACCTTTTAAGAATTGTCCCTGAAAGAGGTGGCTTGATTACTCAATGGATATGTAATAAAAAAGAAATCCTTTATTTAGATCAAGAGCGTTTTAAATCATTTAATAAAAGTGTTCGTGGAGGTATACCTGTCCTCTTCCCTATCTGTGGAAGCTTGCCTAAAGATCTTTTGCGATTACCTCAAGGTGATTTTTTAATTAAGCAGCATGGTTTTGCAAGAGATATTCCATGGGAAATACATTCTCTTGATGATCAAAAAGGTATTTCTTTGAATTTGTCTGACACTGAAGCAACCAGGAAGCTTTTCCCATTTAAATTTTTGATTGAGATGAAAGTTAGGCTTCAAGAAAACGCTTTGGATATAAAAATTATTGTCCATAATCGTGGAGAAGAAAATATGCCTTATTCAATTGGTCTGCATCCTTATTTTAAGGTAAGTGATTTGTCCAATGTTTCTTTTAGAGGATTGGCTGAGACTTGTACCAATCATTTTGATATGTCTATAAATTCTACAAGGGTTCAATTAGAAGAAATTTCATCAGGTATTGACTTCATTACAACAACAACAGGACCTGTCTCATTTATTGACTTGGAGACTAATCAATCTATTGAAATGCAAAATAAATCTCCTATGGATTTAGCTGTTATTTGGACTGACCCTCCAAGAAAAATGATTTGCATGGAGCCTTGGACTAGTCCAAGGGAATCTTTGATCAATGGAAATAGAAGGTTAGTTCTAGAACCTGGATGTCTCCATTCTTTTGCTTCTAAGTTCGTTTCTAATTGATCAATTCTTATCTTCTAGGAAGTTGATGATGTAATTTGCTTTAAATTAAAGATCAGTTCTTATTGATATGAGAGCCAATGTTTCATCGACAAATGCTGTCAATGTAAGTGACCTGCGTCTGTTGGCTAAGCGGCGCCTACCTCAAATGGTTTTTGATTATATAGATAGTGGAGCGGATAGAGAGCAGACATTGTCAGATAATTGCACTGCATATAATCAAATTTTATTTAGGCCAAGATGTGCCGTATCAACACCAAATTGTGATCTATCCATTTCGGTTTTGGATCAGAGTTTCAAGTTGCCTTTCATTCTTGCTCCAGTAGGAAGTAGTCGAATGTTTTTCCCTAAAGGTGAAGTGGTTGCAGCTCGTGAAGCTGGAATAGCAGGAACTGGCTATTCTCTTTCAACTTTATCTGGATGCAGATTAGAGGACGTAAAAGAGGCAACAAATTGTCCAGCTTGGTATCAGCTTTATTTACTAGGAGGCAGAGATGTTGCCCTTAAAACTATTGAAAGAGCTAAGAAGGCAGGTTTTTCAGCGATTGTTGTCACTATAGATACCCCAGTTTCTGGATTAAGAGAACGTGATGTAAGGAATGGGACCAAAGAATTGTTATCTATGAACCCTCTTGTGATGCTTCCTTATATTGCTCAAATGTTAGTCAAACCTTGTTGGTTAACTGAGTGGTTGGGAGATGGAGGTTTAATGAGTTTTCCCAATGTGCAATTAGAAAATGGACCTATGGGTTATACCGAGATTGGACCAGCCTTGGAACAATCGGTCGTAACTTGGGAAGATCTGAAATGGATCAAAGATGCATGGGGAGGAAAAATAATTGTTAAGGGAGTGCATATCGGAGACGATGCACGAAAAGCTATTGATTATGGTGCAGATTCAATAGTTGTTTCTAATCATGGTGCAAGACAACTTGATAGTGTCGCACCTACAATTAGGGTTCTTCCTGAGATAGTTAGAGCAGCAAATAATGAGATAGATGTTCTTTTGGATGGAGGAATTCGTCGAGGAAGTGATGTAATTAAAGCGCTTTGTTTAGGAGCTAAAGGTGTTTTAATTGGGAGAGCATATGCCTATGGACTTGCAGCCGCTGGTGGCCCTGGCGTGGCAAGATCGATAGAGATTCTACGTTCAGATATTTTGCGCACTATGAAATTACTTGGTTGTGATTCAGTTAGTAAATTAGATCCTTCATTTGTTACTCTTCCAGATGAATGGGGTTATAATTAAAATAGAATATTGAGAGTCAATTAAAAATAAAAGGTATCAATGAAAATAATTGTATTTGATGATGATCCTACTGGATCTCAGTCAGTTTATGGATGCCCATTATTATTGAAATTTGATGAAGAAATACTTAGCGAAGGTATATTAGATCATTCTAAATTACTTTTCTTATTAACTAATACAAGGTCTATGTCGGCTAGTAAAGCAGAAGACAGAACCCGACAAATTTGCAAATCTTTCTATAAAGCTGCATATAAAAATCTAGATTTTAGAAAAGTTTTATTTATTAGTAGAGGTGATTCAACATTAAGAGGACATGGAGTAATTGAACCTAATGTTATTAATCAAGAGTTAGGACCTTTTGATGCAACTTTCCATGTGCCAGCATTTTTAGATGGAGGAAGAACAACCGTTGATGGAGAGCATTTATTGAATGGTTCCCCAGTTCATCTAAGTTCTTTTGCGAATGATCAAGTATTTGGCTATTCCACTAGCTATTTACCTGATTGGCTTGAAGAAAAAAGTGGCGGGAAAATACTTTCAAGTAATGTATTGAGATTGTCATGTGAACAATTAAATGCTGCTATTCAGAGTAGTAAAGGTATGGATAATCTCATTCAATTCTTAAAGAAATTATCTAATAATTCTTTAGTTGTTGTCGATGCAGAAAAATCAACTCAATTAAAGATATTTGCGAAGGCAGTTATTGAATTAATGAACGAGAAAAGGTTTCTTTTTCGATCGGCTGCAAGCTTAATTAGCGCATTAGCTGATTTGCCAGTAAATCCTATGAATCAATCTGAATTCTCTTCTTTAAGACTAAAAAGGAATAGATCTAATTTAAAAGGATTAATTATGGTTGGATCTCATGTTGAATTGGCAGATAAACAATTAGATTTTTTGCTAAAAGACTCTGGCTGTAAAGGAGTTGAGTTGCCTGTAAAGGAGATCGCTCGTGCTTTAGATAGTCCTTTATCTCAAGTGTTATTACGTGATTTAAAAGAACTTTATTTATCTCAATTAGATAACATTATAGAGTCTGGAAAAACTCCAGTTATATATACAAGTAGGGGAGAGATTGATTTCCCTTCGGTTTCAAAAAGAATGCTTTTTGGTATTCAATTAGCAGAGCTAATGGCTAATTTGGTTGCAAGACTTTTACCTCGAATAGGATACGTAATAAGTAAAGGAGGTATTACAACGCAAGTCTTTCTTGAGAAAGGATTGAATTTAGGTATGGTTGAATTAAAAGGTCAAATTTTGCCTGGATTATCAGTTGTTTGTCCCTATAAGAAAAATAGTAATAGCCAAATTCCTGTTATTACTTTTCCTGGGAATTTGGGAAACTCAGAAACATTATTAGAGTCTTGGAAGCTGATGGAAAATATGATCAAAGACTGAACTTAATTATTATTTAAAATCTACTAATAATAGACTCTGCAAAACCACTGCAACTTAAAGGTTCAACAGGAGGTTCTAAAAGGCGCGCTAAATCATAAGTCACTTGTTTGTCTGAAATGGACTTGCTTAGTCCATTTCTTATTAGCTCAGCAGCCTCATTCCATCCCATATATTCCAACATCATTACACCACTTAAGATTACCGAACCTGGATTTATGCGATCCAGTCCGGCATGTTTTGGAGCTGTTCCATGGGTTGCCTCAAAAATCGCAGCGTTGTCACCTATGTTTGCGCCTGGGGCCATCCCCAGTCCTCCTACGATGGCTGCTGCTGCATCTGATATGTAATCTCCGTTTAAGTTAAGCGTTGCCAGGATCGAGTACTCCTGAGGCCTTGTTTGAATTTGTTGAAAGATACTGTCTGCAATACGATCATCCACCATTACCATTTTTCTCCATTTCCCGTTCCCGTGACTATTGCCAATATCTTTGACCACTGATTTAACTTCTTCGCAAATCATATTTTTTTTCTCATTGGTTAAAGAGTTGAAACCAGGGTCAATTTGTTTTGCATTCTCTTCGATGGTTAGTTCAGGATCATTTTCTAGGTTTCTTAGGATCCAACTTTCCCTTTCAGTAATACATACTTCTCGGAATTCATTCGTAGCTAATTCATATCCCCAATCGCGAAAAGCTCCTTCAGTAAATTTCATGATATTTCCTTTGTGCACAAGAGTTACATGACGTTTGTTCTGATGTAGGCGAAGGGCGTGTTGAATTGCTCTTCGAATATGTCTTTGACTTCCAAATTTGCTTACTGGTTTAATCCCTATTGCAGATCCTCTTGAAATCTTTCTATTGGTTAGTTTTTTACTACCAGGAATTACCTTTGAATTTAAATGTTCAATGAGCTTGATCCCTTCAGGATCAATGTCTTCCCATTCGATTCCCATATAGATATCTTCTGTATTTTCTCTATAAACAATTACGTCTAAGTCTTCTGGTTTTTTATGTGGACTAGGTGTTCCTTGGAAATATCTACAAGGTCTAACGCAAGAATAAAGGTCAAAAACTTGCCTTAAGGCAACGTTTAGTGAGCGTATTCCTCCACCTACTGGAGTAGTAAGTGGTCCTTTAATAGCAATTCCATATTTTCTAATTGCTTCAATAGTGTCTTCTGGAAGATATTGATAAGTGCCATATAAATCACACGCTTCATCTCCAGCATAGATTTTAAACCATTCAATTTTGCGTTCATTCCCATAGGCTTTTTTAATTGCCTCTTCTAAAACTTTTTGCGTTGCAGGCCAAATGTCAATGCCAGTACCATCTCCACGGATAAATGGGATTATGGGATTGTCAGGAACTATTGGATTCCCATTCTTGAAACTTATTGCTGCTCCTTGGGTTGGAGCTATGAGTTTGTGGAATTGATTCATAAAGTGCTTATTCACGATTAATAAATCACAAGATGAGCTTATGTCTTAGTGGTATGTTTCAGTCCTATGAACAAGTCCTGATGTCAGTAGATCTTGCAATTCAACTTCGGGAGGGAACGAAAAAGTCCCATACGATGGCCGAAAACACTGGCTTTATTAGTTGTTTCTTGAAAGGGGTAGTTGAAAAAAACTCCTATCGAAAATTGTTAGCAGATTTATATTTTGTTTATTCGGCAATGGAAGATCAAATAACTAGGCTTGCCTCAGAAGGGCATCCCATAGTTTCTAATATCAATTTCAAAGAATTAAATCGGCGAAATGCTTTAGAGAAAGATTTGAATTTTTATTTCGGTATAGATTGGCAAAGTTCTCTAAAAATGTCTTCTTCGGCGCAAGTTTATGTCGACCGAATTAATCAAATAGGGCAAGAACAGCCTGAGTTGTTAATTGGCCATCATTATAGTCGCTATATAGGAGACCTATCAGGTGGCAAGATGCTTAAAAAGATTACACAAAGATCTTTAGATTTATCAAATAATGATGGATTAAATTTCTATATCTTTAATGGAATTGACGATGAAAAAGCTTTTAAAGATAATTATCGGAAAACTCTTAATTCCTTATCAATAGATCAAGGAATGGCAGATTTAATAATTGAAGAGGCAAATAAAGCATTTACTTACAACATGAATATTTTTCAGGAGTTAGAAGGTAATCTGATAGCATCAATAGGTAAAGTCCTATTTAGGTATTTGACCAAAAACAATAGAAAAGGAAGTACAGAATAGAATCCATTCTTTAAGTTAGTATTTAATAAATAGTCTTCAAATGCACGTTTATATCAATTTGATTTATAGTAGATTTGTTCATTGGTAAGTAAACTCTTTGCCATTTTTAGAGATCTATCTTTAATGTTTAATCATTTGCTTGAGGAATTACATGAAAGTATTCGGAACCACGGAGGCGATTTACTAGAGATACCTATGGAATTTAGTGAATATTTTTCTATTAATAGAGAATCAAAAATTAGAAGTTGGTTGTGGAATGTACCTGGATTTAGGCGCTGGAGGACTACCAGTTTAGACGCAGGCGAAAATCTACAAGTTTTGAATTCAGTTGCTTATCCAGTTTATGAAAAAGACCAACCAATAATGGGCATTGACCTTTTATGGTTTGGGAAGAGAAAAAGATTAGTAGCAGTTCTTGATTTTCAGCCATTAATCCAAGATCATCTTTATTTTGATCATTACTTTCAAGAACTTGAGTCCCTTAAGAATCAATATCCAGAATTTAACTCGAAGCAGGAAATGTTTGCATATGATCCAAAGCAATATTTCTCTCCATGGGTTCTTTTTTGCAAAGGAGGTATTAGTCAAGCTCAAGAAACGCTCCCTTTAATTTTCAGCTCTTTTCTCGATTTATATTGGAAAATTCAAAGTAAGAGTAGAAATAAAGCACTTGCTTTGACAGTAGAAGAGATTGAGAATTTGCATGTTAATTATGACAAATATAGTGCAGAGAAAGATCCTGCCCATGGTCTATTTACTGGTTTTTTTGGAAAAGATTGGTCTGATAAATTCCTTCATGAATTTCTTTTTCCATCTAGTTAGATATAATTCATTTTTTTATTGCTCTATTTAAATTTATGGATACACAGCGTCAATCAAGTTTAGATAGTATAACTTTCCCTAATTGGCGATGGAAATTTTTTTTAGATTATGCTATTGATCAGCTTTGTTTTTTAAAATTAAAACCTTATCCGATACAAGATGAGTTTCTTGATAAAGAAGTTGATATAGGAGCTAAAGGTAAGTCACTTCTTGCAATGACTTCGACATGGGCATGTAAGACAAATAAAATTAGACAAGCAAGAGCAGTCTGCCTTGAGGCACCAGGTATAGCATCAGTATTGAATTTTGTAATTGCTCCTTCTCCACAATATGATCTTCCTTTTTTTGGTGCTGATTTTGTAAGTCTTCCATCTGGCCATCTTTTAGCTTTAGATCTTCAACCTGCTGTCAAAAATGATAAAGAGCATACATCAAAAGTTTGGGATAAATTATTACCTTTACATCAGAAATGGCAAACGCGTTTACCATATGGAGGTCCAATTCCTGAAGAAGCTCAGCAATACTTTTCACCAGGATTCTTGTGGACAAGAATACCTTTAGGTGTAGATGGAGATGCACTTATTTCTACAGTGATTAAACCTGCTTTTCAAGACTATTTAAATTTATTTCTTGAGCTTTTGAGAAATGCAAGTGAAATTGCTGAAGAAAGAAGGCTTATGATATTAAATGGCCAAAAATTATACATGAAATATAGAGCGGAGAAAGACCCAGCACGATCAATGTTAACCAGGTTTTATGGAATAGACTGGACAGAAGAATACATTAATAAAGTACTTTTTGATTTGAAGTGAAATTTAAAAAGTCTTCTAACTAATAGTAATTTATATTCTCATATAATAGAATATAAATTATCGACAAAATCATTTATGAATAAGAGAATTTTATTTGTTTGTCTTGGTAATATTTGCCGGTCTCCAGCTGCCGAAGCTATTTTTCTGAAAGAGATAGAGGTTAATGGTCTAATTAAATACTTTACCGTTGATTCAGCGGGAACTGGAGGATGGCATTCTGGTAATCAAGCAGACTCTAGAATGAGAGATGCTGCTTCAAAAAGAGGAATAGATATACAAAGTAGGGCAAGAAAACTTAATCTTAAGGATTTTGAAAAGTTTGATTTAATTTTGACTATGGATAATTCGAATCTTTCAGACGTTCAATCTCTTGCTAAAAAAGCAGGTGATAAAAAAATATCTCATATCTATCCAATTTTAAAGTATGCAACTAAGACTAGCTTAATAGAAGTTCCTGATCCTTATTATGGAGGAGTTAATGGATTTAATACCGTACTTGATTTGCTTCAGGATGCAATTGAGGGCTTGATATCATCATTTAATCTTGACGATTAGGAGTTGGCCAGACCTCTTCCGGGACTCTTAATCTAAACATTTCTATTATTATATCTACCACCTCTTCAATATTCATACCATCTGTTTTTAACTCCTTAGCATCATCAGCTTTAGATAAAGGGGAAATCATTCTAGAGCAATCTAACTTGTCTCTAGCATCTATTTGTTGCTCTAAATCTAATAAGTTTGGGACTGGATAACCTTGCTTTTTCAAGTCAAGTGCTCTTCTTCTTGCCCTTTCTTTTGGACTAGCGGTAAGAAAGATTTTTAACTCTGCATTTGGAAAAACAGTTGTACCGATATCTCTACCTTCTGCGACAAAACCACCCTTAATACCAATTTCTTTTTGTTTAGATGTCATAGCTTGTCTAACACACAAATATGTGGCAATTATGGATACATTTTTAGTTACTAGAGGGGATCGAATCTCTTTAGTAACATTGTTTCCATTTACAAGGATTTCCTGGTCCCCTGATCGTGTTAATTCAATTTGTAGGTCAAAGTCTTTTAGAGCTGCCTCAATACTTTCTTCATCACTAGAGTTAATATTTTTCTCTTTTATCATCCAAGTAAGAGCTCTATACATTGCTCCTGTATCCAAATACATTAAACCAATTTCTTTTGCGAATTTCTTAGTAACAGTACTTTTCCCTGCCCCAGCAGGTCCATCTATAGCAACTATTGGAGATCGAGTCATAAGAAATGTGTGATCAATAAGTCGTGTGTTCCCAATGTGTACCGCTGCAGCAAGAAGAGATAATTTTGATGGATCTCTTATTGGCTTGAGAGATTCTGGGTCAACATTTTCAACATACTCAACATTTAGATTATTATTCATTAAGGAAGTTTTGAGGGTTTCGAGATTTAGTACATTTTCTTTAAAAAAACTATTGGAAATTTTCTTTAATTCCCTGGAAAGTGTTAATGCTTGTGTACGTTCGCTTGTATTTAAATATTTGTTTCTTGAACTGGTAGCCAGTCCATCTGAATCTCTATGAGTCGCAACACTTTCAACTTTGATATTTAGATTTAAATCTACTATCAGCTTTTTTAAGATTATTAATTGCTGCCAGTCTTTTTCTCCTAAGACAAGATAATTTGGCTTAATAAGAGTTAAAAGTTTTAATACTATTGTTGCGACTCCATCAAAATGTCCATTTCTCTTTTTCCCGCAGAGTTGAGATTTGAGTAGTTTCGGTGCTTCTATTGAGAAATGAGCACCTATTCCTCCAGGGAAAAGATCTTCAAATGAAGGCGTCCAAATAGCATGTGCTCCTGCTTCATATGCTATTTGAGAATCTTGTCTCAAGTTTCTTGGGTATTTTTCAAAATCTTCATTATCTCCAAACTGCAATGGATTTACAAAAATACTTACTAAAACTGTACGGGATTTCTGCTTTTTCTTTCTTTTGGCTGCTTCGATTAGTTTTTTATGCCCATCATGGAGGCATCCCATTGTAGGAACAAATGTGACTTCATCTAATTGGTTCTTTCGCCATTCTTCTAGTTCCTTTTTTGTTTTTAAGATGAGTAAGTTCCGCATGTTCTAAAATTAAATTAAAGAAGCTTCTCTATAGAGATTTTTCAAAAAACAAATAGTCTTTTTACATATTGAACCAAATTTCCTTTCTGAGGAAGGTTAAATTCCAAGTAATAGGAGGATTACAAGCAACTATGGATTACAAAACATCTGGCGTTGATGTACAGGCAGGAAGAAATTTTGTTGCTCAAATTACTTCAAGTGTTGAATCAACTCATCAACCTCAGGTTCTTGGAGGTTTGGGTGGATTTGGAGGCTGTATAAGAATCCCAGAGGGATATAAGAGCCCTGTTTTGGTGGCGGGTACAGATGGCGTTGGAACAAAGCTGGAATTAGCCCAACAACATCAAAGACATTTTGAAGTTGGAATAGATTTAGTCGCAATGTGCGTAAATGATGTAATAACAAATGGCGCAAAACCTTTATTTTTCCTTGATTACATTGCTACTGGCACTCTTTCTCCTCAATCATTAGTAAAAGTGATTGAAGGAATTGCTAATGGCTGTAAAGATTCTGGCTGTTCGTTGTTAGGAGGAGAAACAGCAGAAATGCCAGGTTTTTATGAGAAAGATAAATATGATCTAGCAGGTTTTTGTGTTGGTGTTGTAGAAGCAGAAAAATTAATCGATGGTCATTTAATTCGTGCTGGCGATCAAATCCTTGCAATTCAAAGTAGTGGGATTCATAGCAACGGTTTTAGTCTGGTTCGAAAAATTTTGTCTCAGCAAAAAGACATAGACCAAATCTTTTTAGATAAAGACAAAGTTTCCTTAGTTGATAAGTTGCTTTCTCCAACTTTGATTTACGTAAAGCTTATTCAATCTTTGTTGAAAGCTCAAATTCCTATCCATGGGATGGCTCATATAACTGGAGGAGGATTGCCAGAAAATCTTCCTAGATGTCTGCCATCAGGATTAAGAGCAGCAATTGATACAAAGTCTTGGGAAATTCCTTCGATTTTTAGATGGCTAGAAAAAGCAGGCCAGATTCCAGTTTCTGATCTTTGGAATACATTCAACTTAGGTGTCGGTTTTTGCGTAGTTCTTCCATCTGAAACAGTAAACCCATCTATAGATATATGCAGTCGGTTTGGTCTCTCCGCCTGGAATATGGGTCGTGTTGAAGAATCTTCTCGAGATCATCAGAAATTGATTGGATTACCTTTTTGATTTATTTATTTTGCATAAGGTTTGAACTTCACTTTGCATCGGAGTTAAACAGTAATTAGTCTATTGATATATTCTTAGGATTAATATCCTAAAATCATCTAAAAGCAAGCCGAATATTTTTTCGGAAGCTGCGTAGTTAGATCTCGAATTAGTGCAATGCCTTTTGAAAATCAACAGCGGCTAACCCGTAGGAGAAGCTCTGCAGGACCAACACCTCCAAGAAGACCTCTAGGGGGTGAATCAGATTCAATGCGTCAAGGGCCTAGGCCAACATTCTTGACACTGAGAGATCATGGCAAGGTATATGTTGCTGAATTGCCTAATCTTTCTGATGGCCAATTAGCCCATATCTCTAAAGAAGTTGAAGAGGTTCTAGAAAGTCTTGAGAGGCGTATACAAGATTTGCAACAGGAAACTAGTAATGGTTTTCGAGATAATGACACCTTAATCAAAGCAACAACTAAGCATGAGGTGACCCAGAGATTTATAAGTGCTATCCAAGACGAACAAGAGCATCGTAGAAATAATCCTGCATTGAAAGATGCTGCTTCTGAATCTTTACCATTAACGTTTTTAGAAGTTGCTCGACATCGTTTACCAGGTGCTACTTTTGACTCTTTATTACGAGAGGCTCTAGAAGCTTGTGCTCAAGATGAAAAAGCAATAAATGAAGATGTTCTTAAAGATAAAACTTCCTCGAGCTCTATTCCTGAAAAAATTATTGATCTTCCATCTCCTTCTCAAAATGGGATGCCAGTAGTAGTAAGTCCTGATTCGTAATTAATAACTTTTATAAATGGCACAACATTTTTAATGATAGATATTTATTGATATGGAAGCTTTGATTAAAGATAGTAACGAATTTGAATGTGAAGATAAAAAAGATTTTTTCTCATTAAAAAATAATAAAATTCTCTGTATACATTGTCTCAGGACGAAAGAAAATGGAATTAGATGTAAAGGTATGTGCGTCGCTGATAACGAATATTAGTTTTATAGGGATAGATTATTACTATCTTTACTCTAAAAAGTCTATTATCCCTTCAGTTATATATTGAGCCATAGGTCTTACATGCTTATTGATTTCTCTTTCTCGGACTTGCCACTTAGTTGCCATTTCTTTTGACATTTTTTGTTCTCTTACGAATGTAATCATTGCATTAGCTAGGTATTGAGGCAATGCAAGATCATTTTTCTCTGCAAGTTCTTCCCATTTATCTTTGTTTATATTACTTATATATTTAAGATCTTTATTTTCACTGTATTCATACAGTTCTGTAAAGCCTATATGTATAAACCTTTTGCCAAGTTCGTCTAAGAAGCTTTTTGGTTGATCAGGGTCTTTGTATTCACTGATTATTTTGTTAATTAAGTCGTTATTGGTTTCATCTCCTTCTTTTATTCCATCAAGAAGCTTGAAAAAATTGCTGAATTCAATTGATTCCGACACAAAAAATAATTAAATTAACTTGTAATTACTATACTTAAAATAATGATTGCCACTATACATATATTCATCGTTGTAATGAAATTATTAATTTTCCATATTTAAGATCCAATCAGGAATTCAAATTTTGCTGATTATGTTAACGAGTGTTTCTACCTAATGACTTAAGGCTAGTGGAGGCATTATGAAGTTAATGGACACTCCTCACACAAGTTTGTCCAGTAGGGCGCTGCTCGATGAGGGCGCCCATTTCTTATGACCATCCACTTGATTTATCTCTAGAGACTTTTAAGTTTTTATATTAGTCATAATTTATCAGCAAAGACATAGGAAATATATTGTCTTAGTATATTCAAATAACATTATTTTCTTCTTGATAGAAAGTAATTTTTAGAATACCTAAGTTAAAAGCTATCAAAAAACGAAATATAAAGCTCTGGGTAGTAATCTCCATTCCTTTTGAAATCAAAAAGTCCACTCCCATCTGCTTCATTAATATGGAAAACACGTTTTGAGATTTCCTGAAGTATGATTGGTTCTATTCTAATTGAAAGCCAATATTTTATATCTGAATCATCTATATATCTAAAAAAATCATTCCCTGTAAAATCTATTATTTCAAACCCATCAAAATTTATTAAAATTATTTTACTACCTGAATTAACAATAAAAATCTGATCATATTCTGGGTATGAATTCTTATCATTTTTATTTTGAAGCAATGTTGTAAGTTTTTCACCAATAGAATTAAAGTAATCTTCTATAAACTTAGTTGAAGGTGTTGTGAAATTTTTATGCTTTATATCAAGGGCTATCCTGGAAGAGAATGATTCTATAAAATGTGATTTCCTAAACTCAAAATCAATAGATAAATCTTCTATATTATCTTTATCAAAAAAAGTTTCATTTATATCAATCACATTACCGGGTTCGAAATATATACCTTTTGACGACAAAACTTTTTTAGAACTATATGAAAGTGTTTTATATGGGTTCAATAAGAAGCTCGTTGTTTTATGCCAATCCATTGATTTGCCAACGATAATATGATTACCAGCTACTGGCATGAAATACTCAAAATTTGATTGATTTAAAAAAGAAATAGCCTGATCCTCATAGTTATTTCTAATGGCTTTTGCTATATTTAGTTTCTCTTCATGGGATAAGTTTAGATAACTTGATGGATAACCACTTCCACCTGAAAATGGAATTAAAGCTAGCAAAGACTTAGTATTTAAGGAATTAATAAATTTTGCATGCTTAGAATGAGCTATATTGTCATTAGAAAATAAAATCAAACCATCTTTTGATTCAATTAGTAAAGAGGAATCTACTAATTTATTTATTGGACTATCATCCTCAGGCGGAATACACCATGTTCTAAATGTGCCATTTGATTCTTGTTTATATGGATCCTGTATTAAAAACTTATCTTGAATCGACTCACCCAGTTTAATTAAAAGTTTCTTCTTGAGGAAACAACGCCCTTCTTCTCTATTTAAAAAAATAAATTTAGCATTAGGACTATAAGTTAATATTTTTTTTATTGATTGAAAGCAACAATGATCTGAATGGACATGACTTATAAAAATATGAGTGATATTTGTTAGATCTGAAATACTAATACTAGGAGGTGGAAACTGAGTCCAAGCGCCTCCATAGATTGATTCTCCAAACCAAGGGTCTGTAATTAATTTTGTCTCCCCTTGTGAGAAAATAAAACTAGATTCACCTAAAACCTTTATCTTGAAGTCATCGATATTTTCCTTTAATCGCATCTTAAATCTGTTTAACTGAAATTATACCCTATCAAAAACTATATAAAATGACTCTATTCAACGGGAAAATGTATAATTTGACTTGTTTCAATGGATTTAAAAATTGTATAAAAATCAATAATATTTCTCCCGATTACTATCTCTTTGAAGGTCTTCATTAACTTTATTACTTTATCTATATCCTTATTGCCCATTATATTTATTAGAGAGCATCTTATTGCATGAGCTATTTTCCAAAAATGTAAGTAGTTGTTGATATACCTCACCAGCACCCCATAAGAGATATACACGAGGAGTAATTATTTTTTGTTAACTATCTTTTGTATTGACTTAAACTCACGTACTAATTGTTACTTGTCTGTTTATTTGTGAAACTAATCAAATGCCTTCACCTTTTCAGTATCATCATCAAAGGAGAGACTTTCATTTGGTACATCTGCCAGTAATTGTGGAATTTGTTTTCTTTTAAAACATCAACCTGACGATCAGTTCCCTAATGTGAAGTGCTTACGTGCTCGTAACCAATAATTTAAGGTCTGAACTCGTACGAAAATCCACCAATAACTGACTGGTCAGAGAAGACGACTAACGAACGAGATAAGAAATGCAAATATCCTGTATATCGAAACAAGCCAGAGTGCAGGTAATGACTTGGTGGAACACAGACGGCATACTGAAAACAGGGCGATGGTACTAGCCGTGTACCACCTGTGTACCACAACCATTTATGGCGAAAAGAATTAGAAAAAGAGATCTAATAATTGAGTTCCTGCAACTGATTACAGGAATTGGAGTGAAGAAAGGTAAGAAGGCGGCACCCAGATTCGAACTGGGGATAAAGGATTTGCAATCCTCTGCCTTACCACTTGGCCATGCCGCCAACGAAATTGATGATCCAGTATCAGTCAATCATATTAATCAATCTAATGAAAAATTTCTATTCATATCGAATGGACATGGTGAGGATCTTATTGCATTGCGTGTTTTAGAAAAACTTTATCAACTTCATCCAAATAATTCTTTTGAGATTCTTCCTTTAGTAGGAGAAGGGAAGGCATTTGCAAGTGCAATCTCAGAAGGTTGGTTAGTCCAAAAAGGGCGATCCCAAGCCTTGCCTAGTGGTGGCTTTAGTAATCAAAGTTTGCGTGGATTGTTTGCTGATCTTTTGTCTGGATTATTAGTGAATTTGTGGAATGATTGGCGTTATATAAATTGGGCAGCTAGAAATGGAAGATTAATTGTCTCAGTTGGCGATCTACTCCCTCTTCTTTTGGCTTGGTCTAGTGGCGCTCCTTTTGGATTCATTGGAACTCCAAAAAGTGATTACATTTGGACAAATGCTTTTGGGAGAAAACCTAGTGATTTTTACCATCGCTTAAAAGGCTCAGAATGGGATCCTTGGGAATATGCGTTAATGAGATCTTCTCGCTGCAGATTTGTCACTGTTAGAGATGAAATAACTGCTCAAGGACTAAGAAAACATGGGGTTTGTGCTAGTGCCCCTGGTAATCCAATGATGGATGGCTTTTCGAAAGAACCTTGTCCTGATTGCTTGAAGCAATACAGGCGATTGATTTTGCTTTGCGGTAGTCGCATGCCAGAAGCTTTAAAAAACTTCAAGCGGATTATTAATTCTCTTGAGCTTGTTAGGACCAAAGATTCTCTTGCAGTTTTTGTCACACTTGGTCAAGACCCATCAGTAGAACTTATTGAAGAACATTTAAATTTTGCTGGTTATTCTAGATCGTTGGATTATTGCGCAGATATAAATGCTAAATCTGCTTGGGACAAGGGTCCTTTAAGAATTTTTTTAGGACCTGGATGTTTTAGTGATTGGGCTATATGGGGCGAACTTGGTTTAGCTAATGCTGGCACGGCTACAGAGCAACTAGTAGGACTAAGGATCCCGTGCCTTTCACTTCCAGGTAAAGGTCCTCAGTTCAAGTATGGCTTTGCGAGTAGGCAAAGTAGATTGCTTGGTGGGTCAGTTCTGCCTTGTGAGAATCCAAAACTCTTTGCTGAACGAGTCGAATTGCTTCTAAAAGACGAACAATTTAGGAAGCAATTGGGTCTTATTGGAGAACAAAGGATGGGCTTACCTGGTGGAAGTAAATCTTTGGCTTTTTTAATATCTAAAATGCTTTTGAGCTAGTTAGTCATTTAGAGTTAGTGCATTATCTTTACTTTTTCAGGAATATTAGATATGCCAAAAATTGATGATCATTCATATCTAAAAATTTGCGCGGAATTAGCATCTTGCTTAAGTATTAGTCTCGCTGCTGCCAAAAGAAAAGTTGAGCTTGCTTTAGCAAGTACAGGCAAAAAGAGTTTGCAAGATAGAAAAATAATGGCAGAGAAATTACTTAAAATAGCTATTTCTGATAGACAAAGTAAGGCAGAAGATCCCTCCACTAATTTAGATATTTTGTTAAAAGCACTGGCTCAAGATGAAAACTTTATGATTGAAGATTAATTTAAAGTTAGTGAATTCAATTAATGCTCGAAAGTATTTGCAAATTTAAATCTGTCAAGCTCAGAAAGAGTAGGTATACAAGAGAAACAGCTCTTTGCTAGACCCCATCTCCCTTCTCTTTGGAGCATGTCCTGGAGTTTAATTTTTGCAGCCAAAAGAAAACGAACGTCATTTGCTGCATAAATCAATTGTTTTTCCGATAACTCGTCACTTTTTCCCCAATCACTACTTTGAGCTTGTTTATCAAGCTCTACCCCTACAAGTTCCATAACAACTTCTTTTAGACCATGTCTTGGGCTATATGTTCTACCTATTTTGCTTGCCACTTTTGTGCAAAAAATCGGATTTACTTTTATGTTTAGATTTGCTGCGAGTGCTGCAACATCAAATCGAGCAAAATGAAAAACTTTTTCTATATCCTTATTTTCTAATAAGGATTTTAATTTTGGAGCATTACTTTGTCCTAAGCGAATGCGTATGCAAGCAACATTATCATTTGGGTCACAAATTTGAACTAAGCACAGTCGATCACGACCATGAATTAATCCCATTGCTTCAGTGTCAATTGCAACTGCTGATGAGCTAGAAAATCTTATGAGGGTTTTCTCATCAAGATCTTCATCCAAGACGATGAAACTAGCCGGATTCGTTAGAGAGATAGACATGGCTTAAGAAAGATTATTTTGAAAGAGATCTATAGATGTAGAATATCGATTCATATGTAGTCCAAAAATTTATTGTTAGGATATTATTGAAAGTGAACTTTAATGTTTAAATTTTAATTAACTTGACACTATCAAATAAATTTTTAATAGAAACCCAATTTGTATTTTTTAAGGCTTAGTAAATTGATTGAACGAATTAAATTATTTTTTGAGATGCAATATGCATTCTCTTCTATCTTATTGTTAACCATTTTGTTAGCTATAGGATTGGTTTTCTTTCTTAGAGCAGCTAGCAAAGATAGAACAACGGTAATTGATATTTCTTCTCCCTTGCCACCATTAGAAGTGCTTGATGGGATTACTATTTGGCTCAATGCTAGAGGCTGGAAGAATGATGGAGGAGACATCAGTAGGAAAGTACTTAGATTTAATGGGAAAGTCTCTTCAAGTACGGGTTTGGCTATTTTTTTATCGTTTCTGGGAGGGGTAGGAGCTAGTTGCTTGGGTTTAGTCCTATCCCAATTATTTCCTGTACTAGGTTATTGGCCACTAATGCTTGCAGTATTTGGTGCTCCAGCTGCAGGGATTATTTATAGGTCTAGATCTGCGAGAGTTGAGTCTTTGGAATTGAGATTAATGAATGAAAAGAATGGAAGCATCTTAAGACTGCGAGCTCATCGAGATGAACTGATAGCTATGGAGTTGGATTTAGCAAAAAGCCTTAAGTTGAAGAGTGATGGGACTTTGTTATCTTCGCCTATCTAGTCCTTAATATTCTTCTTATCTAAATAACTTATCGGTTTAGAAAATACAGGTTTATATATTTAACTTGAAATAAAATACTTAACCTAGAAAATCAAATTTAATTAACAGCATCAAAAGGTTCGCATTTTTCTAAAAGTGATTTATCAGTAAACCATTCTTGCGGTTTTGTAAATAGTTTAGTAAGAAGTTCTTCTCTACTATTTTCTTCAGCTTTGAACCCATATTCCCAACGAGCAAGAGGTGGTAATGACATTAGTATTGATTCTGTTCTTCCATTAGTTTGTAAGCCAAAAATTGTTCCTCTATCCCAAACTAAATTGAACTCTACATATCGTCCTCTTCTATAAAGTTGAAATTGTCTCTCACGATCTGTATAGCTTTGATTCTTTCTTTTTTGGATAATTGTCTCGTATGCAGGTAAGAATGCTTTGCCACATGATTTGGCTAAAGAAAAAAGTTCTTCCCAAGTTAATTTGCACTCTCCTATGCTCTGGGATTTTTTTGATGCTTTGCCGTTAATATTTTGTCCTTTGTAAATAGTACCTCCTCCATCTTGGTAGTCATAAAAGATACCTCCTATTCCTCTTGTTTCATTTCTGTGTTTGAGAAAAAAGTATTCGTCACACCAAGGCTTGAAAACACTATGAAGAGACGTATTGACTGAATCACATGCGTCTTTATGGACTTGATGAAAATGTTGCGCATCCTGTAAATATGGATAATAAGGAGTTAAATCAGCTCCTCCTCCAAACCACCAAACTGGACCTGCTTCGAAATAGCGGTAATTTAGATGGACAGTTGGAATGTATGGATTTCTAGGATGGAGAACCATTGAAGTGCCTGTGGCAAACCAAGGGTGTCCTTTGGCTTCGGGTCTTTGATTGGTAATTGATGGTGGTAATTCTTGCCCTCTAACCTCAGAGAAATTCACACCTCCTTGTTCAAAGACTTTCCCTTCAGTCATGACTCTCGATCTACCTCCACCCCCTTCAGGTCTATCCCATGTTTCTTCGTGGAACTTTCCTTCTCCATCAAGACTCTCAAGTCCTGTACAAATTTCATCTTGCAGGGATAGCACAAGTGCTTTTGCTCTTTCTCTAGAATTGAGAGGAGGTGATGAAATTCTTTCAGTTGATCTAGACAAAATGACTCTATTTCTTTCTTGAGGCTATCTCAAGAGATTGCTTACTCAGCCTCTCCGACATCTATTGCTAACTATGACAACTGCTGATGACGTTTTAAAAGTCTTAAAAAGCATTGAGGATTCTGGAAGTGGCAAATCAGTTGTTGCCCTTAATTGGGTTGGAGAGGTAAGAGTCAATTTGCCACGAGTAGTTTTGCGCCTTAGTCTTCCAGATTTTGCCCAAAAGCAACGGGACCGAATTGCAAAAGAAATTAAGCAGTTATTGCTCAAATTTGATGACGTTAGTGATATTCAAATCGAGTTAGCAAATGTAACTAATCCCTCCATTGGCAATGCAGGTCATGGTGAAATAACTTCTTTACAGCCTATTAGAGGGATAAAAAAAATTATTGCAGTTAGTAGTGGGAAAGGTGGAGTTGGTAAAACCACTGTGGCTGTAAACCTTGCTTGTTCAATTGCTCAACAGGGATTCAAAGTAGGTTTACTTGATGCAGATATTTATGGGCCTAATACTCCAACAATGCTTGGGATAGGTGATGTTTCACCTGAAGTTTCAGGAGAAGGAGCTAATCAAAAAATCACACCAATAGATACTTGTGGAATTTCAATGGTGTCGATGGGATTACTTATTGATGAAGATCAACCAGTCATTTGGCGAGGGCCAATGCTTAATGGAATTATTCGACAGTTTCTTTATCAAACAAATTGGGGTAATAAAGATTTTTTAGTTGTTGATTTACCTCCTGGTACTGGAGATGCACAGTTGTCCTTGGCTCAATCGGTCCCTATGGCAGGAGTTTTAATTGTTACTACTCCTCAGAGAGTTGCGTTAGAAGATTCCAGACGAGGATTGGCAATGTTTAAAAAAATGAACGTACCAGTTTTAGGCGTGATTGAGAATATGACTGCATTTATCCCCCCAGATAATTCAAATAAAAGATATGAATTATTTGGAGCTGGTGGTGGTCAACAATTGGCAAGTGAAAATGATGTTCCGTTGCTATCTCAGATACCTATGGAAATGCCTATCTTGCAAAATGGGAACAAAACCATGCCTCTAGTAAATATTGCGCCTGATTCTATAACTGCTACAGAATTTAAAAGATTGTCCCGACTAATTATTAATCAATTAATTAAGACTAAAAATTAGTTGCAAAAATGAAGAATTTAATTATCACAAGAAATTCATTTTTACGACGTAAGAGACCTAATAAAAGCTTTAAAGACTTTAATTTTATTTTGTGGATTATCCCTTCTATATTATTTTTACTGGGGGGTATATTGATTGCTAGCATTCAACGCCAAGTTGAATTATCTAATTGGAATCCTCACTTAATCACTGGTTTGATTGGAATTGCCATTGCTTTTTTTGTTGCCCAATCGCCGGTTGATCTAATTCGTAAGTATTTATCGCCAATATACTTTTTAACCATTTTAAGTCTGATTGCAGTATTGCTTTTCGGTACGGAAGCCTTTGGAGCACAAAGATGGCTAAGTATAGGAGGAATTAATATTCAACCTTCCGAAATTGCGAAATTAACTTCGATACTTGTACTTGCTGGAATTCTTGATCGCAATGAGTTTGATAATCCCAGCAAATTAATTAAGCCATTGCTTGTTATTTTTATTCCTTGGATATTAGTTTTCATTCAGCCAGACTTAGGGACTTCATTAGTTTTTGGTGCTGTCTTACTAGTGATGATGTATTGGTCAGGTATGCCATTTGAATGGGGATTGATTTTCTTGTCAGGTATCTTTACAGCAATCTTTTCAGGAGTCTTTAAAATAATTCTTTTTCTATGGATACCATTTTTAGGATTTTTAGCTTATAGATCTTTACCTAAGAAAAGACTCATTTCTTTATTAGTGATGCTGAGCCAGATAGCTATAGCTTGGATGACTCCTTGGTTATGGACATATGCTCTGCAGGACTATCAAAAAGATAGATTGACCTTATTTTTGGATCCTGGAAAAGATCCTCTTGGCGGAGGCTATCATTTGATCCAGAGTCAAATAGGGATTGGGTCAGGACATCTATTAGGGACTGGTTTGTTACAAGGTCAATTAACCAGATTAAACTTTATTCCCGAGCAACATACTGATTTCATTTTTAGCGCATTAGGAGAAGAGACAGGTTTTTTGGGTACCATTTTTGTAGTAGTTTCGTTTTCTTTATTGATACTTAGGTTATTGGCAATAGCAAGAACTGCTCGTACAGACTTTGAATCTCTTGTGGTCGTTGGCATTGCTTCTATGTTTATGTTTCAGGTGATTGTCAATGTTTTTATGAATATTGGATTAGGCCCAGTTACTGGAATACCTCTTCCTTTTATGAGTTATGGGAGAACTGCATTAATAGTTAATTTCATTTCTATTGGATTGTGTATTTCTGTGGCTCGTCGGAGTCTTTCATTAAGCAAAAGCTTGTGATTAATTCAAATACAATCAAATCAATTCAAGAGCGAATGGCACTAGATGTGCCTGTTGGAAAGCTTGATGAGACTACTGTTAGAAGACTTTGGTGGGCCGCTTTAGACACTTTGCAGGATGAAATTTTATCTAAGATTGATGTAAAAGGAGGGATTTGGCTAGCTTCTCCTTTGCCTGCTTTATATGAGCCAAAGTTACTTGAATCTATGAAAGGTTGGGTTTGGTCCCCTGAGGGTTTAGAGACCTCACGCTTTACAAATATAGGTCTTTTACCTCCTACAAGATCTAGATCATTTAATAATCAAGCATTGAAAGATTCAAGTAGCTTTAAACGATTACCTTTGCGATTAGAAGATGGGAATGATCCATTATTGATAATTATTACTTCTGAAGTTCAAGTTTTATTGGCTTTGCAAGGACAGAGTGGCGAACGTAATTTGTTAATGAGAAATGATAAAGATACTGTTCAAGATGTTCTTAAGATGATTTCTTTAAGACTAGAAGAAGAAGATTTTCCAGAGTCCTTAGATCTGAGGAAAGCTTTGCAATCAATTAGACCAATTGATATTAGTAATGATTTAGATAGGGTTTTTTGGCCTCTTGTTTCAGAAAAGCTTGCTGGATTTGCTCCTAGTCTGAATATTCAAACACTGCCAGACAGGTCTAACTTAGAGAATATCTCTAATATTAATCAGGGCCAAATATCTCTTTTAGAAGCAATTACTCATGAGGTAAGAACTCCTCTTGCAACAATAAGAACCCTAGTTCGTTCTTTGCTCCGTAGAAATGATATTACCAATGAAGTTCTAACGCGATTAAAGCAAATTGATTCTGAATGCAATGAGCAAATTGATCGGTTTGGATTAATCTTTAAAGCCGCAGAACTTGAGCGAAATCAATCATCACATGCTGGGTTAGCAAGAACTGATTTGGGAAATATGATAGAGATTATGTACCCAGTTTGGTCTAAGCAACTGGAAAGAAGAGGTCTTGAACTTAAGCTAGAAATTGCACCAGACTTACCTCAAGTTTTAAGTGATTCAGAGCAATTGGAATTAATGTTGGGGGGGTTAATAGACAGAAATTCCAGAGGATTAAAGTCTGGTGGAAGTTTAATTCTAGAGCTTAGTCCTGCTGGTCATCGTTTGAAATTACAGATAATTTGTAAGTCCGCTAATATTCAATTAAAGGGTATGGATAAAAATCAAACTAATGCTGATCTAGGACCCGTTGTTAGTTGGAACCCTAGTACTGGGAGCTTGCAACTAAGCCAGGCCGCAACTCAGAGGCTCTTAGCAAGTTTGGGCGGGATAGCTACTGATAGACGTGAAAAGGGATTGACCGTATTTTTCCCTGTAGCAAATTAAAATTAATAGTCTTTTCGTGCTTGCGATTGTTGACGCGTGTGAAGGTTATTGAGCTTAGGTACTAAAAATCACAATTTTAAGTGCTACTTTCAACTAATGAATAGTGAAAGTTGATTCCCCAGATTAGCTATGACTGAAGGTTTAACAGGCAAAATTCCTCAAAGCATAGGAAGCACAGGTGGTCTTCTTAATGCAGCAGAGCAAGAGGAAAAATATGCGATTACCTGGTCAAGTAAAAAGGATCAGGCTTTTGAGTTGCCTACTGGTGGTGCAGCGCTAATGAATGAAGGTGCAAACTTAATGTATTTTGCCAGAAAAGAGCAATGTTTAGCTTTAGGCACGCAGTTAAGATCATTTAAGCCTCGGATTGAGGATTTCAAGATTTATAGAATTTATCCAGGTGGTGATGTTGAATTTCTTCATCCAAAAGATGGAGTATTTCCTGAAAAAGTTAATGAGGGAAGGGTCTCTGTAAATCATAATCCAAGGAGAATTGGTGAAAACCCTGATCCCTCAAAGCTTAAATTCAGCGGTAAAAAGACCTACGACGCTTGATCAATCTATATATTTAGTTTTTTGCAGCATCTGATTTTATCTTATTGGCTGCGATGATGCAGTCATGGACAGCTCAAACAGAGCAAAATTTTTGAAATCTGCTGCCCAAGGGGCAAGCTTTATTCCTCTTTCACAAAGTTGGCCAGCTGACTTAGAGACCCCACTTTCAACGTGGTTAAAAGTGGGAAATGGAAACCCCCCAGGCGTTTTGCTCGAATCTGTAGAAGGAGGAGAAACTCTTGGTAGATGGAGTGTTGTTGCTACTGACCCTTTATGGGTTGCAACTGTAAGAGGAGACCAATTAACTAGAAAATGGCGTGATGGGAGATGTGAAACTTCAACCGGTAATCCATTCGAATCCTTGAGGGAATGGCTTGCACCATACAAATCAGAACCTTTGTCAGGTGTTCCTCCTATAGGCCAACTTTATGGAATGTGGGGGTATGAATTAATTCATTGGATTGAACCTTCTGTCCCTGTGTATCAATCTTCTGAAAATGATTTGCCAGATGGAATATGGATGTTTATGGATAGAGTCTTGATATTTGATCAAGTCAAAAGATTTATCACAGCTATTGCATATGGAGATTTAACTAATCATTCTGAACCAGAAGAAGCATATGAAATTGCTCTTCAAAGAATAAATAATCTCAAAGATTTGATGTGTACTCCACTTGCTAATGCTAATATTAATAATTTGAATTGGAAATTAAATAGAGAAAATTTACCTTATACTAAAAGGAATTGGACGAAATCTAAATTTGAGAAAACAGTTAAAACTGTTAAAGAATTTATTGCAAAGGGTGATATCTTTCAATTAGTAATTAGTCAAAAATTTAATGCAACAGTTTCTGAAAATCCATTTGATTTGTATCGAAGTTTAAGGATGGTGAACCCTTCACCTTTTATGGCGTTCTTTGATTTTGGTGATTGGCAATTAATAGGTTCAAGCCCTGAGGTAATGGTGAAAGCAGAGCCATCTCAAGATGGTATTGAAGTTAGTCTTAGACCAATTGCTGGAACTCGTCCTAGAGGAACTACAGAGATTGAAGATCTAATGCTTGAAAGAGAGCTGTTATCCGATCCGAAGGAAAGAGCTGAACATGTAATGTTAGTTGATTTAGGACGTAATGATTTAGGTCGTGTATGTCAATCAGGCACTGTTTCCGTTGATGAGCTCATGGTTATAGAAAGATATTCACACGTTATGCATATCGTTAGCGAGGTTAAAGGTTTACTGGATGCTGATAAAGATGTTTGGGATTTACTGATGGCGGCTTTCCCTGCTGGAACAGTGAGTGGAGCGCCAAAGATAAGAGCTATGCAATTGATTAATCAACTTGAGACAGAGAGAAGAGGTCCTTATTCAGGAGTTTATGGATCTATGGATCTCAATGGAGCTTTGAATACAGCAATTACAATCAGAACAATGATTGTGGTACCTAATGGTAAAGGTGGTTGGAATGTGCAAGTACAGGCTGGAGCAGGAGTAGTTGCAGATTCAATTCCAACTAATGAATTTCAGGAGACCTTAAATAAAGCCAAGGGAATGTTATCTGCGGTTGCCTGTCTCAATCAAGATAGTAAATGAATATGCGTTTCTTATTAAAAGGTTTTGAAGTAGAGCTTTTTACAGGTTCTTTTACCGGGAAAAATGTGGGAGTTGCCGCATCTGTTACGGAAGATCTATCGGAATTTGTTATAGAGCCTGATCAACGCAATTTGGAATTTATTACCTCTCCAGAAAGACAATATTCGGTATTAAGAGAAGCGCTTTTGTCTCCTAGAAGAAAATTAAGAAAATGGTTAGCACAAAGAAATCTTACGATTTTGCCTGGGAGTACTTTGAGCCTTGGAAATAGTAATTATTTTGAACGCTCTGATCCTTTAAACCCATATCACGAGCTAATTGAAAATACGTATGGAACAGACGTTGTTACAAGTAGTGTTCATATCAATTTAGGAATCGAGGATTCATCCATTCTATTTGCAGCTTTGCGACTAATTCGTTGTGAAAGTGCTTTGTTTTTAGCTTTGAGCGCAAGCTCCCCATTCTTGGATGGACGTTCTACTGGGGTGCACTCGCAGAGATGGATACAGTTTCCAAAAACCCCTAAACAAGTACCTCTTTTTGTTAATCATGACCATTATGTGAGTTGGTTTAAAACCCAGCTAGATAAGGGCATCATGTGGAATGAAAGACATTTCTGGAGTTCAGTGAGGCCTAATGGTGATAGAAGACCTCATGATTTGAATCGATTAGAAATACGTATTTGCGACTTGATAACAGACTGTGATTTGCTTTTGGCCGTAACAGCATTAATAGAGTTAAGAATTTTGACTCTGATTCATGGAGTAGAACAACTAGATCCACTGGAGGTAAGTAACCTTAATGTGAATGAACTTGCTCTTCTAAGCGATTTGAACGATATTGCTGCTGCAAAAACTAGTATTGATTCAACCCTTAACCATTGGGTGGATGGGAAATCGATAAAATGTAGAGATTGGATTGAGGAGTTGTTAGAAAGTGTTTCACCATTAGCTATGGAGATGGACATGATAGAAACTCTTAAGCCCATACAACATGTTTTAAATAATGGTAATCAGGCTATTCAATGGTTAGATAGATATTCACATGGTGAATCGATTGAGGCATTAATTCAACAAAGCATCTCAAGTATGGAGCAAGAAGAATCCACTACACATCAAGATATATCTTGAAAATAATGACAAAATCCAATTCTCCGAATTTCTCTTCTGAACAACTACCTTCTTTTACTGAAAATGAAGCTTCAGGTAAGATAATAGACTTACTTTCCGATCCAGGACGTTTGTTAGAGCAAAGACTTGAATTAGTTGAAGATCTTTGGAAAACAGTCCTACGAAGCGAATGTCCTACAGATCAAACCGATCGTTTATTACGTCTTAAGGAACTTAGTAACCCTGGAGTACTTGAAGGTTTAAATCAAACAAACTCTAGCAGTGAAATAGCTCAACTTATTGGCAATATGGATCTTGCTGAGGCGATTTCAGCAGCCCGTGCTTTTTCACTTTATTTTCAATTGGTAAATATTCTTGAACAACGAATTGAGGAAGATAGCTACCTTGAATCGATTAGTACATCAAAGACTAAAAAAGAGAATGAGCCAGATCCCTTTGCACCTCCCTTAGCTAGTCAAACGGCACCTGCAACCTTTAGCGAATTATTTCAACGCTTAAGACGATTAAATGTTCCCCCTGGAAAATTAGAAGCACTTCTAAGAGAAATGGATATTAGACTTGTATTTACAGCACATCCAACAGAGATAGTGCGACATACTGTTAGACATAAGCAAACAAGAGTAGCAACTTTGCTACAACAATATCAATCTGACACGACACAATCAATCACTGAAAAAGAAAGCTTGAGATTGCAATTAGAAGAAGAAATTCGATTATGGTGGAGAACAGATGAGTTGCACCAGTTCAAGCCGTCAGTGTTAGATGAAGTTGATTATGCACTTCACTATTTTCAACAGGTATTATTTGATGCAATGCCTCAGCTTCGTAGGCGTCTTATCTCTGCATTATCTCATAGTTACCCTGATATTGAAATCCCCCAAGAAGCTTTTTGTACTTTTGGTTCTTGGGTTGGTTCAGATCGTGATGGAAATCCATCAGTTACTTCGGAAATTACGTGGAAAACAGCCTGCTATCAGCGTCAATTGATGTTAGAGAGATATATGCAAGCAGTAAAGGACCTTAGGGATCAATTGAGTATTTCCATGCAGTGGAGTCAAGTTAGTCCCCCACTTCTTGAGTCTTTAGAAATTGATAGAGTGCGTTTTCCTGAGATTTATGAAGAGAGAGCAGCTCGTTACAGACTAGAACCATATCGTTTGAAATTGAGTTATACAATTGAAAGACTACGTTTAACTCATGAAAGGAACACGCAGTTAGCGGAAGCTGGCTGGCAGACCTCTCTAGACATTACTAGATCTATTGCTACTATTAGTAGTCCAAGTGATACACTTCACTATGAATCATTTATCGAGTTTAGAAGTGATTTAGAACTAATTAGAAATAGCTTGGTTAATACAGACTTAAGTTGTGAATCTTTGGACACCTTGCTAACACAAGTTCATATCTTTGGATTTTCTCTAGCAAGTCTTGATATTAGGCAAGAGAGCAATAGACATAGCGATGCTATCAATGAATTGACTAAATATCTTAGACTTTCCAAGCTATATGACGATATGAGCGAAGAGGAGAAAGTTACTTGGCTGATGGATGAATTGAAAACCCGAAGACCGTTAATACCTACTGCTGTCGAATGGTCTAGTAGTACTGAAGAAACATTTTCTGTTTTTCGAATGTTGCATAGATTGCAGCAAGAGTTTGGTAGTCGAATTTGTCGCTCTTATGTAATTTCAATGAGTCATACTGCTTCTGATCTTTTGGAAGTTTTACTCTTAGCCAAAGAGTCAGGACTTGTTGATTCCTCTAGCGGAACATCTGATTTATTGGTAGTACCTTTGTTTGAAACAGTTGAAGATTTACAAAGAGCCCCAGCTGTTATGGAAGCATTGCTTCAATCGCCAATTTATAGAAAACTTTTACCTGTTGTAGGGGAAAAATCCCAACCACTTCAAGAGCTCATGCTTGGTTATTCAGATAGTAATAAAGATTCTGGATTTTTATCGAGCAATTGGGAAATTCATAAAGCTCAGATAGCTCTTCAGAATCTCGCTAGTCAACAAGGTATAGCTCTTAGATTATTCCATGGACGAGGTGGTTCTGTTGGTCGTGGAGGTGGGCCTGCTTATCAAGCAATTCTTGCTCAACCTAGTGGAACTTTGCAAGGGCGTATAAAGATCACTGAACAAGGAGAAGTGCTTGCTTCTAAGTACAGTTTGCCAGAGCTTGCTCTTTACAATTTAGAAACTGTTACTACGGCTGTCCTCCAAAATAGTCTCGTAAAAAATGATCTTGATGAGACTCCTAGTTGGAATGATTTAATGACAAGACTTGCAGGACGCTCCAGAGAGCATTACAGAGCCTTAGTTCATGAGAACCCTGACTTAGTCCAATTTTTTCAAGAAGTGACTCCAATTGAAGAGATTAGTAAGTTGCAGATTTCAAGTCGTCCAGCGAGAAGAAAAACAGGAGCTAAAGATTTATCTAGCTTAAGAGCCATTCCATGGGTTTTCGGATGGACCCAAAGTAGATTCTTACTTCCTAGTTGGTTTGGGGTAGGCACTGCTTTATCTCATGAATTAGAAGCAGATCCCAACTCAATAGTTCTATTAAGAGCCTTACATCAGCGTTGGCCTTTTTTTAGGATGTTGATCTCGAAGGTGGAGATGACACTCTCCAAGGTTGATCTAGAAGTGGCTCATCACTATGTTACAAGTCTTGGAAGTAGCGACAATAAGAAAGCCTTTGACGATATTTTTGAGACAATATCTTCAGAATATAGCTTAACTAAGAGACTAATTCTTCAAATCACTGCTAAATCAAGACTGCTCAGTGATGATCCGGCCTTGCAATTATCTGTTAATCTTAGAAATAGGACAATTATTCCTTTAGGCTTTTTACAAGTTGCTTTATTACGTCGCCTACGAGATCAAAACCGACAACCTCCGATGAGTGAATCTTCTTTTCATAAAAGAGAAGCTAAGCGAACTTATAGCCGTAGTGAATTGCTGAGAGGTGCCTTGTTAACCATTAATGGTATTGCTGCAGGAATGCGTAATACAGGTTGAGCCTTGATCAGTTTTCCTCATCGATACTCAAAAGCACCTAAAATCCCCGATAGATTTATCTTGGAGTCTAAAGATCCCCCTGCCCCCCAGGCGATTAACAGATTGCTTTCAAGGTGTAAGTTGCAAACCCACCCTCCGCAGAGGCTAGAGTTAGCAATAAAGAAAAGCGACTACTTTTTAAGTCTTGTAGAAAAGAGTACTGGTAGATTATATGGATTTGTCCGGGTAACAAGTGATCGAGGATTGAATGCGAATTTGTGGGATCTTTCTGCTGAACCAGGAAAATCCCAAGATTTAGTAATGAGTATTCTGGTGCATCGTATTTTGGTAATGATTAGGCAAAAAATGCCTGGTTGCAGTATTTCTGTAGCAGCTCCTGGCATTGCTGTAAAAGCACTACAAGATCATGGATTTCTTCTTGATCCTGGTGGAATTAGAACTATGGGATTTAGAGTTTAATTAAAATTTAATTTCTTAACGAGCATGGAGGGACTCGAACCCCCGACTCTCAGAACCGGAATCTGATGCTCTATCCAACTGAGCTACATGCCCTAAATAGGGTTACGCCATAAAATGAGACCAATATTAAGGCCCTCACAAAATCACTTTAGCTAATGATTTCCAGGGCAAAGATTCGACTTAATTCCTTAGAACTGAAGTGGTTTAGAAACTACAAACGGTTTCAACTTGAGTTGACTGAAAATCGTTTATTGGTGATTGGGTCAAATGGTATTGGGAAATCAAATCTTCTGGAGGCTGTTGAATTAATTGGAACCTTAAGGTCTCATCGTTCAAGTAGAGATCAAGATATTATTTTTTGGAATGAAAAAACTGCTTTTATAAAAGCAGTTTCGAATGAAGAAGAAAAGCTTTTCTTGGAATTGAATAAGCAAGGAGGCCGCAAGGTTTTTCGTAATGACAAGCCTCTTTCTAGACAACTTGATTTAGTTGGTCCCTTGAGGTGTGTTTGCTTTAGTGCTTTGGATCTTGGCTTGGTAAGAGGAGAGCCATCACTCAGGCGTAATTGGCTTGATCGACTTGTCCAGCAACTTGAACCAGTGTATTTAGATTTAATAAGTAGGTTTAATAAATTATTGCGGCAAAGAAGTCAACTATGGGTTCAATTAAGGGATGTATCATCTCTAGATCGCAAGGCATTGTTGGATGCGTTTGATGTTCAGATGGCATTAGTTAGTACTCGTATCCATCGCCGCCGGAGACGAGTTTTAAGCCATTTACAGCCCCTTGCTGATTCATGGCAAAAAAGGTTGAGCAATGAGCAAGAATGCTTGCAAATTGAATACTTACCAGGCAGTCATTTAGAAGAAGAAGAAGATGAGCTTGTTTGGCGACTTTCAATAGAGAAGCAGTTATTTGCTCAGAGAAATGATGAAGAAAGAATAGGAAATTGTCGCATTGGCCCTCATCGGGATGAGGTTGGATTTTTACTGAATGGATTTCAAGCAAGACGATTTGCTTCTGCAGGTCAACAAAGAACTCTTGTGTTGGCATTAAAGATGGCAGAATTAGAGCTAATTGGCCAAATTTATGGAGAGTGTCCAATCTTGCTTCTAGATGATGTGCTTGCAGAACTTGACCCTCATCGCCAATTATTACTTTTAGAGGCCGTGGGGAACACTCATCAATGCTTGATAAGTGCAACACATCTAGATGCTTTCGAAGGTGACTGGAAAAAACATTCACAAGTTATGGACTTAAAATCTTCAAAGTCCATACATGAAATCAGTTAATCTAAAACTCATTTTTTAATTTTTCTATGGATCATTTTCTATCTTGTTTACATCCAAATCCTGGGTGGAGTGAAAATCAAATCAGCGATTTTCCTCAGGAAATATCTTTAAGTGATTCATATGTTATCGGTAAACATTGCATTCTTGAATTATATGAATGCAATAAATATAAACTCAATGATGAAAAATTCGTCAATAAAGCAATTAAACTTGCAGCTAAATATGCAGGAGCAACCTTACTTAATCTCACTACTCATAAATTTGAGCCACAAGGACTAACTAGTCTTGCATTACTCGCAGAATCTCATATTTCTATTCATACATGGCCTGAAATGGGATATGGAGCTGTGGATGTTTTTACCTGTGGAGACCATGCAATGCCTGAGCGAGCTTGTGATGTTTTAATTAAGGAGTTATCTGCAAAAAGATTTTCTTTGCAAAGTCTAAAAAGAAAGGCGCCAGTTCAATTTTCTCATTCATCTAATTAAGCTAAATAATAAGATCTTATTATTTAGTTATTTTTATCCCGATTCAACTTACCGCTTACGAGTCCTTCAAGATCTAAACTTACAGATGTAAACCCTATAGATATGAAATACTTGACAACATCTTCACGTACAGAACTTTTTAGAAAATCATCAATACATTCTTTGGGTATTTCAATTCTTGCAGATAAGCCATGTAGTCTGACACGAACTTTTATGAACCCTCTAGAAATAAGCCATTTTTCGGCTAAGGCGATTTGCTTTAGTCGTTTTGAGCTAATTGCTTCACCATACGGAAACCTCGAAGCCAAGCATGGTTGAGCTGGTTTGTCCCACCATGGAAATCCTAACCCTTTCGATAAGACTCGAACAGTGTTTTTGGGAATTTTTAATTCAGCTAGAGGGGAAATAACACCTGCCATTTTTGCTGCTTCTATCCCTGGCCTGTCTTCACTGAGATCATCATGATTTACACCATCTAAAACTTTTGCACCTGCTGAAAGCTCCGAAATAGCTTTTAGATGCTTGTGCAATTCCTTTTTGCATGCATAGCAACGATCTACAGGATTACTGTTGTAATTGGGATCAAGAAGTTCTTGCGTTAGACATTCTTGATGATTAATGCCGATCCAATTGGCTTGTTGCCTTGCCTCATTAAGAAGATATGGAGCTAGTGCAGGAGAAACCCCAGTGACAGCAATCGCTTCAGACCCTAATTGTTCAAATGAAATGGCAGCAACAAGAGTGCTGTCAACCCCTCCTGAATATGCAATAAACACTCTGCCTAGATTTCGGATAAAATCTCTAAGATTAACTAATTGCTTTTCTTTTGTTTTGTCCAATTTTTCAACCAGAGGGAATTCCACTTCTTTAGGTTTTTATTTAGAGTTTATTTTCGCCTATAGATGTGGTTAAGCTTTAATTGAAATCAAATTGATTTATGGAGTCTATTAGAAAAGAAGAAAATATATCTTCTCAGAGTAAAGCTAACCGTCCTTCACGTGGGAAAGGAATTGGGATAGTTACTGCTAGCGATAGTCAGGAAAGAAAGCAAGGACAATTACATATTTATGATGGAGATGGTAAAGGCAAAAGCCAAGCTGCTTTAGGCGTAGTTTTACGGACTATAGGGTTAGGGATTTGCGAGAAGAAACAAACAAGAGTTCTCCTTCTCCGATTTCTTAAAGGACCTGAAAGATCCTATGACGAAGATCCAGCAATAGATGCTTTGCAGCAGGGTTTCCCCCATTTAATCGATCAAGTTAGGACGGGAAGAGCAGATTTTTTTACTGCCGAGGAATCTACAAAATTTGATATTCAAGAGGCTCAAAGAGGATGGGATATTGCAAAAGGGGCTATTGCAAGTGCTCTTTATTCAGTTGTTGTACTTGATGAATTAAACCCTGTATTGGCTTTGGGCTTATTACCCGTAGAAGAGGTTGGGAAAACACTTGCCGCAAGGCCTAATGGAATGGAGATTATTGTCACTGGCAGAGCTGCTCCCATTGGGTTAATAAAAATTGCACAATTACATTCTGAAATGAAAGCTCATCGTCGACCAGGGATGAATGAAAACATTGCAATTCCTTCAAATCTAGGTGGAATAGAAATATATACAGGGGAAGGCAAAGGGAAATCTACTAGCGCTCTTGGTAAAGCTTTGCAAGCTATTGGGCGCGGGATTAGCCAAGACAAGAGTCATAGAGTATTGATATTGCAGTGGCTGAAGGGTGGTAGCGGTTATACAGAAGATGCTGCAATAGCTGCTTTACGTGAGATTTATCCACATTTGGTTGATCATCTTAGATCTGGTAGAGATGCAATAGTTTGGAGAGGCCAGCAACAACCTATTGACTATGTAGAAGCAGAAAGAGCATGGGAGATAGCAAGTGCGGCTATCTCTAGCGGCCTTTATAAAACTGTAATCTTGGATGAATTAAACCCAACTATTGACTTGGAATTGCTTCCTGTTGAACCAATTGTGCAAACATTATTACGTAAGCCATCTGACACAGAAGTAATAATTACTGGAAGATGTAAGAACCAACCTGCATACTTTGATTTGGCTAGTGTTCACTCTGAAATGGTATGTCATAAACACTACGCTGAGAGTGGGGTAGATTTAAAACGTGGCGTTGATTATTGATTAATATAATATCTATTACATATTTTCCTTCTCCCAGGCTTCTATTCCTCCTTCAACATTTATACAATTAATACCTTCTTCCTTGAGCTTGAGAATTGCTTGTATAGATCTTTTACCAGTTTTGCAGTGAACATAAATTTTTTTGCCTTTTCCAAGTTTTCTTATAGTTGGAATTGAACTTTCATCATTAATTGTATTTAAAGGAAATAGTTTTGAATTCTCTATAGATTTTAATTTATGCTCAGACTCACTTCTTACATCTATTAATAGTAAATTATTAATCCCACTTTCTAAAAGACATTGCAAATCTTTTATTGAAATATTTTCTATAGAGTTTATTTTAGTGAGTTCTCTCTTATTAAAATAGAAACCCTCATATTCGATTAATTTATTTATATAATTTTTTGTTCCGTTAGATTTAATATTTAATTCTTTAAATTTCATCTTAAGTGCATTGAACACTAAAAGTCTTCCGTCTAGAGTATCTCCTATATTTAATATAATTTTTATTACTTCTGTAGCTTGAATTAATCCTATAATTCCTGGTAAAACACCTATCACGCCTCCTTCGGAACAGCTAGGAAGAAGTTCACTTGCTGGGGGCTCAGGAATTAGATCCCTTAGATTAGGACTTCTAGAGTTCAAGTTGAAAACTGACGCATGTCCTTCAAATTTGGCTATTGAGCCATATATCATTGGTTTGTCTAGTATCACGCAAGCATCATTTATTAAATACTTAGTTGGGAAATTATCACTGCAATCACAAATTATGTCAAATTCTTTAATTATCTCTATAGCATTATTTTTATTTAGAATCTCTTCAAAGGTATTAACTTCGCAATTTGGATTTATTTCAAGAATCCTTTCTCTAGCAGAATCAACCTTTAATCTACCAACTGCATTATTCCCATGTATTACTTGTCTTTGTAAATTTGATTCTTCAACTATATCAAAATCGACAATCCCAATTCTTCCTATACCAGCAGCAGCTAGATAAATAATAATTGGAGAGCCTAGACCACCACTCCCTATACATAAAACAGAACTTTCTTTTAGAATCTTTTGTCCACGAACTCCTATCTCCTCTAATGAGATATGCCGTGCATATCGTGCTAACTCTTCATTAGTTAATTCATAAGCATCATTTATTTCTTTTCGCATTTAATTAAGTGAGAGTGGAATTGAGTCTGCTTGTAGATAATAAATAAGAAACAATTTTAATTTCTTGAAATTGTTTCTTATTTATTATCCACCAAGCACGCAAAATATCACCACTGTCTACAATAATCATTAAATTATGACTTGAACTCAGGGCAATATCAATTTTCGAAGGAATTCCCTCGCTAGAAGGGTGTGAATGAGCATTCCCTAAAATTTTTAGATTTTTAGAACGTGCCCATTTTTGAGCTTGAATCTGGTCAGTTGGGGAAATTAAAAATCGATTTTTTCTGGATAAATCTAATATTCGATCCCTGGATTCTTTGGGGGTAATTGCATCTTCTTTGAATATTCCAGATTCCCATACATTTGAACAGGGCCAAACTTTTTGAATAGTTAAATTAATTTCACCTGATGAGACTGCTTCCTTGACTTCTTTGCCTATGAGCAAAGCACAGCCTTCATTGGGTATTGCATCTAAAATTATTCTATGCAAAACATTTTGATTCTCTTCGGATAGTTCAACAAAGCGTGGAATGTTCATTAGTAAATCTTGAAGTTCGGTATCCTCTCTATTCAGGTTCGGAATTATCTGTATTGTTACCCTGGCATAAAAAAGATTATTTCGATAGGCTAAAAAAAAGTACTTGATTAGAGTTTGCGTTCATGTCAGATGCTCCTTCAGAGTCAAAAGAAGGCTCAAATACTACTCAAGGCAGTGGCTTCTCCGAACGTTCCGGTGAGGTTATGAACAAGCTCAATGAGACCCTAAGCAAAATTGATTGGACTCAGATGGGTAAATATGGCAAGGCCGCAGGCATTGTCGCCATCGTAATACTTGCTCAAGTACTAATAAAAATAGTAATTGACACTATTAATTTCTTCCCAATTTTGCCTGGATTGCTTGAACTACTTGGAGTTGTTGTTCTATGCCAATGGTGTTGGCAGAATCTTACAACTAGTGAAAAAAGAAATGCGGTGGTAGAGAAAGTTCAGAATCTTAGACAAGAGTATTTAGGTTGATTAACTCAGGTAAAGGTTTAATTTCTTCATCATCAATAAACTTTGGTTTATATAAGAACCTCCAAATATATTTGCATGATTTATTAAATGATAAAGATTATAAATATCAATCCTTTTAATTGCTAACTCAGACTGAGGAGATATTTCATTATATGCATTATAAAAATCATTAGTGAATCCACCAAATAGATAAGTCATTGCTATATCGACTTCCTTGTCTGCCCAATAAGAAGCAGGGTCAAACAAAATACCTTTATTATTTTTATTAGTTGCAACATTACCTCCCCATAAATCACCATGAACTAAAGCAGGTTTGGGGTCATGTTGATTTAAAAAGGATATTACTTTGCCTAAAAATCTTTGGAAATCACCATTTATTTTTCCTTGTTTTGCGGCTAGAGATAGTTGTGGCTTTAATCTAAATTCTACAAAAAACTCCCCCCAATTCTTCATCCATCCTCCTTTTTGCAAATTTGAACCTATAAATCCATCATTTGGCCATCCAAATTTTTCTTGGTTATTATTTTCAGAATTCTTATGAAGCATAGCCAGACCTTTTCCTAAATTAGTTTGATTTCTATTTCTTAGATCCAACCAAGGTAAAAGCAGTATGGAGAATTGGTTTAATTGTTTTATGCTAATTGGGTGGGGTATTTCAAGGAGCTCTTTATTAGCAAATTTTGTAAGTTCTTCTAAGCACTGAACTTCGAACTTAAGCATTTCAAATTTTTCTTTAGCAGTTGTCTTTGCAAAAAAGTGTTTTCCATTTTTCAGTTCTATATGCCAGGATTTATGGATACTTCCTCCAGAAACAGGAACGATTGTTTTTATTTCTGTTTCTGGGAAAATGTTTTTTTCCTTTCTCAGTTCATTAACAATTAACTCTTGCATTGATTATTGTTTAATTTTTAAAATTTATTGAATGATACAAGACGAATCAGTAATTGTTGTTGGAGGCGGCATAGCCGGCTTAACTGCGGCATCCTTACTTGCTCACGAAGGAATCCCCGTAACCTTAATAGAAGCCCATTCCCAGTTAGGCGGATGTGCAGGTACTTTTCGTCGAGGTCATTATGTGTTTGATGTAGGAGCCACTCAAGTCGCAGGATTGGAGCCTGGAGGCATTCATGAACGATTGTTTAGATATTTGAATTCTCCTATCCCTGAGGCAACAATTTTGAACCCAGGTTGCTTAGTGGATTTAGTAGATGGTTCTGACCCTATTTACATCTGGCATGATCGTCAGAAATGGTTGGAAGAGAGGAAACAACAATTTCCTGGAAGCGAATCTTTTTGGAATCTTTGCTCTGCATTACATAACAGCAATTGGTCTATAGCAAGTCGAAATCCTGTTTTACCTGTACGCAGTTATTGGGATTTTCGGTGCTTTATCCAGTCCATTCGTTTAGAGAATCTACCCGCAGGATTATTCACTACACTTTCGGTTGCCGATCTTTTAAAGTTAACGGGTTGTTATGCCGATAAGCGATTAAAGAAATTTTTAGATATACAGTTGAAATTATATTCCCAAGAATCTACTGAAAGAACAGCCGCTTTATATGGAGCAACCGTTCTTCAAATGGCACAGGAACCTCTTGGCTTATGGCATTTATCAGGTTCTATGCAAAAAATGAGCGATTATTTATCAGCTTGTTTTAATCGGGATGGAGGGAATTTATTACTAAGTCAAAAAGTAGTTGGATTGAAATCATTAGCTCCAGAAAAGTTGTGGGAAGTAGAAATTGTTAGTAAGAATAATTCAAAACGTTTATTGCAATCCAATGATGTGATTTTTTCACTTCCTCCCCAGTCTTTATTGACTTTGTTGCCAATTCGTCATGGCATGCCAAGAAATTATTATAAGAAGTTAAAGAATTTATCTAAGCCAAGTGGAGCTATAGTTTTTTATGGAGCAATTAATCGTGAGGCTTTGCCCAGCAATTGCCCAGAGCATCTGCAAGTAGTTTCTAAAATATTTGGGTCGCTATTTATTTCAATTAGTAGAGAAGGTGATGGGCGAGCTCCACTAAGAGAAGCTACTTTTATCGCGAGTTTATTTACAGATGTTGATGATTGGTTCTCTTTAAATCAAGATACTTATCAAGCTAAAAAAGCAATCATTTTCGAGCAGATTACTTCTGAATTAAATTGTTACTTTCACTTTTCTGATGATGATTGGCTACATCGAGAATTATCCACCCCGGTCAGTTTTGCAAAATGGACTGGTCGTCCCAAAGGTATTGTTGGAGGACTTGGACAGCACCCATTGAATTTTGGTTTCTTGGGGTTACCAAGTAGAACGCCAATGAAAGGACTATGGCTTTGTGGAGACTCTATCTACCCTGGAGAAGGTACAGCTGGCGTAAGTCAATCAGCTTTAATGGTGTGTAATCAAATTATGGCTACTAGAGGTAGACAACGAATTGATGTATATCATTAATTATTGAGGAAATCAGGCCGAATTTCATGTGTTTTTTCTAATTTATTTCTCAAGCTATTCCAATCTTTAGAAGATATTGTGTCTTTGAACTCTTTTAAAGTCTCTTGATAGGAATTTAAAAAGTAGATGATTGCTTCAGTATTATTTGCCATCATTGACAAACCAAGTTCTGCATTACCTCCACCAATTCGGGTTGTATCCGCAAAACCACTAGAAGCTAGGGCTCTTGCTAGGTTTGAAATAGATTCGCTTTTCTCATTGTCAGCTGTTTTTAGAAGTGCGGCACTTACTAAGACTGGTAGATGAGAAATTAACGCTACCGCTTGGTCGTGATCAGCAGGATTTGCACTTATCCAATGACATCCAAGATCGACAGCTAACTCTCTAACTGTTTGAAGGGCTTCTATATCAGTTGATGAATCGGGAGTAGTGACCCATGCTTTTCCATTAAAGAGGTTTACTTCTCCTGCTTCTACACCTGACTGGCTTGTTCCAGCCATTGGATGACTTCCTACAAACTTAGGATGCAAATTTTTCCATATCTTTACAATAGGTTCTTTCACAGAACCTACATCTGTAATAGTTGCATTAATTGGTAGTGCATCAATCAAGTTTTGATTTGGATTTAAAAGCTGGTTTAGCGGTAATGCAAGTATCACAGTTGAACAGTTCTGCAGAATTTCATGATTCGTACTTATTAGATTTGCTAGACCTCTTTTTTTTGCTCTAGCCGCGGTAATAGAACGATGAGTTAGTCCGTGGACGTTATAACCAACTTTCTGAAGGGCTAAACCTAATGATCCTCCAATAAGTCCTAGTCCAACTATTCCAATTGTTTTTGAGGGTTTGAGTGTTTGCGTCATATAGTTGTTTTGTTCAAAATGATCATCTATAGATCAATATGGAGATCAAGCTTCTCTTGATCTTAGGCAATTGTGATGTTGGAAGCTAATGCTCATAATCATCTAAAAGTCTTATTGCAAAGTGAGACTTCAATTTGGCATCACAATTTAACTTTAAGTCGATTAGTTGCTAGAAGTTTGCGCAGAAGAGATAAATCCTTATTGCAATTACCAATTGGGAGTAAGAATTATTGGTGGCCTGGCATACTTATTCCTCTTTGTTTAGATAGTTCTGATGCGGTTTTGGTTCTTTCTTTAAAACAACGTAGACGTCTTTTGGATTTTGAATTACCTCGATTAAAAGATGCTGGTTTACATTTCCCTCTTTGGGAAGGATTAGAACCTCCTCCAAATGGAAAAGTTTGGTTACTGGATTATGCCGGTTTTTTATATGTTTTTGAAAATGGATTGTTAAATTTTAAGCAAATAATTATTCCGGAAGCAGAATTTCTTTGTGAAAGGCTGAGGGAAACAATTGCCATTAAAATTCATCATTTAGATTGGGAACAATTAAGAAGAGCTTTACCAGTTTTTGATTCAGCTTTTTTAGAGATTTATCAGAGAATTACCAAAAGAATTTTTATTCAAGCGGCATCTGAAGATGCACAAGTTTCCATTGATAATGGTGACCTTCTTGCGTTAAAGGATCTTTTGACGATTGCAGGATCCTTGCCTTCTCCGTGGCCTGAGATTGTTCATGCGATTAAAAGTGGTTGGGCTAGCTGGGGACAATTGAATCACAAAACACTAGACTGGACATGGCATTTACAGCCTTTAGAACCTTTGAAACATATTCAAAGTCTTTTAAATAAATCGTCTTTTTTGATGCTTGCAGGGTCATTGCAAAATGATTTACTTCTATCAGAGTTGAAAACTATTCCTTGTGAATTAAATGTTTCTATAAGTCTTGGAAGAACAATTCATCAAGAGCCTATTCAACTATTTGTTCCTTATCGTCAGCCATTACCTAATACAGAGTATTTTGCAGAATACCTTCTGGATCAATGTCGAAGATTAATTCTTGGAGTTCCAGGAATTACAATTATTTTATTGGATGATTTTCAGCTTAGAGCTAAATTAACTAGTCAATTGGCTGCAGAGTTTGGCAGGAGAGTTGTTCAAGAAACGACAACACCTGAATCTAATGGAGTTGTTAGTTGTAGTTGCTCTTGGTGGTTAAAACATCATGAACAAATACCAGTACCTCATCAATTAATATTTGCCATACTGCCATTTACAAGCTTGGAATCACCGTTGCTCCAAGCAAGAGTTAATGAACTCAAAAAAGAAGGCCGAGATTGGTTCCGAGATTTATTATTACCTGATGTTTTAAATATGATACCTTTTGCGGTAGAGCCAATTCGCAAAAATCAAGGTAGAGTGGCTATTCTTGACGGACGATTACGTTCTAGAAGTTGGGGTGGGCTTGTTTTTAGAACATTGGAACCATGGACTCCATTGGAAAGGTTGATGCCGTCTTAAGATTTAATTATCAACTAGAATATTCTGAGGGGATTCATGGGAGAAGCTCGACGTAGGGCTGAAAAAAAGGAGTTTCCTTTCAGCAAAAACAAGCAGCCAAGAAAAAGTGACTCTTCTCAGAGAATTTTTTCTTGGCTTCCTATTACCGAAGAGCAAGAGCAATTATTTATCGAACTCTCCATTAAAGGAGCTTGGTTTGGAATAGGTCTTTTAGTTTTACTTTGGGTCGTAGTTCGTTTTATTGGTCCTGCAGCTGGTTGGTGGATTCCAGCTGATTTGCATTAGCAATTTCATTAGGATGTAGCGATTAACTTTTCCTCATTTATCTCATTCATACTCTCCATTTTATTTAAGCAGCCGTAGCTATTTTACTATTTACAATTGGTGGTGTTTTTTGTGCAACCGCAGCTATTGGTTTCATTGAATTAGAGCTAACTTCTGAACCTTCTGTGAGTTTTTGCTTTACTAATACTTCAATTTGTTTTTTGGATTCTGGGTTTTCTTCAAGCCAACTAATTGTATTGTCTCGACCTTGACCAATGTTATCGCCTTTATAGCTATACCATGCACCTTTTCTAGTTACGATATTAGTTTCTTCTGCTAAGTCGAGTAAACAACCAACGGTACTTATTCCTTGACCAAATAGAATGTCAAACTCTGCGATTCGGAATGGTGGTGCAACTTTGTTCTTGGCTACTTTGACTTTTGCTCGTATTCCGTATTCTTCAGTTCCTCTTTTCAGAGTTTGAATGCGACGTATATCGAGTCTGACAGATGCATAAAACTTAAGAGCATTTCCTCCAGTTGTTGTTTCTGGATTTCCATAAGTGATACCAATCTTTAGGCGTAATTGGTTTAGGAAAATGACTGTGCAACCTGATTTCCCAATATTGCCTGTGATTTTGCGCATCGCTTGACTCATTAGTCGCGCCTGACTTCCTACTGCGTGATCACCCATTTCTCCTTCAATTTCTGATCTTGGGGTTAGTGCTGCTACAGAGTCAACAACTACTAAATCGACGGCTGCAGAACGTACAAGTTGATCGACAATTTCCAATGCCATCTCGCCTGTATCTGGTTGCGAAACAAGAAGATTCTCTACATCTACTCCCAGAGCTGCTGCATATACAGGATCCAATGCGTGCTCTGCATCAACAAAGGCTGCTACTCCACCATTCCTTTGTACTTCGGCTATTGCATGCAAGGTTAATGTTGTTTTACCAGAGCTTTCTGGCCCATAAACTTCAACTACTCTTCCTTTCGGATAACCTCCCCCGAGTGCAAGGTCTAACGTAAGAGCACCTGTGGATATCGTTTCTACTCTCATCTTCGAGGCATCTCCTAGGCGCATGATCGATCCTTTGCCGAAGTTTCGTTCTATTTGCCCTAGTACGAGATTTAATGCTTTTTCTTTTTCTCCAGACTTTGAATTAACTGGTAGCTTTCCGTTACTTGTGGATGGATTGGTGTTTGCTTCGGTTTTCATGATGTTTTATGGCCTTTAATAGCAATATTTTGATTAGTACAGGCGTACGCTAGCTAATTAATGCCACTTCGCCAAGGGCTTTATGAATGTTTTGGGCTCTAGCAAGTAAATGCCTTCGGGGAGATTCTTGCAATCACTTGGCTTCAGATAGCCCCAACTTGCTAAGAAGCAAGGTACCGTATCTAAATTTGGAGTAATTAAAACTTTCTCAAGAGTGGATCTTCGGTCTTCTATGAAGCCCCTTATAGTTCGATTGCAAGACATTTCAAGTAATACTTCTGTTTTGCTTCCTGCTTCATAGCCAAATAAAAAATCTACACTTATCTGGAGTGAATTTAGTATCTCAGATGTGAATTTTTTACTTTTAGTTGTCAGGATAGCAATCTCAATTCCCTCTGCTTTAAGACGATTAATGCGATCTTTTATTCCAGGAAAACCTTTGTGAAGACTCAGCCAATGATCTAAATTTCTATGTATATTCTCGTTTCTAATATTATCTAAAGCTTCTTGAAGTTGTTTCGCATTCCAGCCTCTTGAGATTAATGCTGTATCACATCTGTCTGTGTAATTCCCGGCAAAAATCTTATAATTTTCGGAAGATAGTTCACTATTAGGATCTATTAACTCTGTAGCAATTATCACCATTTCCCACCCATGATTCACCCATGGCCGTAAATATTTGAAGGATTCTGGAACTATAGATGGAGAAAAAGAAGCATTGATGCTTTGCTCAAGCAATTTCATGGATGCTTTTAGAGAGCTAGACCAATACTCAGCAATACCGTCAATAATTACCCCATCAAAATCAAAAACTAAAAGAGATTTTTTAGTCACCAATAGTTTAGAGAAACTGGGGCGGTAGGATTCGAACCCACGAATGGCGAGACCAAAACCCGCTGCCTTACCACTTGGCGACGCCCCAATAAAGAGATCAAAGCTTTAAGACTCGTCTCTCATTCGAAATAATGGCATATCTTAGATTCAACTGGGCTCGTTCGTCATACCTAATTCGGTTTTATGAGGGTTTCTTCTTTTTTTTGTTGCACTTTTTATGAGTTGTATTGTTCTTATCTTTGAAGCCATGGATTAATAAGTTTTTGAGCTCTTTCAAGAGCGGTATCCCATCCTTCATTCCAATCGATAAGATTCATATTTTTTGCTTGGGCTTCTAGTAATAATGGTTGTATTAATTTGCGTGCCATTCCACCAAATGCCACGCCTGATGGGCTATGACCCCTAGATAAATAATTAATTGTCTCTGAATTTGTCCCTCCAGCTAGTTGCAGAGGCCCTGGAGGGGCAATTGGTCGAATTTTTTGCCAAAGAGATATTGCGAATTTGCCTGTTCCTTTTCCTAAATCTCCACTCATTGGTCTCCCGTCTAGCTGCCAGATTGGTTTTTGTTTATATCGACATAGGCATTCATGGCGTTGCCAAAGTTCTTTTGAAAGAATCTCTATGTTAATAGAATGATTTTGCAGTCCACAGCTCACAGCTATTCGTTTTAGAGGAACATTGGATTGAACGATTGCTTTAACTGATTCTTCGAAAGCTTGTAATCTCCCTGGTGCAGTATGGATTTCGACTGCATCAGGATTAGCTTCAGCAATTAAAGACCCAAACTCATTAATCTTTAAAGACTGATCTTTCTCTTCGATAATTCCTAGTGGACATGTTGTTAAACATCTTCCACACCCATAGCAAAGGTTTTTATTAATTCCATCCCCTTGGTTGATTGCATTAGTGGGGCAGACTTTTTCGCAAGGTCTAGGACAATCTGCTGGACAACTTTCAGGATTAAAGTGTGCTTTCCTGAAATGCACATCTTTACCGTCACTAACGCTAATCATTAGCCACGGTCTTTTCCCAAAACGAGTCTCAACCCAATTAAGACCTTTTTCTGCAGCATTTACTACTGCAATATCAGCAGCTACATCAATGCAGTTAACTCCTGCAGCTGCGTAAATGGCGCACAGATCACTTATAGAAGCTAAATCTTGATTGCTCGCTCCACAAATTAATTTTACCCAGGTACCTTTGGAAAGAGCTAATTCATTTGCAATAGTAGGTTTTTTCACATTGTATTTATTTATATGAATTAAGCTTTTATAAATTCAGTTATTGATTGCCATTTGATACTTCTTGCCCCTCCCATTTCTATGACAATTTTTAAACGAGGTTCTCGTTGACAAAGATTATTTAAGTTAAGTAGTTCAGATTGGGATAAAACTTGTCCCTCAATTAACCAAAGAACTATTGGACAATTGTCTTTTAAAAATTCATTAATTTGTGGGATTACTTGTTGAACTTCTCCAAGTGCACCATTACGACCAATATTTTGATGCCCCAGATGTGGAGGCCTTATTCCATGAAGTTGGCAGAGAAATATTTCAGGATCTCCAAGACCTCTAGCTGAGATTATTTGAGTTCTATAGCCTGCTGCTCTAAGGCGGCGTAATAGACGTGTTTCCGCCCCTCCTTCTAAAGGTGTGAGTATTGCAAGGCAGCCACAATCCTCAAGATCTTGGCGGAACTTGCGACCTGAGAGCAGAAGAGGCATTGCTTTAACTCAATTGGAGTTAGAAGACACTTTAAAGATAATTATTAAAGGTGCCATCGTGGTGTAGGCTTTTATATCGCTGAAGCTTTTCTGTGCTCGTTCGCTAGCCGAGCCTCCAGAGAGTAAGGCAGATTCAACGTATGCGTGAATCTTTAGGCCAAGCAGAAAGGGTTTGAGGCCCTTGCTGCGGAGAAACTAATCAATCTAAATTATTAGTTTGATTAAGTCTCAGCCAGCTGATGAACTCGCTAGCTAACTACAAGTTTCGACTCTGTTTACCCAGTTCTCGATCCTTTAGTGCATAAGCGTCTATTTATCAGCACTTCCAAATAAATCTCCTATTGGAGATTTTTGATGCTGGCGTTATTAACTCTCATGTCTATTGGCATTCTTGGAAAGAAATTGGGAATGTCCCAATTCTTCGATGATCAAGGCAGGGCAATTCCAGTCACTTTGATTGAAGCTGGCCCATGTCGGATCACACAATTAAAAAACGACGAAACTGATGGCTATTCAGCCGTTCAGATAGGTTTTGGATTTGTTAGAGAAAAACTAATAAATAAACCTTTTAAAGGTCATTTATCTAAGTCTGGAAAAGATCTTCTGCGTTATTTACGTGAATATCGTGTAAAAGATCTAGCTGACTTTGAACTAGGAACAGCAATAACTGTTGGTAATTTTCAGGCTGGTCAAAAAGTTGATGTCAGCGGAGATTCCATGGGAAGAGGTTTTGCTGGTTATCAAAAACGACATGGGTTTAGTCGGGGACCAATGAGTCATGGTTCCAAAAATCATCGATTACCTGGATCTACTGGAGCGGGTACAACTCCAGGTCGAATATATCCAGGAAAGCGAATGGCTGGTCGCTATGGAGGGAAGAAAATTACAACTAAAGGTTTGACTATTTTAAAAGTTGACAGTGATAAAAATCTCCTAGTAGTAAAGGGTTCAGTCCCTGGTAAGCCTGGCTCACTTTTGAACATATCACCTGCTAAACGAGTTGGTTCTATATCTACTAAAGGAGGTAAATGATGGCTACTTGTATTATTCGTGATTGGCAAGGTAAAGAGGCAGGTAATGCGACTCTTGATCTAAAGGTAGCCAAAGAAACAAGTGCATTAGATTTGATGCACAGAGCAGTTTTACGCCAACAAGCTCATAGTAGGCAAGGTACTGCAAGTACTTTAACTAGGGCTGAAGTCCGAGGTGGTGGTCGCAAGCCTTATAAGCAAAAGGGAACGGGAAGAGCTCGGCAAGGTTCCATTCGTACCCCCTTACGTCCTGGAGGTGGAATTACATTTGGTCCAAAGCCTAGAACATATAATTTATCGATGAATCGTAAGGAGCGACGCTTGGCTTTGCGTACAGCTCTTATGGCCAGAATTGATGATGTGTTGGTTGTAAAAGATTTTGGAGGAACTTTAGATACTCCAAAAACCAAGGAGATTATTAATGCTTTTACTCGATTGGGAATAAAGCCTAATTCGAAGGTGCTCATTGTTCTTGCCAATCCATCAGAGGTTCTTCGTAGATCTATTAGAAATATTGAGAAGGTCAAGCTAATAAAAGCTGATCAGCTCAATGTTTTTGATTTACTCAATGCAAGCTCATTACTTGTAGGAGAAGATGCATTGAAAATTATTCAGGAGGTGTATGGCAATGACTGACAATTTTAAAGGCAGACTTGCTGATGTAATTAGGCGTCCTTTAATTACTGAAAAAGCAACAAGAGGTATTGAGTTAAATCAATACTCGTTTGAAGTCGATCATCGGGCTGCAAAGCCAGACATAAAGGCAGCTATTGAAGAAATGTTCGACGTTAAAGTTATTGGCATTAGTACTATGAATCCTCCTCGAAAAAGCAGGAGGGTTGGTAGATTTGCGGGCAAACGAACTCAGGTAAAAAAAGCTGTTGTTCGCTTGGCTGAGGGTAACTCAATTCAACTATTCCCCGAGTCATAAGGAGAGATTAAAAACTATGGCAATTCGAACTTTCCGACCTTATACACCTGGAACTAGAACCAGAGTTGTAACTGATTTTAATGAGCTTACAGGTCGCAAGCCTGAACGCTCATTAGTAGTTTCAAAACATCGACGTAAAGGTAGAAATAATAGAGGAGTTATTACTTGCAGGCATAGAGGAGGAGGCCATAAGCAACTTTATAGGTTAGTTGATTTTCGAAGGAATAAGCCTGGAATAGCCGCTAAAGTTGCGGCTATTCATTACGATCCCCATCGCAATGCTCGACTGGCTTTGCTTTTTTATTCTGATGGAGAAAAACGATATATTCTTGCCCCTGCTGGAATATCAATAGGTCAAGAGATTATTTCTGGAGTTGATTCTCCTATTGAGCCAGGCAATGCTCTTCCTTTATCTGCAATCCCTCTTGGCTCAAGTGTGCACTGTGTTGAGCTATATCCTGGTAGAGGAGGGCAGATGGTTAGATCTGCTGGTGCGAGTGCCCAGGTTGTGGCTAAAGAAGGTGACTATGTGGCGTTGAAATTACCCTCGACTGAAGTTCGTTTAGTTCGTCAAGAGTGTTACGCAACTCTTGGTGAGGTAGGTAATTCTGAGATTAGAAATACTAGTCTTGGTAAAGCAGGTCGTAGGCGTTGGTTAGGCAGAAGGCCTCAAGTTAGAGGTAGTGTGATGAACCCTTGCGATCACCCTCATGGTGGTGGTGAGGGTAAAGCACCTATAGGTCGAGCTGGTCCTGTCACTCCATGGGGTAAGGCAGCCTTAGGCCTTAAGACTCGGAAGAAGAATAAGCCAAGTAATCGGTTTGTTCTTCGGAAACGTCGTCGCGTCTCCAAGCGGAGCCGAGGAGGACGCGATTCCTAATGTCGAGAACCATTCTCACTTTCTTTTAATCATCTATGGGACGTTCACTTAAAAAAGGACCTTTTATTGCTGATAGCTTGCTCCGTAAGCTTGAGAAGCAAAATGAAAATGATGACAAATCTGTTATCAAAACTTGGTCAAGAGCCTCAACCATTCTTCCAATGATGATTGGCCACACAATTGCAGTTCATAATGGCAGAAGTCATATTCCAGTATTCATTACTGAACAAATGGTTGGCCACAAGTTGGGAGAATTTGCACCAACTCGTACTTATAGAGGTCACATTAGAGATAAAAAAGGAGGTAGATAAATAAATGACTAATTCATCCGCCAATTCTTCAGTTGCCAAGGCTCATGGCCGATTTATAAGAGGCTCTGCTTCCAAAGTTCGTCGGGTTCTTGATCAGATAAGAGGTCGAACTTATAGAGATGCTTTGATCATGCTTGAATTTATGCCTTATCGTTCAACAGGACCAATCACAAAAGTATTGCGTTCTGCAGTTGCAAATGCTGAACACAATATGGGACTAGATCCTTCTTCATTAATTATCACCACTGCAAGTGCTGATATGGGTCCTACAATGAAACGCTTTAGACCTAGAGCTCAAGGAAGGGCTTTTGCTATCAAAAAGCAGACCTGTCATATCAGTATTGCTGTGGCAGCGCCAACAAATACACTCGATGCGGAGGCTCAAGACTGATGGGACATAAAATTCACCCTACTGGAATTCGTCTTGGAATAACTCAAGAACATAGGTCGCGTTGGTATGCACCAAGCAAGACTTACCCTCTTTTACTTCAAGAAGACGATCGTATTCGCAACTTCATTAATAAAAAATATGGTTCAGCCGGAATTAGCGAAGTTCTTATAGCGCGCAAAGCACATCAACTCGAAGTAGAACTTAAGACTGCTCGTCCAGGAGTAATTGTTGGCCGACAGGGTAGTGGGATTGAGGATCTCAGATCTGGGATTCAGAAAACCATTGGAGATACAAATAGGCAAATTCGTATAAATGTTGTCGAAGTTGACCGAGTTGATGCTGATGCGCATCTTTTAGCGGAATATATTGCTCAGCAGTTAGAGAAAAGAGTTGCGTTTAGGCGCACAATTCGTATGGCAGTTCAGAGGGCTCAGAGAGCAGGAGTACTAGGTTTGAAAATTCAAGTTGGAGGAAGGCTTAATGGTGCTGAGATAGCCAGATCTGAATGGACTCGAGAGGGCAGAGTCCCGCTACATACTTTGCGTGCCGAAATTGATTATGCAACTAAGATTGCGAGTACGACTTATGGAGTACTTGGAATAAAAGTTTGGGTTTTCAAAGGTGAGGTCTTACCTAAGGAAGAGCAACCTTTACCTGTTGGCGCAAGTCCTCGACGGCGAGGTAATCGTCGCCCTCAACAATTTGAGGATCGCTCAAATGACGGTAAATAAGGAGATCTACAACCATGCTTAGTCCAAAACGAACAAAATTCCGCAAACAACAACGAGGTCGCATGCGCGGTGTTGCAACTCGTGGAAATAAAATTGCCTTTGGGCAATTTGCTTTACAAGCTCAAGAATGTGGCTGGATCACATCTAGGCAAATTGAAGCAAGTAGGCGAGCAATGACTCGTTATGTCAAGAGAGGAGGACAGATATGGATTCGAATTTTCCCAGATAAACCTGTAACGATGAGAGCTGCTGAAACCCGTATGGGGTCTGGTAAAGGTAATCCAGAGTTTTGGGTTGCAGTTGTTAAGCCTGGTCGAATTCTTTTTGAAATGGGCGGTGATGCAGAGATTACCGAGTCAATTGCAAGAGAAGCAATGCGACTTGCTCAATATAAATTGCCTATTAAAACGACCTTTTTAGCATTAGATGATCCCCCTCAGACTCAGAATGGATCTAGTACTTCTAATGCCACACCCGTCACCTTGGAGTCTTAATCATGGCTAGACCAGATACAGCCGAGGTGCGAAAGCTCACCGATGCTGACATCAAGCAAAAAATTGACGATTTACGTCGTGAATTATTTGATCTTCGTTTTCAGCAGGCAACTAGACAGCTGAATAAGACTCATCGTTTTAAAGAAGCCCGCATTGAGCTGGCTCAACTTTTGACGGTTACGTCCGAGCGAAGTCGCTCAACTTCATCCTGATCACCTAATTAGAAACCATGGCACTTAAGGAACGGATAGGCACCGTAGTCAGCGACAAGATGGATAAGACAGTTGTAGTGGCTGTTGAAAACCGTTTTCCACATCCAATCTATGAAAAGATTGTTAGTCGCACTACAAGATATAAAGCGCATGATGCTCAGAATAACTGCATGGAGGGAGACAGAGTTCGTATTAAAGAAACTCGTCCCATGAGTGCACATAAACGTTGGGCTGTATCAGAGGTACTAAATAAAGGTATGAAATCTAGAGAGGCAGAAAAATGATTCAACAAGAGACATTCCTAACTGTTGCAGATAACAGTGGCGCTAAACGACTTCAATGCATACGAGTATTGGGTTCTAATAGACGTTATGCCCATGTAGGTGATGTGATAGTGGCTGCAGTGAAGGATGCTATGCCAAACATGGGAGTAAAGAAATCTGATGTCGTAAAAGCTGTTGTGGTTCGAACAAAAGCGACAATGCGACGCGAGACAGGTAATTCAATTCGTTTTGATGATAATGCAGCAGTTTTGATCAATGATGATAAGAACCCTAAGGGGACAAGAGTATTCGGTCCTGTTGCGCGCGAATTGCGTGATAGAAACTTCACGAAAATTGTTTCACTTGCCCCGGAGGTTATTTAAATGTTGAATACTCCTCAAAAAGCTAAGTCTTTAAAACCTTCAAGTCGCATAAAAATGCGAATTCGGAAAGGAGATACTGTACAAGTTATTAATGGAAAAGATAAAGGTAAAACAGGAGAAGTACTTCAAACCATGCCAATAGAAAATCGAGTCATAGTTAAAGGAGTAAATATGCGTACAAAACATGTAAAGCCGTCACAAGAAGGAGAGAGTGGACGAATTGTTACTGAAGAAGCTTCATTACATGCATCAAACGTTATGTTTTATTCCACCTCTAAGAAAGTTGCTAGTCGTATAGAAATATTTGTGGATAAGGATGGAGCGAAGAAACGACGACTTAAGAAAACTGGTGAATTGATTGACTAATTCCCCAGTTTTTCGAATGACAAGACAAATCTTGTCTAATTAAGCTTCTTTCCTTTTGTTTTCTTATTTGATTCAGCTAAGCATTAATCCCCCTTCCCTAAACTATGTCACTTAAAAAGCGCTATCGCGAGACAATTAGACCAAAACTCCTCAAGGAATTGGGCCTAAGGAATGTTCACCAAGTTCCACAGGTGACGAAAGTCACTGTAAATAGAGGACTAGGTGAAGCTGCCTCAAATTCCAAGTCTCTTGAGGCTTCTTTATCTGAAATGGCAGTAATAACTGGACAAAAGGCTTTGGTCACAAGGGCTAAGAAAGCAATTGCAGGCTTCAAAATTCGTCAAGGCATGCCTATTGGTTGTGCTGTGACTCTTAGAGGAGACCGAATGTATTCTTTCTTAGAACGTTTTATTAATCTCGCTTTGCCACGTATTAGAGACTTTAGAGGCGTGAGCCCAAAAAGTTTTGATGGCCGTGGTAATTACACAATAGGAGTTAAAGAACAATTAATTTTTCCAGAAGTATCTTTTGACAAAGTCGATTCAATTAGGGGGATGGACATCACTATTGTCACAAGTGCTAGTTCAGACGAAGAAGGTAAGGCTCTCCTGAGTGAGATGGGAATGCCCTTCCGCAATAACTGACCTAAACTAATAAATTCATGGCTAATCACGATCCAATTTCAGATATGCTCACTCGTATTCGAAATGCGAGTGAGAAGAAACATCAGAATACTAAAATCCCTGCTTCGCGAATGTCTCATAGCATCGCCAAAGTATTGCAAAAAGAGGGTTTTATTGCTGATATTAGTGAAGAGGGAGAAGGAATTACAAAACATCTTGTCCTTGAATTGAAATATAGCGGTAAGCATCGTCATCCCATTATTCGTTCAATGCAAAGAGTGAGTAGACCTGGTCTTCGAATCTACAAAAAAACTCGTGGATTACCAAAGATCTTGGGAGGTTTGGGCGTTGCAATCGTTTCAACTTCAAAAGGTGTCATGAGTGATCGCGATGCTCGAAAACAAGGTGTCGGAGGCGAAGTCCTCTGCTACGTCTACTAATTAGGAGCCTGCATTATGTCTCGCATTGGTAAGAAACCGATTTCAGTACCAGAAAAGGTAGCTGTGACTGTTGAAGGACTATCTTTGACTGTTAAAGGCCCTAAAGGAGAACTTAGTCGAACACTTCCTCAAGGCGTTTCCATTAGTCAAGAGGAAAACTCGATTGTTATTTCACCAGTTAATGAAAAGAGAAAGTCTCGAGAGCGCCATGGTTTATGTAGAACCTTAGTTTCCAATATGGTTGAAGGGGTGACTAAGGGATATTCAAGGAAGCTAGAAATTATAGGGGTAGGATCAAGAGCTCAAGTTAAAGGACGTAATTTGGTGGTTAGTGCTGGCTATAGCCACCCTGTAGAAGTAATTCCGCCTGCTGGTATTACTTTTGCGGTGGAAAATAACACGAATGTTACTGTCACAGGTGTTGATAAAGAGCTTGTGGGGAATGAAGCTGCAAAAATTCGTGCAATTCGTCCTCCTGAGCCATATAAGGGTAAAGGAATTAAATTTGAAGGTGAGAGAATAATTAGGAAGGCTGGTAAATCAGGAAAGAAATAGCTTTCTATTTAATTGCTTTAATTCATTTTTTTAACATGGCCACACTTTCAAGAAAACAACAAACTCAAAAAAGGCACAAAAGGCTTAGGAGGAATTTATCTGGGACCTCTCAAAAGCCTCGTCTTGCAGTTTTTCGCTCGAATAATCACATTTATGCCCAAGTAATAGATGATGATTCTCAAAGCACTATTTGTGCAGCATCTACTATCGAGAAAGACTTAAGAGTTAACCTCAAATCCAATGGTAGTAATTGCGATGCATCTAAAGCTGTTGGCGAACTTGTTGCTCAAAGAGCTTTATCAAAAGGTGTTCAGCAAGTAGTGTTTGATCGAGGGGGTAATATTTACCACGGTAGAGTTAAAGCTCTCGCGGAAGCAGCTCGAGAAGCAGGTCTTGAATTCTAAGCTCTTATTTTTATTATGACTGACACAAAATCACAATCTAAAAATACTGAATCTTCAACAGGTTCTAACGTTCCGGCAGCAGAAGGTCAGAAGGAACAACGCAGAGGACGCGGCGGAGAAAGACGCGGGCGACGTAGAGACAGACAAGGCCAAGAAAGAGATTCTGAATGGCAAGAAAGGGTTGTTCAAATTAGAAGGGTTTCTAAAACGGTCAAAGGTGGAAAAAAGATGAGCTTTCGAGCAATAATTGTTGTTGGAAATGAAAGGGGTCAAGTTGGAGTTGGTGTTGGTAAAGCTGGAGATGTGATTGGAGCTGTTCGAAAAGGTGTTGCTGATGGTAAGAAACATTTAGTAAAAGTTCCTTTAACACGAAATAGTTCTATCCCAACAATTTCTAATGGGCGTGACGGAGCGGCTAGTGTTCTGATTCGTCCAGCTGCACCTGGTACTGGAGTAATTGCAGGAGGCTCTATTCGAACTGTCTTAGAATTAGCTGGAATTAAAAATGTTTTAGCTAAGAGGTTAGGAAGTAAGACTCCTTTAAATAATGCTCGTGCTGCAATGGTGGCTTTATCCGATTTAAGAACTCATAAAGCAACTGCCAAAGAGAGAGGCATTTCCCTCGAACAGATTTACTCATGAAAACAATGAAACCAACTCTGGATTCCCTTAAATCAAATATTGGCTCTCGTAGAAGAAAGCTAAGAAAAGGCAGAGGAATTGCAGCAGGGCAAGGAGCTAGCTGTGGTTTTGGTATGCGTGGTCAAAAATCTCGCTCAGGTCGCCCAACTCGCCCTGGATTTGAAGGTGGTCAAATGCCTTTATATAGAAGAGTTCCTAAACAAAAGCATTTTCAATTAATTAATCAAAAGTCTTTTACTGTAATTAATGTATCTGATTTAAATAAATTAAAGACTGGAACCACGGTGAATTTAGATTCATTAGTAAAAGAAAAAATAGTTACTAGTCCTAAGCATCCTTTGAAGATCTTAGGTAAAGGGAAATTAGAAGTTAAATTGACAGTACAAGCAGCAGCTTTTACTGCATCCGCTAAAACAAAGATAGAAGCTGCCGGCGGGGCTTGTGAAATCTACTAGTATTTGTTATTTCATATATATTGGTTCAATATCAATTGAAGCTCATTGTAATTTTTCCTAAATGTTAGTTAGCAGGGGTCGTAATCCAAGTGCAGGTGAAGTAGTAACTCAGTTATTGCTAAATAAAGAGTTGCGTGGAAGAGTGTTAACAACTTTAGCTCTTTTGCTTCTTGTTCGTTTAGGTATCTACATCCCACTGCCAGGTATAGATAGAGAGGCTTTTAAAACCTTTATTGAGCAAGGGGGACAGCTATTAGGTTTTTTAGATATTTTCACCGGAGGGGGTATATCTACTTTAGGTATCTTTGCGCTTGGAATATTACCTTTCATCAACGCTTCGATAATTATTCAATTACTTACAGCGGCTTTACCACAATTAGAAGATTTACAAAAAAATGAAGGAGAAGCTGGAAGAAGAAAGATCTCCCAAATCACTCGTTATGTAGCTCTTGGATGGGGATTTGCCCAAAGCATAGTATTTGCGTTGATTTTAAGAAACTATGCAATAGAAAGCTTGAGTGAAGTTTCTTTTGTTCTTCAGACTTCCTTGGCTTTAGTAACTGGATCAATGATTGTTATGTGGCTAAGTGAGATTATTACGGAGAAAGGTATAGGCCAGGGAGCTTCATTAGTTATTTTTTTGAATATTGTTGCGACACTGCCAAAAGCTCTTAGTTCCACTATAGAGAAAGCGCAAACTGGAGATAGAAGTGATGTGGTTGGAATTATTGTTCTTCTTCTTGTCTTTTTAATAACAATTGTGGGAATTATTTTTGTGCAAGAGGGTGCAAGGAGAATTCCTATAGTTAGTGCTAAAAGACAAATTGGGGGGACTGCTTTATTGCCAAGTAGACAAAGTTATCTTCCTCTGAAGTTAAATGCAGGTGGAGTTATGCCCATAATCTTTGCCTCAGCTTTGATATTCCTCCCGATAACAATTGCAAATATAACTAAAAACCCCCTTTTAATTCGCGCTGCGAGTTCTTTAAATCCTAGTGCAGCTAACCCTTGGCCTTATGCATTGACTTTCTTTGCTCTAATTCTTGGTTTTGCTTATTTTTATGCATCTTTAACGATTAACCCTGTTGATATCTCTGCAAATTTGAAAAGGGGTGGGGTTGCTATCCCTGGAGTTAGGCCTGGGAGTGCCACAGCCAATTATCTTTCAGGTGTTCAAAATCGATTAACTTTACTTGGAGGATTATTCTTGGGTTCAGTTGCAATTATTCCTGCAGCGGTTGAAAGAGCAACTAATGTTCAGACTTTTCAGGGTTTAGGCGCTACTTCTTTGTTAATACTTGTTGGTGTGGCTATTGATACTGCTAAACAAGTTCAAACATATGTCATATCGCAAAGATATGAAGGTCTTGTTAGGCAGTAGTTATTTTAAAATTCCAACTCTTTTTTGATTTTCCCTAGTTAGATGAAAAAAAGACTTCTTTTCCTTGGACCACCAGGAGCTGGTAAAGGAACTCAAGCTTCCATTTTTTGTAAGAATAATGGGTTCTTACATTTATCGACTGGTGACTTATTAAGGCAGGAAGTCTCGGCAAAAACTCCTCTTGGGCGAGAAGCCGCATTAATTATGAATAAAGGAGAGTTAGTAAGCGATTCAATAGTTTTATCAATTGTTCAGAAAAACTTATCAAATCAAGATAAATCTTGGTTATTAGATGGCTTTCCTCGAAATTTATCTCAAGCAAAGTCTTTGGAGCGACTGCTAAAACAAATTGAACAACCTATAGACGCAGTAATTTCTATAGAAATAAATGATGAAGTGCTTATAAAGCGTCTTTTGGCAAGAGGTAGAGATGATGATAATGAAGATGTAATTAAGAATAGGTTGGTGGTATATAGAGAGAAAACTGAACCATTAATTGGATATTATGCTAGTCGTGGACTAATTAAGTCTATTGAAGGAGATGCTGAAATTGATATTGTGGCGAATCTGATCCAGAAAGCTTTAAATTGAACGATGTAGTAAAGTCTAAGTTTGGAATCTCATAGAGCTACGCCATTATGAAGGTGCGAGCCTCAGTCAAGAAAATGTGTGAAAAGTGCCGGGTTATTCGACGCCACGGCCGAGTTATGGTCATTTGTACTGCAACTCAAAAACACAAACAGCGTCAGGGGTAAATCTCACCTCTGATTATTATCTAAGTTACAAACTTTTAGGTTTGTCTTAGAAAACCACCTTTTTTCAAATTAAGGTGGATTCCAGATCTCTTCTATTCCCCGTTAACTAGCTAAGTGGCACGGATTGCAGGCATCGACATACCTCGTGAAAAGCGAGTGGAAGTTGCTCTCACATACATCTATGGCATTGGCCTTACAAGAGCCAAGACCATCCTCGATCAAGCAGGAGTTAATCCTGATATTCGTGTTAAGGACTTGGATGATGGAGATGTGCAGAAACTCAGGATTGCGACTGAATCATTCACTCTTGAAGGTGATTTACGCCGTCAAGAAGGAATGGCTCTTAAAAGATTGCAGGACATCGGATGCGTTAGAGGCCGTCGGCATCGAATGAGTCTCCCAGTTAGGGGGCAACGCACACGCACTAATGCACGTACTCGTCGTGGCTCGAGAAAAACTGTCGCGGGTAGAAAGAAATAATTAATTTCTTTGTGCAGTTTTTAATCACTGATCTTTATTTACAAGGCCCAACAATATGGCCACTCCAACTAAGAAAACCGGCTCTAAAAAGGTTAAGCGCAACGTCCCAAATGGCGTAGTGCATATTCAAAGCACCTTCAATAACACAATTGTTTCTATTACGGATACCGCTGGACAAGTAATTTCTTGGTCCTCAGCTGGTGCTAGTGGATTCAAAGGTGCCAGGAAAGGCACGCCTTTCGCAGCCCAGACTGCAGCCGAAGCAGCAGCTAGAAGGGCCCTTGAGCAAGGTATGCGTCAAATAGAAGTTCTAGTTCGAGGTCCTGGTTCAGGTCGTGAGACTGCCATTAGAGCTTTACAAGTAGCTGGACTTGAGATCACATTGATTAGGGATGTAACTCCACTTCCTCATAACGGATGTAGGCGTCCAAAACGCAGACGCGTTTAATTCAATTCACTTTATTAGTGAATTTTTGTTCCTTTCTCTACATTTTTTAGACCGTTGCCATACCAGATTGACCGAATTGAGCATCAAGTCTCTGAAGATCGCTCTCAAACAGGTGTTTTCCTCATAGGTCCTCTTGAACGAGGTCAAGCTACAACTCTTGGTAATTCTTTGCGAAGGGTTTTAATGGGTGGGCTTGAAGGTAGTGCAGTTACAGCTGTGCGAATTGCAGGCATAAACCATGAATATGCCACAATCCCTGGAGTTAGAGAGGATGTTTTGGACATTCTTTTAAACTGTAAACAGCTTTCTGTTAATAGTCGTAGTGAAGAACTCGAGATTGGAAGGCTAGTAGTCTCTGGCCCAGCAGAAGTGAAAGCACGTGATATTCAGTTCTCCTCACAAGTTGACATTGTTGATGGAGAAAGGCCTATCGCAACAGTAAATGATGGACATAATCTTGAGCTTGAATTACATGTTGAAAGAGGTACTGGTTATCGCCCAGTAGATCGATACAACGAAGAAACTACAGCTATAGATCTACTTCAGATAGATGCTGTCTTTATGCCTATTCAGAGGGTAAATTTTACTATTGATGAAACTGCAGTAGCTGAAGGAGGATCTACTAGAGAAAGGCTGAGAATGGAGATTGTCACTGATGGTTCTACTTCTCCTGATGATGCATTAGCAGAAGCTGCTAATCAATTGATTGAACTTTTTCAACCTTTAGCAACTGTGACAATGGTTGAGGAGGTTCCACAAGAGCCAGAACCTTCTGCAGAAGCTCAAATCCCTCTAGAAGAACTTAACCTTTCTGTGAGAGCATATAACTGTTTAAAACGTGCTCAAGTTAATTCAGTTTCTGATTTAATGGGCTTTAGTTATGAAGACCTTTTGGAAATTAAGAATTTCGGATCCAAATCTGCGGATGAGGTTATTGAAGCTTTAGAAAGAATAGGAATAACAATTCCTCAAAGTAGGACTTCAGTATGAATTCCATTCTTAATTAGTCCTTCTAATACTAAAAACGATGAGACATCAACTACGAGTACCAAAATTAGGTCGGCCTGCTGACCAGAGGAAAGCAATGCTTCGGGGGTTAACAACTCAGTTAATTCGAGAGGGAAGAGTTACTACAACAAAAGCACGTGCTAAGGCAATTAGGGATGAGGCCGAGAAAATGATTTCACTGGCAAAAGAAGGAACTCTTTCCGCGAGAAGACAAGCGATTGGTTACATTTACGATAAGCAGTTAGTTCATGCGCTTTTTGATAAAGCACAGGATAGATATGGAAATAGGAAAGGTGGTTATACAAGGATTGTTAGAACTGTTCCTAGGCGTGGAGACAATGCAGAGATGGCAATAATTGAACTAGTTTGATTGATAAGGAAGTTTTATAATTAATTATTTGGCTGGATGTTTTCTGATGGCTCTAATTCAAAGACCGGGAAAAATGTAGTAAGAAGAATTGGATTATCATTGCAATATGACGGCTCAGCATTTTGCGGCTGGCAAAAGCAAAAGCAAGGAATAAGTGTTCAGAGTGTTATAGAAGAAGCAATATATGATTTGGATCCCAATAGACCCATAAACCTTTTTGCAGCTGGTCGAACTGATTCAGGCGTACATGCTGCTGGACAGGTTGTTCATTTTGATTGCTCTGGTTATATACCACCTAATCAATGGGCTGGCGCCCTTAATGGAAGATTGCCAAATACTATTAGAATTAGAGAATCTATATGCCGTCCATTAAACTGGCATGCATGTTATTCAGCTATTTATCGAAGATATAGATACACAATTTATAACGGTTGTCGGCCAAATATTTTTTTAGCCAATTGGTCTTGGCATAGATATAGATTTCGTTTGGATGAAAATTTAATGAGATTAGCCGGAAAGGAACTAATTGGTTTACATGACTTTTCGGCTTTCCGTCGAGCTGGAAGCAATCGAAATGATTCATGGACAACTATTCAAGAAGTTTCTGTTGAGAGGGAAGGGGATTTAGTTGTTTTAGATATCCAAGCCAGTGGTTTTTTATATGGAATGGTAAGACTTTTAGTTGGCCAATTAGTTGCTCTTGGAGAGCATAGATTGACTCTCGATCTTTTTAGAGACAGATGGAAACAATGTCGGCGTGAGGAAGTACGATATGCGGCCCCTCCGAATGGGCTGTGTTTTGTTCGTGCTGGTTATAAGGATTCGATATTCTCCGAAGCTGCTTGGTTTGATAGTTTTCCGAAATATTTTTTAGGTATAAATGATCCTCCTAATGATCCTCCTTAAGATGTTTTTCAAGAAATCCTTTCTATTAAACAAAAAAGGACTTGTTAAAGTGTAAAATCATATTTCTTGATCTCAATAATCCTCTTAAATGGATATGAGATTGATTTTAACCCTATCTTTATTGATAGATCTATAAAAAATACCCGCTGACCGGGGGTAATGAACAAGACAACAATCCCATCTATAGATTCAATCAACCGCCACTGGTATTTGGTGGATGCTGAGAATCAAACTCTTGGTAGGCTCGCCACCGAAGTGGCTTCTGTTCTTCGTGGCAAGAATAAGCCCAATTACACCCCTCACTTAGATACAGGGGATTTTGTAGTTGTAATTAATGCTGAAAAAATCCAAGTAACTGGAAACAAAGCTGATCAGAAACTTTATCGCCGGCATTCTGGTCGCCCAGGAGGAATGAAAGTAGAAACATTTAGTGCTCTGCAAGATCGAATCCCAGAGAGAATTATTGAAACAGCTATCAAAGGGATGCTTCCACATAATTCTCTTGGCAGACAGCTATTCAGAAAACTAAAGGTTTATAAGGGTTCTGAACATCCTCATGCTGCACAAAATCCCGAAACAATGAACTTACACTCCTCTTCAATAGCACAATGAGTAGCTCTAGCACTAAGCAAGTTGTTTACTGGGGAACAGGACGAAGAAAAACCTCAGTAGCGAGGGTTCGTTTGGTTCCTGGTAAAGGAGCCATTACTATTAATGGCCGCCCAGGTGACCATTATTTGAATTTTAATCCTGCTTATATCTCTGCGGTTAAATCACTATTGGAAACACTTGGTTTAGTTGATTCCTATGACATTTTGGTCAATGTTTATGGTGGGGGATTAACTGGTCAATCCGATGCTATTAAACAAGGAGCTGCTAGAGCTCTTTGTGATCTTTCTCCTGATAATCGAAAACCATTAAAAGTCGAGGGTCACCTCAGTAGAGACCCAAGGGCTAAGGAGAGAAGGAAGTATGGACTTAAGAAAGCTCGAAAGGCTCCACAATTCTCCAAACGCTAAATTTGTTGTTCTTGCTTGACTCTTTTTAACTTAATTTATTAATTAAATGCCTAAGTCTGACATTCATCCCAAATGGTTTCCAGAAGCAAAAGTTATTTGCAATGGTGAAGTGGTAATGACAACTGGATCGACCCAAGAAGAGCTTCATGTGGATGTTTGGAGTGGTAATCATCCATTCTTTACTGGTACTCAAAAAATTCTTGATACAGAAGGTCGAGTTGATAGATTTATGAGAAAGTATGGAATGTCCTCTTCTGAAGTTGAGAATCCCACAAATACAAAGTCTTCTGATAATAAAAGTGATGAGAAGCCTGCAAGTTGAACTGGAAGGACTTAACTTTCAATTATTAATAAAAACACTATGACTTGTTGATGGGTATGGACTCTTCAACGCTTAAGTCGCGCCTGGAAACAGCTAAGAGAAGTTTCAAGAATTTGGAATTACAATTAGCTGATCCTGATGTTGCATCAGACCCAAAGAAGTTAGAAGGTATTGCTAGAGAGAGATCTAGGCTGGAACCTCTTGTTGTTGACTATGAAGCATTAGAAACTCTCGAGAAAGAATTTAGCGAAGCAAAAGACTTATATAAAGAAAGTAAAGATGATAAGGAGATGGAGTCTCTTGCTCAAGAAGAAATGAAACGAATAGAAGTTGTAAAAGATGAATTAATTCAGAAAATTACATTAGCTCTTATACCGCAAGACCCTAGAGATCAAAAAAGTGTAATGCTCGAAATCAGGGCAGGAGCAGGAGGTGATGAGGCATGTATTTGGGCAGGTGATTTAGCGCGCATGTATGAACGTTATGGCCAAAAAGTTGGCTGGCTAGTAAAACCAATTAGTTCTACAGAAGCTGATCTAGGGGGGTTTCGAGAGTTAATTATTTCAGTCAAAGGAGAAGCAGTTTTTAGCCAGCTTAAATTCGAAGCAGGAGTTCATAGAGTTCAGCGAGTACCAGCGACGGAGTCCCAAGGTCGCGTTCATACTTCAACCGCTACAGTCGCTGTAATGCCAGAAGCAGATCCAGTTGAAGTACAAATCGAACCTACTGATATAGAAATAAGTTCAGCTCGTTCTGGCGGGGCTGGCGGACAAAATGTGAACAAAGTTGAAACTGCAATTGATTTGTTTCATAAACCCACTGGGATACGAGTTTTTTGTACCCAAGAACGCTCTCAGCTTCAGAACCGTGAAAGGGCTTTTGAAATTCTAAGGGCAAAATTATTAGAAATAGAAATTGCTGAAGCCAATGCCAAAGAACGATCTGAAAGACTTTCTCAGGTTGGTACCGGTGATAGAAGTGAGAAAATAAGAACTTATAACTATAAAGATAATCGAACAACTGACCATCGATTAGGTTGCAACTTCCCACTAGATCCAGTACTTGCAGGCCAACTTGAGAATATTATTAATGCATGTATAGCAGAAGAGCAACGTCAGAAGATGGAGAGTTTAGCTAAAGAGGCTGATTAATAACTTTCTCAAGAAAACCAGCCAATTACATATTTTCCCCATTCTTTATGTAAGCCAGAATTAATCTGTTTTGTTGCCTCAAAGCTAAGATTGCTAAGAGGTTTATAAGGTTTTTGTTTTAAAATCATATTTGCTTCTTCAGGAGTTCTGTTTCCTTTGATTATATTGCAAGTCAAACAAGCAGTCGTTACATTTTCCCAAGTATCAGGACCTCCTCTGCTTTTTGGCAATATGTGGTCTATTGACAGTTTTAACCCTTTATATCCGCAGTATTGACAACAGTTATTGTCTCGATAAAGAATATTTTTTCGCGTTAAAGGTATATCTCTATAAGGAACTTTTATGAAATGTCTTAGTCGAATCACAGTAGGTATATTCTTGTCAGGCCTAATTTTTAAGTCTGGATTTTCTTCCAGGCTTTCAGCTTTCCCTTTTAGCATCAAAACCGTTGCTCTTCGCCAAGTCGTGATGTTTAAAGGTTCATAAGAGGCATTTAAAACGAGAACTTGGACCATGCCAGCTCCCTAAATTTTAATCATATTAATTGGAATACAAGGAAGGTGCAGTTCTCTTAATTAGAGCTTAAATAACCTTGGAGCCAGATCCTTATGAACCCAAATAGTTTTGTAAATTTGACTAATCAATATATGAGTTCAACTGACTTTGATCCCTGTCAAAGAGCATGGATAGAAATAAATTCATCGGCAATAGAAGCTAATACTCAATTAATTAAAGAATTTGTTGGCCCAAAATGTTCTCTAATGGCAGTTGTAAAGGCTGATGGATATGGACATGGAGCAGAGACCGTTGCAAGAGCTGCTTTACTAGGAGGAGCTAATTATTTAGGAGTGGCTACTCTTAAAGAAGGCATTGACCTGCGTAAAGCAGGTTTGAAATGTCCCATACTTATTCTTGGGAATTTAGTTAGTAAAAATGAATTAAAGGCATCTTTATTATGGGGACTAACTGTTACATTAAGCAGCATTAGAGAAGCATTAATATGCCAAGATATTGCAGAAGATTGTAAAAAGAATTTTAATGTACACATTAAGGTAGATACTGGTATGTCAAGACTTGGGTGTGATTTACAAGATGCATTGAGCTTTTGCACGGAAATTGAATCTTTAGATAATATTCATTTAGAGGGAGTTTATAGTCACCTTGCTTCAGCAGATTCTGATTTCGATTCAAAAGGTGATTCGGTTACTTCATCACAAAAGAATAAATTTGATACTCTTATAAATTCTTTATCTTCAAAAAATGATTCTTTATGTTTTCATTTAGCAAATTCTGCTGGAACTCTTTGTAATAACAGTTTGCATTACAACATGGTAAGAGTTGGTCTTGCTTTATACGGACAAAATCCACTTCCTAAAGCTAAAAGTGATTTAGCTTTAGAGCCTGCAATGTCTGTTAAAGCAAGAGTTAGTTTATTAAGAACAGTTCCTAAGGGTACTGGTGTTAGCTATGGACATAAATTTAAAACCAATCGAGAGAGTCGTTTGGCAGTTGTAGGTATTGGGTATGCAGATGGAGTTAGTAGGGCTCTTTCTGGAAAGATTTCTGTTATGTATAACGGAAAGTTAATTCCTCAAATCGGATCTATAACAATGGACCAACTTGTTTTAGATATAACTGATTATTCGGATCTCAAAGTTGGGAAAATAGTCACTTTGCTTGGGAAAGATGGTTCTAATAGTGTTGATGCTCAGTTATGGAGCGAAATGATAGGTTCGATTCCGTGGGAGATTCTTTGTAGTTTTAAAAATAGGCTTCCCAGAGTTGTCGTTTGAGGGTCCTGAAAATAGGAACACTTTTTGAGAAAAAAAATAAGTTCTTGATTAAGGTATGTACATGCTGCTGGAGAGGTGGCTGAGTGGTTGAAAGCGGCTCCCTGCTAAGGAGTTACAGGAGGCAACTTCTGTCGAGGGTTCGAATCCCTCCCTCTCCGTTTGTTAGAAGGTGTTTATAGAAATATAGTCATCGACTTCGATGACAGAATTTTTTATGCCATAATTTTTATTTCTAATACCTAATTAGTTTCTGAAATATTAAAATTTCTGATAAGAATTTCAAATTTTTTTTTTATAGTTTTTCCATATTTTTTAGTTGCTAATTACCTTTTTGAATTTTATCGCATCATTTTTTTTCACTTTTTTTAGGGAAGAGGTGCTTGAATAAGCTGTTATTTCTTGGATTAATCAGTGGCAGTGAAGAAAGCAGCAGAGGCGAAGAAAGCAGCTGAAGTGAGGAAAGCAGCAGAGGCGAAGAAAGCCGCTGAAGTGAGGAAAGCAGCTGAAGCGAAGAAAGCCGCTGAAGTGAGGAAAGCAGCTGAGGCGAAGAAAGCAGCTGAAGTGAGGAAAGCAGCTGAAGCGAAAAAAGCAGCTGAAGTGAGGAAAGCCGCTGAAGCAAAGAAAGCAGCAGAGGCGAAGAAAGCCGCTGAAGTGAGGAAAGCCGCTGAGGCGAAGAAAGCAGCTGAAGCGAAGAAAGCAGCAGAGGCGAAGAAAGCAGCTGAAGCGAAGAAAGCAGCAGAGGCGAAGAAAGCCGCTGAGGCGAAGAAAGCCGCTGAGGCGAAGAAAGCAGCTGAAGTGAGGAAAGCAGCTGAAGCGAAAAAAGCAGCTGAAGTGAGGAAAGCCGCTGAAGCAAAGAAAGCAGCAGAGGCGAAGAAAGCCGCTGAAGTGAGGAAAGCCGCTGAAGCAAAGAAAGCAGCTGAAGCGAAGAAAGCAGCTGAGGCGAAGAAAGCCGCTGAAGTGAGGAAAGCCGCTGAAGCAAAGAAAGCAGCTGAAGCGAAGAAAGCAGCTGAAGCGAAGAAAGCCGCTGAGGCGAAGAAAGCAGCAGAGGCGAAGAAAGCAGCTGAAGTGAGGAAAGCAGCTGAGGCGAAGAAAGCAGCTGAAGTGAGGAAAGCAGCTGAGGCGAAGAAAGCAGCTGAAGCGAAGAAAGCAGCAGAGGCGAAGAAAGCCGCTGAAGTGAGGAAAGCAGCTGAGGCGAAGAAAGCAGCTGAAGCGAAGAAAGCAGCTGAGAGGAGAAAAGTAAAAGCTTTAAATCAAAACAAAACAGGAATCAAGGCTCAATCCGTTTTGCAAAAGGATAAAAAATCTGTTTCTGAAGAAAAGAGAGCAAAAAGAAATGAGTTATTGACTGTTTCTATTTCTGTAAATACAGGAAAAATCGCTAGCATCGTTGCTGTTGGAATTATTGCTTCAGCTTTACTAGTTGCAGCCCTTAGTTTTGTGGCAATGTGATATCTAATTGGTTCATTTGAAGAACTTTTTCGATTAATACTTGTGTTTTTGGGCCAACAAAGTTCTTTAAATGCTTGAATATGTTTTGATTTTGAGGATTGAAAGTGGTACGAGAGAGGATTATTGAGGTTGTTGATTTTGCGAGAAGTGAGTCTCCATATCGCAATGCGAACAAAGGATGGATAACTAATGATCTGTTTTTGCAATGGGGAAAAGCCTCTAATAGACAGCCAAATTCAGGTGATGAAGTACTTGATCTTTTTGTTTATTGGGGTCCAGTTCAAAAACTTTTGTCAATTTTGTTTTTGGTTATATCGCTTGCAGCAGCTTTTGTTTTTTTAAGTATTGGATTTTCTAAGGGAAGAATTGCATTTACTTTTAACAGTTCAACTTTTGACACTCCAAAGCAAGAGGTTGTTGAACTGGTTCAACCACTGAATAATAAAATTGACTATCTGGAGAAAAATATTGAGATAGATCAAGACTTAACAGGTGCAAAAATCAATACAGCTAATAAAACTGAGCTGCAGAGAACCATTGAACAGGAGGAAAAGGCTCCTCAGTCTTCTTTTAAGAAAAATTCAGGCACTGCAGGTAACTTGTTTTAAAAAGCTAATACAAGAGGCTTTTAAATTGTCCTATGAGAAATCTTTAAATTTTATTTTGGTTTTTGTCGTTTTTGTGTGATGACAATTTCCAGAGCCTTTTATTGCGACATGTGATGCTTGAATATGTTTGTTTATATAGGATTCTCCAGTGGCTGAAAAACAAGGAAATGAGTTAGCAAGCATATCTGTTTATTTGAACACTCCTATAGCAGCTGTTCTTTTGGGAGTTGGATTTATCCTCGGATCTGTCTTGTTTGCTGGTGTGATGCTCATTGCTCGTTGATCAAAATGAAGTAAAAAGGTAGATTTTGATCTGTATAAAATTTCATCGTTGACACTCTGGTATATCCGTGCCTAGAAAAGAAAAGTCAGAACACTCCTCACGCAATTAGTTCTGATAATTAGGGCACCTCGTGAGCAGGGTGCCCTTTTTAATGAGAAAATACCTGAGAAGCTATGAAAAGCATTTAGTTATATACACCTTCTTTTCTTTCTATTTTTGACAAAACTATGAAAGTAAGCGCTAAAGCAATTATGAGAACTTCACCATTATATAGCTATTGGCAGACGAATCAAAATGAATTAGATGAAGAAGAAAGACTATTAATGGTTAATGAAGAGGATGTATCTTCTTCATTATTTAAGAATGAACCATACAAATGGGAGAATTTATATCAGAGTATTATTAGGGAAATTTGTAATGGAGATAAAAGTGCTATTAATGGATTGTTAATTGTATTAAATACTGTCAAAGAAGACTATAGAGAAAGAATTATTTTGTCTTTAAGAGATGAAAAGATCTTTGATGAAGAGACGCTTGATTTGCTAAATAGTAAAAAAAAAGTTGAATTTAAGAAAAAATATAAAACTCTTAGATTTCTAAGAATTTTATTTGCTATTTTTACTAACCCATATTGTATTAAATTAAATCGTAAGAAACATCATCTTTATGAGAAAACAGGCGCTTTTTTCTTTTCTATAAGAAAATTATTTTAGACTAGAAAGTAAATTATATTTAATCTATAATATCTATTTAGCTATTGAAATTACGTAATTCGTCAGCAAAAGCAGGAAGTAAAAAAGGGTCTTTAGATAACTCTGTACCTCGAGTAAAAATAACTAATAGCATAGGATTTTTGTTTTCCTCCTCCCACCAAGCAGCATCATGGCGCACTTCACTCATCCATCCAGCCTTGCTCCAGATTTTCGATTTTTGAGAAAGTCCTTCTCCAATAAAACCATCTATTTGATTATCTGGATTTTTCTTACGATCAATCATATTTAATGATCTGGATAAATAATTTTTTAACCTTCCCGTGGCTTTCGGAGATATTAAAGAATTGGTCATTAAAGCTTCAAATATTTTTGCTACTGCGCCAGTGCTTAGAGCATTACGGTTCTCGTTATTTTCCCCATAGAAATCTTTTTCTCTTCCATAAGGTCCATCGCTCCATGTTTTTTGGCAGCAGTTGATATTTTCTAGCTCTGACCAGTTAAATGTTTTTAACCATTGATTTATTAAGCTTCTTTGTTGCTTCCATGCCTCCCATTCTTTCTCTGGAAGAGAAGCACCACTATTTGTCCCAGTCAGAATATCGACAATATAACTAGTTGCATCATTACTCGAATGGATAATCATGTCAGAAAGAGCTCTACGCAGTTCTTCAGATTCAATAAGAAGGTCATTTTGTAGCCATATTTCAGTTGCGATTGCATAAATAAGCTTTACAACGCTAGCTGGATAGAAAAGGTTGTTTTGGGACCATGTCGCACCGTGTCCACTCCCCGCATTTGGATATAGTTTTAGATACCGAATCCAGCAAATTGAAATATTCTTATGTAATTCAGGTCGACCTTCATTTGAGAATCTATTTATTAATGATTTTAGATGATCCAACATCTCTGGATCTGATTGGTAAAACGCCATATTGTTTGATTAGCAGAAAATGAATTTAGGAGATTTCCTAAAAATCGAAAATTTCGAGACTCGAGGCTACTGGAAACTAAATGTAGCTGTAAATGGATATGAAAATAGCTTTGATAATTCCTTAGTTACTCAAGTTGCTAAGGGCAGAAATTTCCAAATTATTCAATTACCCAAGATGAACATAGACCTTAAACTGAATTCTCAGAGAATGAAGGTGCGCCTATTAGAAGATGGTTACTTGTGTTGGTTAACGGTTTCAGAGGTCCTTGGAAATGCATATTGCATATCGACATGGAAGCCCAATTTCTTAAATAGCAGGCAAATATCTGAATGTATTCCAAAAGTTCTGGAATGGGTTCGAGAATCTTCGCAAGTTCCTAATAAATATCTATGGGGGGGTGCAATTGGACCAGATTTTGATTGCTCTGGGTTGGTTCAGGCTGCATTTTCGAGTGAAGGAATTTGGTTGCCTAGAGATGCATATCAGCAAGAGCAATTTTGTCTAAAAGTTGAATATTCATTGGGTAGTGACGAATTACTTTTGCCAGGCGATTTAGTATTTTTTGGAACAAAAGCTAGATGCAACCATGTCGGAATTCATATCAATAGAGGTAATTATTGGCATAGCTCAGGGATTTTGAATGGTTTAGATGGAATAGCAATGAGCTCTTTGTATGAAAATGACTCCGTTTCCTCCTACTATCGTTCTATATTTCGATCTATCGGAAGAGTTTATAGATGTCATGATGGAACTACTCTCCCTTAATTGAATTCTTTTCTTTTGTAGAGGAATTATTAAATGACTAAAAAGATAGATGTTTCTGTAGTTGTTCCAATATTTAATGAAGAGGAGAGCTTGCCTGGATTGGTAGAACAAATCGTTCAAGTCATGCGTTCTAATGGCGAGACTTTTGAATTGGTATTAGTTAATGATGGGTCTACAGATAAAAGTGCTGATGTTTTATTCAATTTAAGTTTACAAGTCCCTGAAGTTTTATGCGTTTTACTTAGAAAGAATTATGGACAAACTGCAGCTATGGCAGCAGGGTTTGATATTTCTAAAGGAGATGTGATTGTTACTCTTGATGGGGATTTGCAGAATGATCCTGCTGATATCCCTTCGCTAGTGAAACGACTTAGAGAAGGTTTTGATTTGGTCAGTGGTTGGCGTTATCGACGAAAAGACGCAGAAATTACTAGGAAACTTCCTTCTCGTATCGCTAATCGCTTGATTGGTGCAGTTACAGGAGTTCGATTAAATGATTATGGCTGTTCTTTGAAAGCATATCGCCGGGACGTCTTGGCTGATATAAGACCATATGGAGAATTGCATAGACTATTACCCGTTTTGGCAAATATTGAAGGTGCAAAGATTACTGAAATTAGGGTAAATCATAGATCTAGGAAATATGGTAAAAGCAAATATGGCATTGATAGAACTTTTCGCGTATTGATGGATTTATTAACTGTTTGGTTTATGAATCGCTTTCTAACAAGACCAATGTATGTATTTGGATTTGGTGGAATTGTTGCAATTTTTGCTAGTTTTTCAACAAGTATATATCTTTTGATTCTTAAAATAATGGGTCAAGATATTGGCAACAGGCCTTTACTGACATTTTCATTAGTTCTTGGTATCGCTGGTGTGCAACTTTTTTGCTTTGGTTTATTAGGAGAGCTACAGATACGTACTTATCATGAAAGTCAAGGAAGACCTATTTATCGCATTAGAAATATATTTAGGGGTAAAGATTCCTTGGATTGATTATCTTTTTTTATTGAACACTTTTTAAACTTATGAATACCCTTTGCCGCTAACACAACTATCTCACTCTCGGAATCTCGTAGTCCTTGTCTAAGGATTGATAGTACACAAGGATCACCCCATTCATTTGCAACTGCAACGGCATAGATCCTATCTTCAGGGTTTGATTTAATTAATTTGAAGAGTCTTTTTCGAAGGCTTATCTTTTCAAAACTTGTTTCAGGACGATTCCATATAATTTTATGATTTTCATAATTAGTGGATGATCTTTTTTCTTGAATCAAACTTATTTCTGGTAAACCATTTGCTGCATAAGGCTTTTTCGAGTAAAGACCATGAATAGTTTTCTTTGATTTTTTACCAATCCCCCAAATTACTAAAGCTAGAATGAAAGCAATTCCACCTGCGAAAAGTTGATTCATGAATCAAATATAGGCTTTAAGGACATTTTAGACCCTTGAAAATCAATATTGGATTGAACTTTTATGTCACCAATGAGAATTAAAGATATTCAAACTTTAGACTATTCAAGAACCTAGTGAGATATCTAAATGACTAGTGACTTTGCAGTAAATTTCTTGCCGCAAATTTTTGTTCCACTTATTGGGATTATGGCACCTGCTGTGTTCATAGTTCTTATAGGTCGTTACATTACAGCGTCTGCTGAATAAATTCTTTTTTAAGTGAATTAAACCAGTCTTTCTATTCCCATGCCTGAAAACAAAGAAACTATGTCTGAGCAGTGGGCTGTAAAAACAGTCTCTGACCCTTTTGCTGGAAACCTCGCTACTCCTGTCAATTCAGGTTGGTTTACCAAATGGTTTATTAATAATCTTCCTTTTTATAGGGAAGGCCTCTCTCCTAATTTCCGCGGTCTAGAAGTGGGCGCAGCTTTTGGATATTTGCTTTATGGTCCATTTTTTATGACAGGACCTCTTCGTAATTCAGACTTCGCATTGACTGCTGGTTTGCTTGGATCTGTTGGAGCTGTTCATATACTTACTGCTTTATTTGTTTTATATAACTCTCCTGGTAAAGCCCCTAATATTCAACCTGCAGATGCAACGGTAAACAATCCTCCAAAAGATTTATTTACGAAAGAAGGCTGGTCAGATTTCGCTAGTGGTTTTTGGTTAGGAGGATGCGGAGGCGCAGTTTTTGCTTGGCTATTAATGGGTACTTTGCACTTGGATACTTTATTACCTCTTGTTAGGGAATATCATTTATTTGGAGCTTAGATTTTTTTAGAAAATATCAAAATCTAATTAATTTTTTCCCCTAGTATTATTATTGGGGGAATTTTTATTGATTCAAATAAGCAATCCCCCAACAGATTCACTGACGAAAGAAGGTTGGTCAGATTTCGCTAGTGGTTTTTGGTTAGGAGGATGCGGAGGCGCAGTTTTTGCTTGGCTATTAATGGGTACTTTGCACTTGGATACTTTATTACCTCTTGTTAGGGAATATCATTTATTTGGAGCTTAGATTTTTCATTCCTTCAATTAATTTTCAATTACCAAGAAGTTGACTTTTCATTTTAAGAACTTATTAAACCATGCTCAAATCATTATTAAAGAAATAAAAAAGCGCCTTTAAATAGATAAAGACGCTCTTTTATTTCTTTATTAGATATAGCTGCTAGCCAAACTTACCAGAGGTTGACGCAACTACAAATGCTCCAAAGGTTACAAAATTACCAACAGTAAAATGAGATAATCCAACTAATCTTGCCTGAACAATTGATAAAGCTACTGGCTTATCTCTCCAACCAACAAGATTGGCAATTGGAGTTCTTTGATGTGCCCAAACAAGGGTTTCAATCAGTTCTTGCCAGTAACCTCTCCATGAAATTAGGAACATAAAACCTGTCGCCCAAATTAGGTGACCAAACAAGAACATCCATGCCCAAGGAGATAAAGCATTGACTCCAAAAGGATTGTATCCATTTATAAGCTGAGCACTATTTAGCCACAGATAATCTCTAAACCAACCCATTAAGTAAGTTGCTGACTCGTTGAATTGAGCTACGTTACCTTGCCAAATGGCTAGATGTTTCCAATGCCAGTAGAAAGTTATCCAAGCAATTGTATTTAAAGCCCAGAACATAGCGAGATAAGTGGCATCCCAAGCAGAACTATCACATGTACCTCCTCTTCCAGGGCCATCACATGGGAATGCATAACCAAAGTCCTTTTTATCAGGTATTAACTTGGAACCTCTTGCATCAAGTGCGCCTTTTATGAGAATTAATGCAGTTGTATGAAGTCCAAGAGCAATTGCGTGATGTACTAGAAAGTCAGCAGGCCCTATAGGTAGGAAATTAGTTAAGGCATCAGGCCTATTGATCATATCCAACCAATAGTGATTTCCTGGCATTGAACTGGATGCAATTGTTGCTGAACTTGCTGAATTAGAAAGCAATGCATTAAATCCATACATTACTTTTCCACTTGCTGCTTGAGCAAACTGAGCAAAAACTGGTTCAACCAGAATTTGTTTTTCAGGATTGCCAAATGCAACTACAACGTCGTTATGCACATAAATTCCAAGAGTGTGGAATCCTAGAAGCATTGTTACCCAGCTCAAATGACTTATCAGAGCTTCCTTTGTTCCTAATACTCTTGCTAATACGTTATCTCTATTTAGTTCAGGGTCATAATCTCGGACAAAAAATATTGCTCCATGTGAGAATGCTCCAACCATTAGGAACATCGCTATGTATTGATGATGTGTATATAACGCAGCCTGGGTTGAATAATCCCTAGATAGGAAAGCATATGCAGGAAGCGCATCCATATGTTGAGCAACTAAACTGCAAGCAACACCTAATGCCGCTAGAGCTAGTCCAAGTTGAAAGTGAAGTGAATTATTAACTGTTTCATAAATACCATTATGATTAATTCCAAAATATCCTCTATGAGGATCTTTGGGGTGACTAGTGTTATGAGCTTCTGTGATCTCCTTTAGAGTGTGACCTATGCCAAACGTATTTCTATACATATGGCCAGCAATAATAAAAACAACACCTATTGCTATGTGGTGATGAGCTATATCAGTTAGCCAAAGAGATTCACTTTGGGGATGTAGTCCACCTAAAAAAGTAAAAATCGCAGTTCCAGCACCTTGAGAGGTTCCGAAAACAGCATCTATAGAATCTGGGTTTTGCGCATATGCTCCCCAATTACCTGTAAAGAATGGCGCTAAACCTGCTGGGTGAGGAAGTACTGTTAACCAATTGTCCCAACCAACATGCTGTCCTCGGGATTCGGGAATAGCCACATGAACTAGGTGGCCTGTCCAAGCAATACTACTAAATCCAAAAAGAACAGCTAGATGATGATTAAGCTGGGCTTCTGCATTCTTAAACCAAGCTAGAGAAGGCCTGAACTTTGGTTGTAAATGTAACCAACCAGCAAACAACATCCAGCAAACCAAAGTGATCATAAAAATCGACCCTTGGAAAAGCTGCTCATTTGTACGCATTCCAATTGTGTACCACCAGTGGTACAAGCCTGAATAAGCAACATTGACTGGTCCTGTTGCACCAGCTTGAGTTAAAGCATCAGTTAAACCTTGCCCAAAGTGAGGGTCCCATATTGCATGCGCTATGGGACGAATATGAGTTGGGTCAGTAACCCATTGCTGATAGTTACCCTGCCAAGCAATATGAAACAGATTACCTGCAACCCATAAACCAATAATTGCAAGATGACCGAAATGGGTTGCAAAAAGCTTTTGATAAAGCCTTTCTTCGGTCATTCCATCATGACTTTCGAAGTCATGTGCTGTCGCAATCCCGTACCAAATTCTACGGGTTGTAGGGTCTTGAGCTAGACCCTGACTGAACGAGGGAAATTTCGTTGCCATTGAAGGAAAAAATCAGTAAGAGGGTTTAGCCCAGCCCTATTAGGCGAGCGTGGAAGAATGCCCAAGTCGTGGCTATGCCCCCAACTAGGAAGTGTGTAACTCCTACGGCACGTCCTTGAGTAATTGATAGTGCCCTGGGTTGAATAGTAGGAGCTAATTTCAACTTATTATGAGCCCAAATAATAGACTCGAACAATTCTTGCCAGTAGCCTCTGCCGCTAAATAAGAACATTAGACTGAAGGCCCAAATAAAGTGAGCTCCTAAGAACATCAAGCCATACATGCTTATAGGTTGACCATAGCTGGTCAGAACTTGTGATGCTTGCGCCCAAAGGAAATCCCTTAGCCAACCATTAATTGTTATTGAGCTTTGAGCAAAATTACCACCAGTTAGTCCCCAGACATCACTTTGCATTTTCCAAGAAAAATGGAAGATAACAACTGAAAGCCCGTTATACATCCAGAATAATCCAAGGAAAACATGATCCCAAGAGGAAACCTGACATGTTCCGCCTCTACCAGGGCCATCACATGGGAATCTGAATCCTAATAAAGCTTTATCTGGAATCAAGCGAGAGCTTCTTGAGAATAAAACACCTTTAAGAAGTATTAGCAAAGTTACGTGGATAGTGAATGCATGAATGTGATGAATCATGAAATCAGCTGTTCCTAAGGGAATAGGAGCAATAGCGATTTTCTCTCCTATTTGAATAACACTTCCATTGAAAACTTCGCTAACAGCGCCATTCTGTAATTGAACTTGTGTACCAGCGAGAGTGGTTGATCCTGATGCTGAAGCATGAATGTTTTGTATCCATTGAGCAAATACAGGTTGAAGTTGAATTGCCTTATCACTAAACATGTCTTGAGGACGTCCTAAAGCCCTCATTACGTCGTTGTGAATATATAGCCCGAAGCTGTGAAAGCCAAGGAACATACAAGCCCAATTTAAATGGCTAATTAATGCGTCACGAGCTTTGAGGATTCTGTCTAGAACGTTATCTATATGTTTTGCAGGGTCATAATCTCTAATCATTGCAATTGCTGAATGAGCAGCAGCGCCACATATAAATAATCCACCTATCCACATGTGATGAGTGAACAGTCCTAAAACAGTTGGATAATCAGTAGCAAGATAAGGATATGGAGGCATCGCATACATATGATGCGAGATGATAATGCTTAAAGAGCCAATCATTGCAAGGTTTATTCCAAGCTGTGCATGCCAGCTATTTGCTAAAAAGTCATAAATTCCTTCATGACCTTTAGGTGCTGGGAAAAGGATTGGATCTCCATTGTGGCTATCAAGTATTTCTTTTAGAGAGCTTCCTATTCCGTAACTTGTTCTATATAAATGTCCACCGATTACTGCGACTACTCCAAAAGCCAAATGGTGGTGAGAGATATCAGTCATCCATAAGCTTCCAGTCACAGGACTTAAACCACCTTTAAAAGTTAGGAAGTCAGTAAAAGCCCACCAATTAAGATTAAAGAAATTTTCTACTGTTCTCCCGGCTAATCCTGGAAAGATTTGACTGACTAATGCTGGGTTACAGAGCTCATGAGGTAAAGGTAAGTCTGAAACTGAGGCAATAGGAGTTCCATTTAAAATCAAAGGATTTCCAGCATCAATAGCATCTAATAGTGCAGCAGTAGGAGCGCCTATATGAATGCAATGACCAGCCCAAGCGATTGAGCCTAGTCCTACAAGTCCTGCAATATGGTGATTGAGCATTGATTCAAGATTCCTGAACCAATCAAGCTTTGGAGCTGCTTTGTGATAGTGATAAATCCCACCATGCAGCATTATTGCTGCCATCAAAAGAGCTCCAATGGCTAAAGCCATCAATTCTGTTTCGTTGGTGACACCCCACCCTCTCCACATTTGGAAAATTCCTGAAGTGATTTGAATGCCGTGGTAATTACCACCTAAATCAGCATTCAACATCTCTTGACCAACAATTGGCCAAACGACTTGTGCGCCAGGTTTTACATGGGTTGGGTCAGCCAGCCAGCCAGAATAATTTGAAAAGCGTGCGCCATGGAAAAACGCGGCACTCATCCAAATAAAAATGACTGCAAGGTGCCCGAAATGGGCAGAGAAAATCTTTCTACTGGTTTCCTCTAAATCTCCGATATGGGTATCGAAGTCATGTGCATCGGCGTGGAGATTCCAAATCCAGGTTGTGGTTTTGGGGCCTTTAGAAAGCTTGCTAGACCAAAATCCAGGTTTGTCTAATTTTCCAAAGTCAATTGGCTTTGGATCAGACTCGACTGGTTGATCGAGCATGGGCTTACTTTTTTCGCCACGTTCAGGTGGGCTAATGGTCATCGAGTGATTCCTTGAGGAATGTGATCGAGGTGGGTTCTCACCACTAATAGATCCGTAAGTGCAAGCATAGAGCCGAGAAGCAGTTACTACGGCAGCATGTAACAAATGTTCTATACCCTGATTCCTCATGGGAATCGTTATGATCGCTAGATTTTCTAAAATAACGAGAATTTAGCGATTAAATCCCAAAGGGATTTATAGGGAAGGGAAATAGATCAATATTTGTTTTTTTATCATAAACAACTTCGTATCTCTATTATGAAAATAAAAACAATCCTGTAAAGCTTGTTCTTATTGATAGCTTGCTCTTGTAAAGAATTCTTCTTCCTAATTGAAAAAAAGCTTTCAAGGCCTTTTGATCTTTTCAAACAGATGCTGATTAGAAGAAAAAGATGCTACTAATCATTGTTTGGTTTTAATCATTCTCTACAAGCATTTTTTTTATATAGAGCTAAATTTAATTAATTTTTGAATGTTTAGCTTCTCTGAAAAAAAATCACTCTTCTTCTTCTGAATTCAGTATTGCAATAGGTCTTGCTCCCGGAGCTTTATCAGCGCTTCGAAGACTTAAGGAACGCAATTATGCTGATAAATTGGCTCTGACCCCTTATGCAGCTTTACATGTTGATTCATCTTTAGATGGATTCCTCATAAAGCCGGCACGAGAAATAGTCGATTTATATTGGACTAATTGCAGATGTTTATTTTTTATTGGAGCACTTGGTGCAGCTGTTAGATTAATAGGACCTTTTTTAAAAAGTAAAGATACAGATCCTGCGGTATTGGTTCTTGATGGGAAACTAGAAACAATAGTTCCACTTGTAGGGGGTCACCTTGGTGGTGCCGATCAAATTGCTAATGAATTATCTGCGGAATTTAATGGGATAGCAGTTTTCACTTCAGATACAAAAACTCAAGAACGAATTCCAATAGATAGTTTTGGATTTTATTGGGGCTGGGATCGTTCAGGTAATAGTAAAGATTGGAATCAATTAATGATTAATCAATCCTGTGGTCAGTCAATTGCCTTGAATCAGTTCTCAGGTACAACTTTATGGAAAGATTCCGAGTTGTTTACGAAGAACTTTATTCAAAAGAACAATAAGACTTCAGAGAAAATATCAGATTTGAATGTTGGTTTTAAACTAGGAAAGGGATGTTGGTGGCATACACATAATCTTTGGATAGGGATTGGATGCGAACGTGAAACTAGTGAAAACTTGATTAGTAGAGCAATAAATGAGTCTTTTGAGAAAACAGGCTTGGCTAAAAAATCTATAGCAGGAGTATCGTCTATTGATTTGAAAAGAAATGAGCCAGGCATCATTTCTTTGATTGATAAAAACTCTTGGCATCCGAGATTTTATGACTCAGAAACTCTTTCCAGAATTTCTGTTCCAAATCCTTCTAAAGTCGTTGCTCAAGAAATTGGTTCTCCTTCAGTAGCAGAAGCTTCTGCGTTATTAGCGGCAGGTGAAGGAGCAGAGTTGTTACTTGAGAAAAATATTTTCCGGGCAAACTCAGATGAACGTGGTGCTGTAACTATTGCAATTGCAAAGTCTGTTAATTCATTTGCTCCACAGAGAGGAGAATTACATCTGATTGGAAGTGGTCCTGGGGATATTTCTTTCCTTACGAATGATGCTCGTATGGCTTTGTCAAGATGCGTCATTTGGATTGGATATGGGCTTTATTTAGACCTTTTGGAACCCTTGAGAAGGAAAGACCAAGTTCGCATAGATAGTTCAATTAATTTTGAGCATGATCGTTGTCAGAAAGCCTTGCAATTAGCTCAACAAGGCATTCATGTAGCTCTGATCTCGTCAGGGGAAAGCGGAATTTATGGGATGGCAGGCTTGGCGTTAGAACTTTGGTTAGAGCAAAAGAATAATGAGCGTCCATGCTTTGAAGTCCATCCTGGAATCAGTGCCTTTCAAGTAGCAGCGGCAAAGAATGGTGCCCCACTTATGAGTGATTTCTGCTCTATAAGTTTAAGTGATCTTTTGACGCCTTGGTCGCAGATCGAGGCACGTCTGAAATCTGCCGCTGAAGGTGATTTTGTCTTGGCTATTTATAACCCGCGATCTAAAGAACGTAATTGGCAGTTAAAACGTGCAATAGAAATTTTACTTGAACATCGTTTACCTAATACTCCTGTGTCTATTTCTCGCCAGCTCTGTAGAACAGGAGAAAAAAATGATCTTTATAGGCTCGATTGTGTACCGCTTGAAAAAGTCGATATGCTTAGTGTATTGATAGTAGGGAATAGCAAGAGTTTCTTGAAGGACGATCATTTCGTAACTCCTCGAGGTTATTCATTTTGTTGAAGTTAGATAAAACTGAAGAAATGTTTGCCTTTTCTACAACGTTCCTAAAATTGTTATACACGAGGTTTTGTCTTGCTTAAACCCGATTGGTTGCGTGTAAAAGCCCCTCAGTATCAAAGGATTGGTGCTGTCGCTGACTTGTTAGTTGACCTTAAGTTGAATACTGTTTGCCAAGAGGCTAGTTGCCCTAATATTGGTGAGTGCTTTGCAGGTGGTACGGCAACATTTTTAATTATGGGGCCTGCTTGCACGCGTGCTTGCCCTTATTGTGATATCGCTTTTGATAGAAGTAAAAGAGAGTTGGACCCTTCTGAGCCAGATCGCCTAGGTGAAGCAGTTGCGAGAATGAGACTTCGCCATGTGGTCATAACTTCAGTAAATAGAGATGATTTAGATGATGGAGGTGCTAGCCAATTTTTAGCTTGTATTAAGGCAGTTCGTAAGTTTTCTCCTGGGACGACTATAGAGCTGTTGATTCCTGATCTATGTGGTAATTGGGAAGCATTGAAAGTTGTTTTGGACGCTTCTCCTGAAGTCCTAAATCATAATATTGAGACAGTTCCAAGGCTTTATCGAAGAGTTAGGCCCCAAGGAATCTATGAACGCTCATTAGAACTTCTAAATCGGGTTAGAAATGGTTGGCCAAAGGTTTATACCAAATCTGGATTAATGGTTGGTTTAGGAGAAAAAGATGAAGAGATTAAAAAGGTACTTATAGACCTACGTCGGAACCAAGTTGATATTGTGACCATCGGTCAATATCTATCTCCTGGACCGAACCATCTTCCTGTTGATCGTTTTGTTACACCCGATCAATTTGACTCTTATCGTAGGGAGGGAGAAGAGCATCTTGGATTCTTGCAAGTTGTAAGCTCACCTTTGACAAGAAGTAGTTACCATGCAGGTGAAGTCCAGAAACTAATGTCTACTCATCCTAGATAATTGAATTATTAAACGCATTCTCTATAAGAACCCACTCTTGTAATGTCCATTTTACGAGATTATTTTTAATCATTGGATCTTGTTCAATAATATGAATTGCATCTTGATATGATTCAGCTTCTATTACTAAGAGTCCTCCGCCGCCAGGTTCTTTTTTTTGATTCACTAAATAACCGCTGATAATTCTTTTTCCTTGAGTTTGCATATTTTTTATCCATGACTTATGTTCAGCTAAAAATTGGCTACGTTTCTTAGACGATAAATTTAATGTTGCTTGTGTGAAACGTTCAGTCTTAATGAACCAAGGCATTTTTATACAAAAACTTCTTCAAGTAGTGATAAGCCAACTTTGCTTTTTTCACTTGGTGGAACAATTACTTTGAATCGTCTCTTCCAAGTTAACCAGTTAGCAAGAATTTGTTTCGCTTTAGAGCTTTCAGTTTGCTGCACATATTCTTCGAGCAATGGTTTGATTAATGATTCTTGCTGAGGGGTAGTTAAATCATGTATTTCTACAATCTCTTGATTTATCTTCTCAGTAACTATTTCATCTTCGTCAAGCAAGAAGGCAACTCCTCCAGTCATGCCAGCTCCAATATTTCTTCCAGTAGGGCCAAGAATGACAATTACTCCACCAGTCATATATTCGCAACAATGATCTCCTACTCCTTCGACGACGGCTTGCGCTCCACTATTTCTAACAGCAAAACGTTCTCCGGCTCGTCCAAGGGCAAATAATCTACCTCCTGTTGCTCCATAAAGGCATGTATTACCGAGAATCACCTGATCACTCGCGTTACCTCGTTCCATGGGCGGAATAATAGTTATCTTCCCTCCATTAATACCTTTGCCCACATAGTCATTGGCTTCGCCAATTAAGAGCACATTCATCCCCTGTATTAAGAAGGCTCCAAAACTTTGTCCTGCCGCACCTTTGAAAGTTAAGTTTAACTTTCCTTGGAATCCTTTATTCCCATATCTTTTTGCTATTTCACCAGAGAGTCGAGCGCAAACACTTCTGTCAGTATTGACAATTGATACTATTTGAGTTGTTTCACCGTGGGAATCAAGAGCTCTATTTATTTCGTTGTTTTGTAGTAATTCATTTTCTAGAACATCTCCATTGCTATGAGCATTGACTTCATGATTTAGCCATGATCTATCAATTGATTGTTGGCTAGGCTTTATTAAGCTAGAGAGATCAACTTTATTTGTTTTTTCAAGATTGATTGCTCTAGGTTCTAAAAGGTCGGTGCGACCAATCAGATCTTCAATTCTAGCTATACCAATAATACTCATTAATTGTCTTACTTCTTCTGCAACAAAAAGAAAAAAGTTAACGACATGTTCTGGAAGACCTGGGAAACGTTTCCTTAACCCTTCTTGTTGAGTAGCTACGCCTACTGGACATTTATTGGTATGACAAATTCGAGCCATAATGCAACCTTCTGCAATCATTGCAATTGTTCCAAATCCATATTCTTCGGCACCTAGTAATGCTGCGATTAATACGTCCCACCCAGTCTTGAGACCACCATCAGTTCTAAGTAAGACACGGTCACGTAACCCATTTGCTAATAACGCATTATGAACTTCAGTAAGACCTAATTCCCAAGGCAATCCAGCATGCTTTATAGAGCTTAAAGGGGAGGCTCCTGTCCCACCATCATGCCCAGAAATTTGAATAACATCAGCGTTTGCTTTGGCAACTCCAGCTGCAATAGTACCAATTCCAATTTCAGCGACTAGCTTGACGCTGACTTTAGCTTCAGGATGAATTTGATGTAAATCATGAATTAATTGTGCTAGATCTTCAATTGAATAAATGTCGTGATGTGGTGGTGGAGATATGAGAGCAACGCCAGGTTTGCTATTGCGTAGTTTTGCAATATATGGATCTACTTTTGGTCCAGGTAATTGCCCTCCTTCCCCCGGCTTTGCTCCTTGAGCAACTTTAATTTCAAGTTGTTGACCACTTCTTAAGTATTCAGGTGTTACACCAAAACGTCCAGAGGCTATTTGTTTAATTGCAGAACAGGCTGTATCTCCATTGATGAGTCCTTTAATTGATGGCAACGTTGAAGATCGGTTGTCTTTGTCGACATCTTTTAAAACTTTAAAACGAGCAGGGTCTTCTCCTCCCTCTCCACTATTACTCTTCCCTCCAATCCTATTCATTGCTATTGCCAGGACTTCATGAGCTTCTCTTGAGAGGGCTCCTAGGCTCATCCCGCCTGTACAAAATCTTGTACAGATACTTTCAGCACTTTCTACTTGCTCTAATGGTAATGGAGACTTGGCTAAACGAAATGTCAGCAAATCTCTTAATGCTGTTGCTGGTCTACTTTCTAAAAGTTTTTGGTAAGTTGAGAAATGGTCATATTCAGGTCCTTTTTTGACTGCCGCATGCAAAAGCTTAGACATTTCAGGATTATTTAAATGGAATTCTCCACTATTTCTGTATTGCACAAATCCTAAAAATTCTAATTTCTTACGATCAATTGCTGGGAATGCTTTTGAATGAAAAATAAAGGTTTCGCGTGCTAATTCTTTCAAGCTCAAGCCTGCAATTCGACTCGTGGTTCCTTTGAAAGCAATATCTATTAAGTCTGCGCCAATGCCAATTGCCTCAAAGATTTGAGCGCCGTGATAACTAGCTAGAAGTGAGATCCCAATCTTTGAAAGAATTTTTCTTAATCCATCTTCTAAAGCTTTTCTTAAATTGGCTTGAGCTTGGTTAATACTCAGATTTGGCAGTTTGTTTGATTCAATAAGTTTTTGAGTTTTAGGAAGGTTCCACCAATGTCGTGTGGTCTCCCACGTTAGCCATGGACAAATTGCACTAGCTCCATAGCCAATTAGACAGGCAAAGTGATGCGTGCTCCAGCATTGAGCAGTGTCAACAACTAATGATGCATTCAGTCTGAGGCCTTTTTTTAGTAAGTGATGATGTACGGCACCAACGGCTAGTAATGGTGGAATATAACTAGTCTTTGTATTTATACCTCTATCAGAAAGTATGAGAATCTGAACGCCACTCTGAACAAGGTTTTCAGATTTTGTGCAAAGAGAAGCTAATTCTTTTTCTAGACTATCTATCCCGTTAGATATATCAATTAATGTTGATAGAGTTTCTGTCTGAATTCCTTTTTGTGTGATTTCAATTAATTCAGCTTCATTCAGTATTGGCGTTTCCAGGTGTAAATGCGAAGCCGACTCTTTTTTAATTGAAAGAGGTGAGGTTCTTTTACCTACATGCATCTCTAAACTCATGACGAGTTTTTCTCTTAAGGGGTCTATAGGAGGATTTGTGACCTGAGCAAATCTTTGTTTGAAATAGTCGTAAAGAAGATGTGGTTTGTTTGAAAGTATTGCAAGCGGTATGTCATCCCCCATGCAGTAGGTAGGTTCTTTTGCTCCACCGGCCATAGATTCAATTATAAAATCAAAATCTTCAGAGGAGAAACCAAAAGCGGTCTGTTGTTGGAGTAATTCTAATTTTTCAAGTTTTGTTTGTTCTTCCCAAGGCTGAGCTTTGACCTTAATTTGCTTTTGTTGTAGCAGTGCTGAATAAGGATGTCTCATCGCAGCTTCTTTTTTGACATCCCAATTCCTTAAGAGCCTTCCTTCTTTAAGATCTACAGCAAGCATTTGCCCTGGTCCAAGTCTTCCTTTCTCAATGATTTGGTTCTCTTGGAGTTCAACAACACCAGTCTCAGATCCCATTATCACAAAGCCATCTTTGGTAATGCAATACCTGGCTGGGCGGAGTCCATTTCGATCTAAGGTGGCGCCAATACTTCTCCCATCTGTAAAGACGAGGAGTGCAGGCCCATCCCATGGCTCTTGTGTCGCTGCTGAATACTCGTAAAAAGCTGTTATTTCTGGTTTCTTATTCAGCTCAGGCTGATCTCTGAAGGCTTCTGGAACTAGTGTAAGAAGACTATCAGTGATTGGCCGGCCACTACGAACAAATAGTTCTAGAATTGAGTCAAGATTTGCAGAGTCGCTAAATTGATCATTTACAATTGGCTTGATATCCTCTGCCTGATCGCCCCAGATATCTTCTAACGCCACTTCGGAGGCTTTTGCCCAGTTTAGGTTGCCGAGAAGAGTATTTATTTCGCCATTATGACCAAGAAGTCTCATGGGCTGAGCTAATGGCCATCTAGGTAGAGTATTCGTGCTGAATCGTCTGTGATAAACAGCGTATGAAATTTCAAATCTTGTGTCTAGAAGATCTTTGTAAAATGGAGCTAAGATTTCAGATCTGACCATCCCTTTGTAAACGATGGTTTTACTACTTAAAGAAGTTACATATAAATCCATTGCTTTTTCCCCGAAAATATCTTTTGCACGTTTTCCAATACGTCTTCTTAACCGAAAAAATATAGACTCTAAATCTTTATCGTTGTGAGATCCCTTGACAAGCCATTGAGCTATAAAAGGCGCATTATCTCTTGCAAGATGTCCTAATACAGAAGTATCTACTGGAACATCACGCCAACCGAGTGAGCATAGCCCTAGATGATTAGCTTCCTCTTCACAAAACCTTTTAGCTTGATTTCGAATTTCTTCATTTTGAGGCATGAATAACATGCCTATACCAGTTGAATCTTTAGGGGCTTTTGCTGCGTCACCCCAGACTTCTTTGAAAAAATTCCATGGGATTTCGCAAAGAATTCCGGCACCATCCCCCGAATCACTATCTCCTCCGCAACCACCCCGGTGTTCCATGCAACTCAATCCTCTCAATGCTTGCTTGAGGACCCAATTGCTTTGAATTCCCTGGATTTGCGCTAGAAAACCTACTCCGCAAGCATCTCTTTCTCCAGACAGTGCTGAAGGAGACCTGCTATCGCAGTAAGGCCAATTAGTTCTAATAGGAGGATCTTTAGGCATGATCTTCAACCGTACTGCTTCTTCTGACAAAGTGAGAAGAAATCAGAACGAAGGGCATTTTGAGGATCTAAGTAGAGGCCATCGCCTTGAAATTGATAAATAGCCAAAACTGGCTATTTATCAATCCTTAGTGGCCTCATTACCTCTATAGCTATAGCTCTTTAGGGAGGCAAAAGTCATTAGTTATTGTTTTTGATTTATTTTAGATGCGTCGATAATGATGATTTCCTAGCAATTCTATTCCCAAGATTTTATGCATCTATATCTGAGATTAATGATTATTAGTTCAAATATTTTTTTCGGTCAGATGACCAAGTAATCTATGTAATATTAAATTATTAACACAGACCTGATCTCTGATCAAAGTTTAAACTTTTTAAATGCCAACCATTCAACAACTCATAAGAACCGGGAGATTTAGTCTTTCTAGAAAGACTAAATCTCCCGCATTGCAAGCATGTCCAGAAAGAAGAGGAGTATGTACAAGGGTTTATACCTCTACTCCTAAGAAACCTAATTCAGCATTGCGTAAGGTTGCCAGGGTTAGGCTTACATCAGGTTTTGAAGTTACTGCCTATATCCCTGGCATTGGACATAATCTCCAAGAACATTCAGTTGTACTTTTGCGTGGAGGTAGGGTAAAGGATCTGCCAGGTGTGCGATATCACATAATTAGAGGGACACTAGATACTGCTGGTGTTAAAGATCGTCGCCAGGCACGTTCTAAGTATGGAGCGAAGGCTCCAAAAGACTAATTTTTCTTTTTTAAATCTGTAAAACTTCATTAACTATTTATGTCTCGTCGAAACGCTGCAGAAAAACGTCCAGTTTTACCGGATCCACAATTTAATAATCGTTTGGCCACAATGATGGTTCATAGATTGATGAAACATGGTAAGAAATCAACTGCTCAAAGGATTTTGTCCGATGCATTTGGTTTGATTAACGAAAGGACAGGAAATAATCCAGTTGAACTTTTTGAGACAGCAATAAAAAATGTCACTCCTCTTGTTGAAGTTAGAGCTCGCAGAGTAGGTGGTGCCACTTACCAAGTTCCAATGGAAGTAAGACAGGAAAGAGGTACTGCAATGGCTCTTAGATGGCTTGTGAATTTCTCTAGAGCAAGAAATGGACGAAGCATGGCTCATAAGCTTGCTGGAGAGCTTATGGATGCTGCGAATGAAGCAGGAAGCGCAGTTCGCAAGCGTGAGGAAACTCATAAGATGGCTGAGGCTAATAAAGCTTTTGCTCATTATCGGTATTGATTGAATAAAAAAACTGTTTGAGATCTTTTCTTTTTGCCGGTAGGCCTGTAGAGTCTCATCCGCCTTTTAAGCCTTAATTCGGAGAGTTATCTGTGTCTCGCGACTTTCCCCTGGAACGGGTAAGAAATATTGGTATTGCTGCTCATATTGATGCAGGTAAGACCACTACTACTGAACGCATTTTGTTTTATTCAGGTGTGGTTCACAAAATTGGTGAAGTTCATGATGGTGCAGCAGTTACTGACTGGATGGACCAAGAACGTGAACGCGGAATAACTATTACTGCTGCAGCAATCTCTACCAGTTGGCAGGATCACAGGATCAATATTATTGATACCCCTGGTCACGTGGATTTCACTATTGAAGTGGAAAGGTCCATGAGAGTCCTAGATGGAGTCATTGCTGTCTTCTGTGCTGTTGGAGGCGTTCAGCCTCAGTCCGAAACAGTTTGGCGGCAGGCTGATCGATATAGCGTCCCCAGGATGGTTTTTGTTAATAAAATGGATCGAACTGGGGCTGATTTCCTTAAGGTTTATGAACAAATCAAGGACAGACTGAAAGCAAATGCAGCGCCTATTCAGCTTCCCATTGGAGCAGAGGGTGAGTTAAAAGGAATTATTGATCTTGTAGGTAATAAGGCATATATCTATAAAAACGACTTAGGAACTGATATTCAGGAAACTGAAATTCCTGATGATATGGCAGATGAGGCAGCAGAGTGGCGATCAAAACTAATGGAGTCCGTTGCTGAAACAGATGAAGATCTAATAGAGCATTTTCTTGATAAAGGTGAATTAACTGAGGATCAACTTAAGAAGGGTATAAGAGAAGGAGTTTTAAAGCATGGATTAGTTCCATTGTTATGTGGTTCTGCATTTAAGAATAAAGGGGTTCAATTGGTATTGGATGCAGTTGTTGATTATTTACCTGCTCCAGTAGATGTACCTCCTATTCAGGGAGTTTTGCCAAGTGGGAAAGAGGCTGTAAGACCTTCAGATGACAGTGCACCATTCAGTGCCCTTGCATTTAAAGTAATGGCTGACCCATACGGAAAACTGACTTTTGTCAGGATGTATTCCGGAGTGTTAGAGAAAGGAAGTTATGTTATGAATTCTACGAAGGATTCAAAAGAAAGAATTTCAAGATTAGTGATACTCAAAGCCGATGAAAGAGAAGAAGTTGATACTTTGAGGGCTGGAGATCTTGGTGCAGTACTAGGTCTGAAAAGTACAACAACAGGAGATACTTTATGCACTACCGATGACCCGATTGTTCTGGAAACTCTTTTTATTCCAGAACCAGTTATTTCTGTAGCCGTAGAACCTAAAACAAAAGGTGATATGGAAAAGCTTTCTAAAGCACTTCAGTCACTTGCTGAAGAGGACCCCACTTTCAGAGTTAGTACTGACCAAGAAACAAATCAGACAGTAATCGCTGGAATGGGAGAACTTCATTTAGAAATATTGGTTGATAGAATGCTTCGAGAATTTAAGGTTGAAGCAAATATCGGAGCACCCCAGGTTTCTTATAGAGAGACAATTAGATCAAGTTCTAAAGGTGAAGGGAAATATGCAAGACAAACTGGTGGTAAAGGTCAATATGGTCATGTTGTAATAGAGATGGAACCTGGAGAACCTGGATCAGGGTTCGAATTCGTAAATAAAATAGTTGGAGGAGTCGTTCCAAAGGAATATATTGGACCTGCTTCAAATGGGATGAAGGAAACATGTGATTCTGGAGTCCTAGCAGGATATCCATTGATTGATGTCAAAGTCACTATGGTTGATGGATCCTTCCATGACGTTGACTCTTCAGAAATGGCCTTTAAAATTGCAGGATCCATGGCTTTTAAAGATGGTGTCAAAAAGTGCAATCCTGTACTTCTTGAACCAATGATGAAAGTTGAGGTAGAAGTTCCTGAGGATTTTCTAGGCTCTATTATTGGAGATCTGTCTTCTCGAAGAGGGCAGGTTGAAGGTCAGTCGATTGATGATGGACAATCTAAGGTTCAATCAAAAGTTCCTTTGGCCGAAATGTTCGGTTATGCTACTCAGCTAAGATCTATGACTCAAGGTCGAGGGATCTTTTCTATGGAATTCAGTAATTACGAGGAAGTACCTCGTAATGTTGCTGAAGCCATAATCTCTAAGAATCAGGGCAATTAATTCCTGATCTGTAAAATAAAACTTAAATCCCTTACAAACCCAAACCCGATTCTTTAAAAAAATGGCCCGCGAGAAGTTCGAGAGAAACAAGCCCCACGTCAACATTGGAACTATTGGCCACGTTGACCATGGCAAAACTACCCTTACAGCTGCTATTACAAATGTGCTGGCTAAAAAGGGTCAAGCCACGGCACAAGATTATGGTGATATTGATGGGGCCCCTGAGGAACGTGAAAGAGGTATCACGATCAATACTGCTCACGTTGAGTATGAAACTGAAGGCCGACACTATGCGCATGTGGATTGCCCAGGACATGCTGATTATGTGAAGAACATGATTACTGGTGCCGCTCAAATGGATGGAGCAATTCTTGTTTGTGCTGCAACCGATGGTCCAATGGCACAAACAAAAGAGCATATTCTTTTAGCTAAGCAGGTTGGAGTCCCCGCTCTAGTTGTTGCTCTCAACAAATGTGACATGGTAGATGATGATGAAATCATTGAGCTTGTTGAAATGGAGATCAGTGAACTCTTAGAAGGCTATGGCTTTACAGATGTCCCAATTGTTAAAGTTTCAGGATTAAAGGCTTTAGAAGGCAGTTCTGAATGGGAGACAAAGATTGAAGAATTAATGTCTGCAGTTGATGAATCTATTCCAGAACCAGAAAGAGAAGTTGATAAGCCTTTCTTGATGGCTGTTGAGGATGTTTTCTCAATTACTGGTAGAGGAACTGTTGCTACTGGAAGAATTGAGAGAGGGAAAGTAACAGTAGGAGAAGAAGTTGAGATAGTTGGAATTAAAGACACTCGTCTTACAACTGTTACTGGGGTAGAGATGTTCCGCAAACTTCTTGATGAAGGTATGGCTGGGGATAATGTTGGTTTGCTTCTTAGAGGATTGCAGAAGGAAGACATTGAGAGAGGAATGGTCCTTGTTAAGAAAGGTTCTATAACTCCTCATACAAAATTTGAAGGTGAAGTTTATGTTCTTAAAAAAGAAGAAGGGGGAAGACACACTCCTTTCTTTGCTGGATATAGGCCACAGTTTTATATTCGTACAACTGATGTAACCGGTCAGATAACAGCCTTTACATCTGATGATGGAAGTAACGTTGAAATGGTAATGCCAGGCGATCGAATCAAAATGACAGGAGAATTAATTTGCCCTGTTGCTATTGAGCAAGGTATGCGCTTTGCAATTAGAGAGGGAGGCCGAACCATTGGCGCAGGTGTTGTTTCAAAGATTATTGAATGATTAATAAATAGATGGCCAGGTAAGGCCTGGCCATCTATTAAGATCAAAAAATAGAGTCTAAATAATTAGCAACTGCTAATTATTTTTTTGAATCTTGAAAACTGATTTTTTTTCCTCAAAAGGTAACTAGCTATCTTTTTCCATGTCTACAGCCATTGCCCAGCAAAAGATACGCATACGTCTCAAAGCATTTGATAGACGCATGCTTGATTTGTCTTGCGAAAAAATTATTGAGACCGCTGATAATACCTCGGCTACAGCGATTGGCCCAATTCCACTCCCTACAAAAAGAAAGATCTATTGTGTCCTTAGATCTCCTCATGTAGATAAGGATTCAAGAGAGCATTTTGAAACTCGAACCCATAGGAGGATTATTGATATTTACAGCCCATCAGCAAAAACAATTGATGCGCTTATGAAATTAGATCTTCCCAGTGGTGTTGATATTGAAGTTAAACTTTGAAACTTTTAATCCATCAATATCGAATTTAATTCTCTAATATTCTAAATAGTTTGTGATGGTTTTCCCGTGACCGAACTTTCTGTCAGGGAGTTGCCTCTCTTCCCACTCCCTGAAGTAGTTCTTTTCCCTAAGGAGGTATTGCCTCTTCATATTTTTGAGTCTAGATATCGAATAATGCTTCAAAGTGTTTTGGAGTCGGATAGTCGTTTTGGGATAGTCAGGCTCGATACCAATTCAAAGAAAATGGCTGAGGTTGGATGTTGCGCTCAAATTATTAAGCATCAAACATCTGAAGATGGGAGAAGTAATATTGTGACAATTGGACAACAGCGCTTTCGGGTTTTAGATATTACAAGGGAAGCGCCATTCTGTACCGCTTTAATCAGTTGGATTGATGATGAACCGATATTTGATCAAGATAGTCTTTTAAAGCTCTCTGACTCGGTTCTAGAAGCCCTCAGAGATGTTGTCTCGTTGAGTGGGAAATTAACTGATTCGGAGGTTTCCTTGCCTGATGAGTTGCCGGATATGCCCAGAGAATTATCTTTTTGGATTGCTGCTCATTTAGGAGGACCAGCTGCTGATGAACAGCAACGGCTTCTTGAAATGCAAAATACTTCTAAAAGGCTTGAGAGAGAATTCGAAATGCTTGATCATACAAGGAGGCAACTCGCTGCGAGAACTGCACTAAAAGATACTTTCTCTAATGCGGACCAGAGAAATAATTGATGACAAATCTGACCTTTGCTACTGTTTTATTTTGTTGCTTATTCATAGCATTTGTTTTCATTTTACTTCTCGATAATCGCAGTTATAAATCTAGTAAAAGCGTTGCAAATGCTTATGATAAATGGACTAATGATTATCTTTTGGAGAGGCTTTGGGGAGAGCATATTCATTTAGGTTATTATAAACAATCCCCTAAAAAACCCGACTTTCGTCAAGCAAAAATAGACTTTGTTCATGAACTTGTACGTTGGAGTTCTTTAAACTCTCTGCCAACTGGATCTCGAATACTTGATGTTGGATGCGGAATTGGAGGTAGTTCTAGAATACTTGCTCGTGATTATGGATTTGATGTCTTAGGGATCACGATTAGTTCAGCCCAAGTTGAAAGAGCAAGAGAGCTAACTCCTGCTGGTATGAATTGCAGCTTTGAAGTGATGGATGCTCTTGATTTGGCATTTAAGGATGAAACTTTTGATGGAATATGGAGTGTTGAGGCAGGACCTCATATGCCTAATAAGCAGCTTTATGCTGATGAAATGCTTCGTGTTTTAAGACCAGGTGGAGTGTTATCAGTGGCGGACTGGAATATAAGAGAAATAGAAAATAAACCTTTGACTCTATATGAAAAATTGATTCTAAAACAACTTCTAAATCAGTGGGCTCATCCTGAGTTCTCGAGCATAAATAGTTTTAAAAAAAATTTACTTGAAAGTCCTTATAATCTTTCTGAAGTTGAAACAGAAGATTGGACTAGATTTACACTTCCATCTTGGAATGATTCTATTTTTGAAGGTATAAGAAGACCATTAGACATCTTGAGTCTTGGTGGCAATGCATTCCTAAAAGGGTTTAGAGAAATTCCAACAATACTTCTAATGAGATGGGCTTTTAGTAATTACTTAATGCGGTTTGGTGTTTTTAAAATTAGTAGTAAATGAGTTAATCATTGATTTGATGATTAGGGTATGATCCAAAGAAAACAATATTTTTACAAATAGGATTTAATAAATTCCTTAATTTCGAACTTATATCTTTGTCTTGATTTGTTAAGTCTATATCGATAAAAAAAATATACTCTCCTAACTCTCTTTTGGAAGGCCTTGATTCAATCCTGCTCATGTTTAAGCCTAATTGAGCTACACAATTTAATACTTTTAAGAGAGCTCCAGGTGAATTGGAATGTAGTGATAAAGCAAAACTTAAAATAGCACTATTTTGCTGTACTTCTTTTGTGTGAAGCAAAATAAATCTTGTACAATTTCCTTTTACATCATTTATAGGGTAAGCAAGTTCATTTAAGCCATTAGACTCTTTTGTGTTTAGAGCTCCAATAGCAGCTCTAAACTTACTTCCTTTAACTAATCGTATTGCTTCTGAAGTTGAATTAGTAGGAAGTAAGACAGCATTTGGAAGATTCTTATTTAACCATTCACTACATTGGCCAAGAGCTTGAGGATGAGATAAAACCTCAGATATATTTTGAATATTGCCACTGCTAAATAAGGCATGACGAATTGGAAGTACTAGAGCTCTGCGAATATATAGTTCAGGAAAAGACCAAAGCGCATCTAGTGTTGTAGTTACTCCCCCTTCTACTGAATTTTCTATAGGTACTACAGCAGCTTCACAATCTTTATTAGCAGTTTTTTCAATGACTGCTCGAAGACCCTTGCAAGGAAGAAATACTGGCGTGTCTAGCTTTTCAAGGTTTGCAAGAAGAACAGCTGCCTTTTCTGCATATGTTCCTTTTGGTCCTAAATAAGCCACTCGTGTGGGCATTATCAAAAAAAGAGTGAGGAGAAGATAAGATCATGCCGAACAAGATACTGAACATGCCTCTGGCTTTCGATGCACGACAGAAACTTGATTTACCAGTAAGAAGCAATTCTGAGCGACTTCCTGATTATCTCTTGCATGAGGAAAGAGTTGTTGGAGCTATGTTAGATCCTAAAAAGCTTACTCCTCTTGGCCCCAGTAGTTTTCGATATGTAGTTACTAGCTTCAATGTTTTTCAATTGCAAGTTAATCCAGTTGTTTCTATTGGAGTTGTAAGTGAACCAGGTAAATTAAGCATGCATGTAACAGATAGTCAGCTTGATGGTCTTGGATTTATAGATGATTTTGAATTAACCCTTCAAGCTACTTTGGAAGCTACAAGTGCTGGTTTAGAAGGTGAAGCTATTCTTGGCGTTACAGTTAGTCAGCCGCCTCTTTTAAAGCTGATTCCTCCAAAAATTCTGGAATCTACAGGGCATTCGATTCTTAACGGAATTTTGTTAGGGATTAAAGCTAGAGTTGGTAAACAGCTTGTTGAAGATTTTAATAATTGGTGTGAAGAGGGAACAGTTTCTTTAAAAAATTAACCAAGAAACTTTTTTATGAAAGATAATCTGTGAAGATCTGTTGGCCCATAGTTACTCAGGGCTTGACGATGGAAAGCAGTTCCATATCCAACGTTCTTTTGGAGACCATATTTTGGATATTTCTTAGATAATCTCTTAATTAATTCATCTCTTGAATTTTTTGCTATGACACTTGCTGCTGCTATTGCTGGGCAAGAGTCATCCCCTTTGATAATTGTTTTTTGTTTTCCTTCCCATCCTCTCAGGTTCAGACAGCCATCAATTAGAACGAGATCAGGTGGCTTTGCTAATTTTTGCAGAGCTCTAATCATCGCTATTTCAGTTGCTTTACGTATTCCAGTTTTATCAATTTCTTTTGCTGAAGATTGCCCTACTCCCCATTCTTCCGCATAGGTTTTAATAATAGGAGCTAATTTAGATATCTTTAATTTAGATAATTTTTTACTATCTTTTAAACCTAATTTAATCAGTCTAGTGCTATTCGCTTGACCTAAAACAACAGCACATGCAAATACAGGTCCAAATAAGGAACCTCTTCCAACTTCGTCAACTCCAGTAAGAACAATGGCATTTTTGTATACCATCTCAATTTATTGAGGCTGAAGAACGTCTTCTTTTCCTTCTAGGGTCTTCAGTATCTTCTGTAGATATTGGATCTTTAACTTCAGGTTCATTTGTTGAATCTAAAGACTGATTGATTATTTCCTGATTGATCTCACTCTTGTCAAACTCATTAACTTTGTCTTGCGAATCTTCAACTTCATTAGTGCTATTTTCTATAGACGCTTTAGTAATAAACTTTGCTGAGTATTTTCCTTTCCTTCTATTTTTCGTTGAATTATTAACTATTTGTTGCTTTGCGTTATTAATTACTTCTTCAGTCTTTTCTCCAGGCCTAACAATATTAATGAAAAGATTTTCATTTGCAGGTAGCTTATCTATCAAAAGAGCTGGGTTTAAACCAAGACTGCTGTAAACCTCTTCTTCTAAAGAATCTATATTTACAGCTAAAACTTCTGGTTTTTGCTTATGATTTGTAGATTCTGAGGGTGAATCTACATTGCTTGTTGAAGTTTGAACCTGTTGATTATCACCTTCATATATTGGGTTAGTTGGATCGATATTTGTGGAAATTTGATCAGTTTTATTGATAATAGATTGATGAGCATTTTCGTTTGACCCTCCATTAATTGGCTTTAAATTATCCTCTGATATATGTGATTGAATATTTGATTTTATATCGATTTGTTGAGTTTGATTATTATCTGGAATTGATTGTGTAAGTCCTGTTCCGTAACAATTTGGACATGATTTACCAAATAATTCATATATGTTTTGCCCTTGTCTTTTACGGGTTAGTTCTACTAGCCCTAACTCAGTAAGTTGAGCAATTTGAGGACGTGCAGAATCATTCTTTATTGCGGATGTGAAATGCTCTAATAACTGAAGTTGATCTTTTCTTAAGTCCATATCTATAAAATCAATAATTATTACTCCACCGATGTTTCTAAGCTTTAATTGGCGTGCAATTTCACTTGCTGCTTCGATGTTTGTCCAAAGAACAGTCTCGCGTGCTTTTGCTGCTCCTATAAAAGAACCAGAATTAACATCAATTACAGTTAATGCTTCTGTTGGCTCGATAATTATATAACCGCCAGATGGCAAGTCTACTCTTGGCTGTAAAGCATTATGTATAGCAAGATTAATTTTATAATGTTGGAATAATTGAGTTGGTTCTTCATGTGACTCAACTAATACATTTGATCCATGATACTTAAGGAATTCTTGGACTTTTTCAATTGAACTTTTGTTATCAACTACAACTTTAATCAAGTCAGAGCTTAGATGATCTCTAAGAACTTTATGAATAAAGTCTTCATCTCTTTTAATAAGACAAGGAGGAGAATAATCTTCTGATGATTTTTGTATTTTTTCATGTTGCTTTAGTAAGCTTTCTAAATCACTTATTAGTAGTTCTTCATTAATTGAATTAGCTTCTGTCCTTATGACAAGTCCTGTACCAGGAGGTTTTATTAGTACTCCAAGAGCTTTTAATCTATTAACCTCTTCTTCAGAACTTATGCTATTGGATACTTTGACACCTTTCCCATATGTTTGCAGTACTAGATATCTTCCTGTAAGTTCAATCTCTCCAGTAAGCCTTGCTCCTTTATTCCCTGTTGGTTCTTTTATTACTTGAACAATTACTTCTTGTTTGTAATCAAGTAATTCCGTAATACTTGCTGCAGTACTTTTACGACGTAATGGCCCTAAGTCACTTACATGCATAAAGCCGTTTTTTTCACTTTCTCCAATATTTACAAAAGCTGCATCTATACCTGGTAAAACATTATCAACTGTGCCTAAATATACATCTCCAATTTGATAGCGGCCTTTGGCGACAATTAACTCTTCAACTTTTTCATCGTTAAGCAATGCTGCTATTCGCATTTGCTCAGCAATGATTATTTTTTGGGGCATATGAAAAAAAGTGAATGTTCCAATAGATGGTTCGATTTAAATCAAAAAATGCTTTGAAGATCCAATTAGGTTTTACTGGTTAACTAGTAACCTGATTAAAGAGATCTTTCTACCAATTGCTCTTTTTTTGAGTGAGCCTGTTTAGGAGATAGCTGAACGGAATTTGTCTAGAAAAGTAAGACCTTTTTTCCCTTAAAACTTGGGTTAAGTAAGGTCCGATAGAACCCATCTTAAATTCCCAACAAACTTTAGCACTAATTAATTAAATTGTTTTGAAAATAGAAACCTAATTTTTATAATATTTTATCCTTGAAATAATCAAAATCGATTTTATGACATGCCTTTAGATTCGGTGATTTTGCCATTATGTGTCTATTGTGAGTTTCTTTTGTGAACGAAGTTGTATACAGCGTGACACATTCCATAGGAATATGTATTGAGTTAATTCGATTTTTATTGTGGTTAAGGTAAACGGAAATTATTTAAAACTGCAAGCAGGTTATCTTTTCCCTGAGATAGCTAAGCGGGTTGCGAAATTTTCTCAAGCCAATCCACACTCAAACTTAATTCGTCTTGGGATAGGAGATGTTACAGAACCTCTTCCTAAAGCATGTTCCTTTGCGATGAAAAAAGCTATTGATGAAATGAGCACCCCAGAGGGGTTCCATGGATATGGACCAGAACAGGGTTATTCATGGTTAAGGGAGAAGATTTCAGAATTTGATTTTAAAAAAAGAGGCTGTGACATTAGCGCAGAAGAGATTTTTGTTTCTGATGGATCCAAATGTGATAGCAGTAATATCCTTGATATCATTGGAGATGGTAATCGAATTGCAGTCACTGACCCTGTTTATCCCGTATATGTAGATAGCAATGTAATGGCTGGGAGCACTGGTCTTGCAAATGCTCAAGGTCGTTATGATGGTCTGATTTATATACCTATCACAGCTGAAAATTTATTTATAGCAGAGATACCCAAAGAAAGTGTTGATTTGATCTATCTATGTTTTCCCAATAATCCAACTGGTGCTGTCGCTACTAAAAGACAACTGAGTGAATGGGTGAATTATGCGCTCGCAAATAAATCGTTGATTCTGTTTGATGCTGCTTATGAAGCTTTTATTCAGGATGAGACTTTGCCACATTCGATTTATGAAATAGATGGTGCAAGGGATTGTGCGGTTGAATTTCGTTCCTTTTCGAAAAATGCTGGATTTACTGGAACAAGATGTGCATACTCGGTAATTCCGAAATCTTTAAAAGGCAAGACACAAGATGGACGTGATGTTGACTTGTGGTCTTTATGGAATCGCAGGCAGAGTACAAAATTCAATGGAGTAAATTATGTTGTACAAAGGGGTGCCGAAGCAGTTTATTCGCATGAAGGTTGTATGCAAGTCAAAGGTTTGGTGAATTTTTATATGGAAAATGCATGCATTATTCGAAATAATTTAAAAGAAGTTGGTTATGAAGTGTTTGGTGGTGAGAATGCTCCTTATGTATGGATAAAGGTTCCTGATCGAATGGATTCGTGGGGATTTTTTGATTTTCTTTTAGAGAAGGCCAATGTTGTTGGAACTCCTGGAAGTGGTTTTGGTTCTGCTGGGGAAGGTTATTTCCGTCTTTCTGCTTTTAATACCAGAGATAATGTAGAAATGGCTATGGAAAGAATATCTTCGCTCAAATGAAAAGAGAATCTTACCTTCAATTACATTGGTCTCAAATTGATGGATTTCTGTTCATGTCTGATAAGTTGACTTCTAGTCCAGGTGGAGCGGCTGTAATAGAAAGGCAAACTGAGAGAGTAAGGAAGAGATCTCCTAGATATAAGGTTTTACTGCATAATGACCCAATTAACTCTATGGACTATGTTGTCAATTCATTGAGAGAGGTTGTTCCTCAATTGAGTGAGCAAGACGCAATGGCTGTCATGCTAGAAGCTCATAACACGGGTATTGGCTTAGTAATAGTTTGTGATTTAGAACCTGCTGAGTTTTATTCTGAGTCTTTAAAAGCAAAGGGTTTGACGAGTTCAATTGAGTCGGAGAGTTAATTTAATTGCTTTATTCTCTCTGGAATAAATGGTTAACTCAACGTTACCGTTGGATACCCAGTATTTCTTTAGTTCCATCTTTATACTTTTTAGGCTGGTTATTAGTTAAGCCTTTTGATATATATATTTTAAATTTGACAAATGAAGATATTTCTTTAATAGGGACATTAATCACTTTTCTTGCATTTACATTAATTCTTCCAAGCTGGGTGAAAACTAGATGGTCTAGTTTAAGCCCATGGAATGCATTAGGTTTAAAGAATATAATAAACATTAGAGAATTATTTTTTTTATTTAGAGGATTATTTTTTGCTTTTCTAGGAATAGCTTTGCTTATATTGATAATGTACTTCAGTAAATGGTTTGACGGCTTTTCAAAAGTAAAAATAGAAATTATACTTGATGCTATTTTTATTGGCACCATTGTGGGAATTGCAGAAGAATTAATTTTTAGAGGGTGGTTATTAGGCGAGGTAAGTTATTTGCTGGGAGAAAAGTGGGCTAATGTATTGCAGGGAATAATATTTAGCTTGGCACATATAAGATCAAGCCTGAATACCAACGAACCTCTTCTGATTTACATTGGTTTATTGCTCTTTGGAATTCTTCTTTCTTTTAGACGTTCTCTTGATAAAGGATCTTTATGGGGAGCAATTGGCCTTCATGGAGGCTTAGTTGGAGGGTGGTTCTTGATAGATAATGGTTTGATTAATTTTTCTCAGCACTCACCATTGTGGTTATTTGGGGTTGGTCAATCTAATTTAAATCCTATTGGAGGAGTCGGATCAATTGTTTTTATGCTAATAGTTCTAATATATCAACGCAAAGATTTAGAAAGATTTTGACGATGTTCAGCCGAAACTGTCAAGGCTTCTTCTAGGGGTGCTGAACCATAATCTCTTTCCAGTAAATCTATTACTGTTCTGCCAAAGTTGTTTGGTTGTGTATCAAATGCTTCTAAACAAATTTTCCCAAAAGTTTTGCCCATAGGCTCAGGATTCCACAATAATTTTCTAGCTGTCCAAGGCATCATGCTCATAGGATTATACCCTTTATTAATTAAACCTTTTTCTAGACCATATTTTTCTAGAAGAGTATGAGGTTGAAGCCCAATGAAAAATATTGCTGGCTCAACATTTTTAATTCCAAAAATTTTTTCTAATTCTCTATGGTATCTAATTGTTTGTCGAATAGTCTCAGGTCTTTCATCTATGACGTTAAATGAGTAATTAACAGAAACTTGATCTTTAAAACCAGCATCTGCAAGTAATTGGCAGTTTCTTAGTACAGTTTTTAGGTTGTATCCCATTCTCATTTTTCTTACTAACTCTTGAGAGCCAGATGTTATGCCAATTTCAAAGTAACTCATTCCAGTCTCTACCATTAATTCAGCAAGTTCTTTATCTAGATTGTCTGCACGAATATATGCAGCCCAATTAATATCATTTAGACCTGCCTTAATTATTGCTTTGAGAAGTTCTTTTGCATTATCTATATGACCACGAGCAGGAATAAATTGAGCATCAGTAAACCAAAAGCCACGTACTCCTAAATTATAAAGTTGTTGCATTTCTGCCACTACTTCTTCTACAGGATTTATACGAACTTTTTTCCCTTCAATAACGGTATAAATACAATAGCAGCAGTTATGTGGACACCCTCTTTTTGTTTGAACACCTATGTAGAAATCACCGCCTTCTAAATACCAGTTAATTTCTGGCCATATAGAGGTTATATATGAATAATTACATGCAGTCTTTAGTAAGCTATTTGGTTTCTCATGGATCAACTTTTCTCTTGGAGGATCGCCAACTATAAAACTCCTTTCGTCGTTAATTGCTTGACCTCTTAAAAGCTTTTCTAGGAGAAGTTCGCCTTCCCCAACTGAAATTATGGTTCCTTTCGGGAGTGTCTTGCCAAGTTGTTGATAGAAAACGCTTACCGCTCCTCCTCCTACAACTGCTCGTGCATTCTTGGAGAATCTTTTGGCATATTTAAGACCTTTCTTGATAAGCTTTTGGTTGCGCCATAATTCTCCATAATGACTAGTCATTAATCTTATACCCCCTAAAGCTCCATGAATTCTTTTTATAGGATTTTCAGAATAGAAAGCCTCAAAGGAACTCTGTAGAGGATTGCCTTGTCTTCCATCTACAGGTGCATATATTTGTATATCCCTCCAAGAATATACTAGTAATGTAGGTTTAAAATCTTTAATAGTTTGTATTAAGTTTCTTGTTACATCTAGGCTTGGGATTGAGGCTAGATCAAGAATCTTTTGAGATAAATCAGGGAAACACTTATGTAAATGATCTGCTAAATAAATTGGTCCAATAGGAAATATTGGATTGCAAGGTAATCTTATAAAAAGAACCCTTTCGTTTTTAATTTTATTTAATGGCTTATCCATTCCTTTTGAAATGTTTTACCTAGTGCCTTATGACACTTTGCTATTAGTAATTTGAAACTTAATTAATCTAACAACTTTTAATTCTATCTGATGATACATAGCCTTATTGGTTTTCAGCTTTTCGTTCCCCAAGTTCTTGCTGTTCTTCATTGGTAATTACCTTGAGCTCAAACCTGACAATTAGACCAATCAATATGAAGAAAATTCCTAGGAGAGACAAGTGAGAATCAAATGACACTTAAATCCTCCAGTAATGGAATTACCTTGCTTAATCTTCATTAGGCTATCAGGTGAAGGCTTATGATCACAATATGCTTCTCATAATGAAGCAGAATATTGTGATTAATCTGCCTGTTTGGTCTTTACAGTTTGATCATGCCGGTGATTGGAATTGAACCAACGACCTACTGGTTACGAATCAGTTGCTCTACCCCTGAGCTACACCGGCAACTAGAAGAATTTAACATTTGGATTTGTAATTGCCATGTCCAGCCAGACTCCTAGCCCTGATCCCAAGATAGATCCTCAATTAAGAGAGAAACTACTTAAAGAGACAAGAAATCCTTTCTATGGGCCTCGTAGAATCCTATGGTTTATTTTTTTTGCTGCTGCAACCTTAGGCTTATTCATTATGTTATCGAGAGTAATTGCTGGAGAAGTTGTTTCAACGAATGATTTTGGTATACAGGCAGGTGCATTTTTATTATTTGGTTCTCTACTTTTGTTTGATCGTCGTACTGAAAAGAAAAAATAATGACAGTTTTAAATTAAATTAGCTTGAATAAGTTATTGCTTTTGATTCGAAATAGTTATGCATTTAACTTGCGTTTTTGAGTCACCATCTTAAAGGCTTCAATTAGATCTCCCTCTTTCCAATTCGAGAATCTGTCAGAGCCTAGGCCACATTCAAAGCCTGTTGCGACATCTTTGACATCATCTTTATTTCGTTTAAGCGAGTCTAGGTCTCCTGCGAAGACTATTTCATTCCCTCGTTTAACCCTTACTTTGCAATTGCGCTGTAGCTTACCGTTGATCACATAGCAGCCTGCAACTGCACTTCTGCCAATGGTGAATATTGCTCTTACCTCAGCTTCCCCAAGTGATTCTTCTACTAACTCAGGCTCTAATAAACCTTCCATTGCTAGTTGAATATCTTCTAAAAGCTTATAAATTACTTCATAGTCCCTAACGTCAACACCTGAGGAATCGGCTGCCCTTTTGGCCCCAGATGCCATTGATGTATTGAAACCTACAATTACAGCTCCCGAGGCAGCTGCTAAATCAACATCGGTTTCTGTTATTTCTCCAGGAGCTGATAATAAAACTCTGACTTGTACTTCATCTTTTGGTAATTGTTCTAGTGAGCCAAGAATTGCCTCAATACTTCCTTGAACGTCAGCTTTAAGTATTATGTTTAACTCTTTTAAGTCCCCTTCATTCGCTTGACTTGACATTCCAGAAAGTGATACTCGTCGTGTAGCCATTTGTTGAGCCAATCTTGTTGCTCTGGCATCAGAAGCTCTATCGCCTACAACAGATCTTGCTGACTTTTCATCTGGATATACTTCAAACTCATCTCCTGCAGTTGGTACTTCGTTGAATCCAAGGGCTTCTACTGGGCAGGATGGCCCAGCTAGTTTAAGTCTAGATCCATTCTCATCGACCATTGCACGAACCTTCCCAAGTACTGGTCCAGCCGCGATCACATCCCCAGATTTTAGAGTTCCATTTTGAACTAATAATGTTGCTACTGGCCCTTTGGCTTTGTCTAAATGAGCTTCAATAACAGTTCCTTTAGCCAGTCTTTCTGGATTAGCTTGTAGATCTTCTACTTCACTAACAAGTAATATCATCTCAAGAAGCTTGTCTATATTTTCTCCTTTAATTGCACTAACAGGAACCATTACCACATCTCCTCCCCATTCTTCCGCTATAAGATTTTGATCAGATAGTTCTTGCTTTACTCGATCTGGTGAAGACCCTTCTTTATCAACTTTATTAATAGCAACAACTATTGGAACTTGTGCTGCTCGTGCATGACTAATCGCTTCCAAAGTTTGAGGCCTTACTCCATCATCGGCAGCAACAACTAGAACGGCTACGTCAGTAACTTTTGTTCCTCTGGCGCGCATCGCTGTAAAAGCTTCATGACCAGGTGTGTCTAAGAAAGTTAGTTTTCTTGTTTTTTTGTCATGCTCTACTTCTATTTGATATGCGCCAATATGCTGTGTAATCCCTCCAGCTTCACCTGCTGCCACCCTTGCTTGGCGAATAGCATCTAAAAGACTAGTTTTACCATGATCAACATGACCCATAACAGTTACTACAGGTGGTCGCTTTATTAAGTGGGCAAGATCGGTGTCTTCAATCATTTCAACAGTTTTCTTGGCTGCTTCTTCCACATCGTCTTGGAGTACTGGTACTCCAAACTCTTCTGCAACAGTTTCAATTGTGGATAAGTCTAGAGATTGTGTAACGGTGGCTGTAATCCCTTTGAAGAAAAGAGATTTGATAATTTCTGAACTCTCTACACTAAGCATGTCAGCTAGTTCCTGAACAGTTAGGTTCTCGTCAGGAACAATGATCATTTCTGGCCTGACTTGCTTGGCTTCTCGTGAGGCGCGAAGTTCCATTGCCCGTCTTCGTTGTCGTTGGCGTGTTGTTTCTTTTTTACGTTTCCTAACTGCAGCAGTTGGTTTAGAGGAAGTTTTTTGAGTGCCTTTTGGTTTCGCAGGCCTAGCTAAACTTGCAGAAAGAAGAGTTGCCTGTTGTTCGCCAGCAAATCCGCTTGTTTGAGTTGTTAATGTGTCATCGTTTTCACCGATAATATGAACTTTTTGCCTTTGTTTTTGACTCGTTTTATTCTTTAAAGCATCTAGCTTGGCGCTATCATCCCAGTCAGGTCGAGCTCTTCTGGGGGCACTACTACTTCCTGGCCTATGGAAGGGTTTTTTAGGAGCAGTTGGTGGAGTGGGCCTATTTGCGGGTGGCTTAGATCCATCGGCTCTTCTAGGTTTGTTTTGTCCAGTACTATTGCTATCTGGTCGCCTAGGAGGTGCTGCACCTGGTCGCCCAGAAGGCTTTTGTAATTGCATTAATTCACCTGGAGCCACAGGCTTTCTCATGCCATTTGGAATGCCTTGTCTTCCTTGAGGACTTCCTTGTCTACCCTGAGGGGCTCCTTGTCTACCCTGAGGACCTCCTTGCCTTCCTTGAGGAGCACCCTGTCTTCCTTGAGACCCAGCTTGCCTGTTTTGTCTTCCTTGACCAGGTCTGTTGGGAGCACCTGGTCTGGATGGAGACCCTTGTCTGTTGGGCGCACCAGGTCTGGATGGAGCGCCTGGTCGAGTTGGTGTTCCTGCCCTTCCTTGAGGCAAACCTTGCCTGAGGGGGCCATTTTGCCTCGTTTGAGACATTGGACGCATTGGACGATTATTCGAATTTCTAGGACCTTGATTTTTATTATCTACCGGCCTTTCTCTTCGAATTGGAGCTCCAACAAGTTCTGGAGGATTATTCTTTTTAGTAGGCTGACCACTAGTCTTTTGTCCAGATGGTCGATTCTGTTCGTTTAAATTTTTATCTTGCCTAAATTGATTCTTCTGGGGATTGACTTTCCTTTGATCTGGCTCAATTTTTGTTCTGTAAGGATCTGCGCTGTTTTGCTTAACTGGTTTATTCGCTTTGGGCTGGAGTGATGTTATTTGAGGACGTTTTGGCTTAGGAGGATTAATTAATTGAGGCTTTGTAAGAGGTTTATGGGCATTAGGAATTTGTGTTTGATTCTTTGAATCAACTTGCTTGCTTGATTTGATATTTGATATTTGATTTTGAGAGCTTTTGGCAATATTTCGATTTTTCTGCGGAAGATTTGTTTTTTGTAATTCCGAGTTTGGTTTTAAGATTTCTCTGGGTTTTGGGGCAAGAGGCTTTATTTCGGAAGGATTTTTTTTGCCTATTTGCTTACTTGCTTTGACAGAACCTTTGGTTAATTCTTGCTTTCCTTGATCTTTACCTTTGCCAATACTTGGTTGGTTTAAAGATACCGTTTCTTTAGAGGTTGGTTTCGGTAAAGGACTTTTGGGTATTGAAGGCTTATTGGCTAATTCTTGAGTATTAACTTTCTTTTTGTCTTTTTGTAATTGTGAGGATTGCTTGACCTGAACTGGAGCTTTTTTAACAGAAAGAATTTCTTTGCTCCCTTGTGACTTCGCCTTGGTTTGTGTGCTGCTTGATTTTAAGAAGCTTTTGATCTTTTTAGCCTCATCATCGCTAATGGAGCTGCTATGACTTTTTACAGAAATGGCAAGTTTATTGGCCGCATCAAGCACATCCTTATTATCTAGGTTTAAATCCCTAGATAATTCATAGATTCTGATTTTGCCTCTGCTTGTCATTAAGTTTTCCGTTCAGTCCAAGTAATTTTTGGGTTTTTAGCCTTTATAAAGAAGCTTATGTTTTATCTTGCCTCAGAGATTGAATCATTGCCGCGATTTAGTCGATCTTGAAGACTTTCTATAACGTTGCAATTCACCTTACATCTCAAGGCTTTCTCAATACGTTTGCGACGCCAAGCTTCTTCGAGGCAAGTCTCGTTGGGACATATATAGGCAGATCTGCCCATACCGCCTTCGAGAACTACTCCATCCTTATGATCTTTGGTTACTTTGAATAGTTGATTGCGATCAATCACTTTTCTACAAGCAACACAACGACGTAGGACGGGCTTATAGGTCACCGGGCTCCTTCCTCTGGTTCATGATTTTCTTCAGTTTCAATCTCTTCTTCATTTGAATCGTTTTTAATATCATCTTCAATTGTTAATTCAACTCCAGAAGCCTCATCAGAATCTTCATTGTAATCTTCTTCATCTTCAGGTAAAGGATATAACTCTCGCAAGCGAGCATCTTCTTCAGCTCTAGCAGCTTGTTCTGCGGCTATACGATCTTCTGCTTCTTTTTGAAGAGCTTCTTCTTCTTCTCTTTGTGCTATTAGTTCAGCAACTACAGCATCTTCTGCTGTTTGATCATATTCTTGAGAATTCTTGATATCTATCTTCCATCCAGTTAATCGGGCTGCAAGACGAACATTTTGTCCTTCTCTACCTATAGCAAGACTTAATTGATCAGGCGGTACAAGAACATGAGCGTGTTGGCCTTCTGGATCAACCAATCTAACCATTTCCACTCTTGAAGGACTTAGTGAATTGCAAATGTATTCAATTGGATCTGAAGACCATCTAATTACATCGATTTTCTCTCCCCTTAATTCATTTACTACCTGCTGAATTCTTGATCCACGAGCACCTATGCAAGCTCCAACAGGATCTACCTCTCTTTCATTACTATCTACAGCAACTTTTGTTCGAGGCCCAACAGATCTTGATGGAGGATTAGCTTCTCTAGCCACTGCAACAATTTTTACAGAACCCTCTTGAATTTCAGGAACCTCATTTTCAAAAAGATAAACTACAAGACCAGCATTTGACCTGCTTACAAAAAGTTGTGGCCCTCTTCGAGGGATTTCGCTTACTTCTTTGAGGTAAACCTTGAATGTTGCATTCGCTCGATAATTATCATTGGGCAGTTGATCTTTTCGTGGAAGTTCTGCTTCTACTTCGGGTCTTCCTAGTCCTGAACTAACTGCCATAATTACAGATTGACGCTCGAAACGTATAACCCTTGCTGTTAGGACAGGGTCTTCAAGATCTGCAAATTCTTCTTGAATCATTCTTCGTTGTTGATCCCGAAGCTTTTGAGCAAGAACTTGCTTGGTAGTTGTCGCAGCCATACGACCAAAATCTTCTTTTTCAGGGGTGACATCAAGTACAACTGTGTCGCCTATTTGGGCATCATCAGCAACTTGCATGACCTCGGATAAAGCTATTTGATGGTCTTCGCTTTCAATCTCTTCAACTATTATTTTACTTGCTAAAACTCTATATCCTTCCGCTTCAAGATCTAGGCCCACATCAAAATTACTAAAGTACTCTTCTTCAAATGGATCTTGACTTATTCCTAGATAAAGAGTCTTCCGATATCTTTCATAACCTTTTAATAAGGCTTCTCGAAGAGCAGCTTCTACGACTTGAGTGGGGAGTTTCTTTTCCTCACTTATGTCTTCGATTAAGTTATTCAGGCCAGGGAGAAGAACAAGAGCCATCGATGATGGAGTAGTGAATGGGTGGTTTTAAATAAGTGGAATTGAGTTTGGAAAAATTATTCTTTTGAAGTAGTAAGTTGAACTTTAATCACACTTGTAATTGGAATAATAGTAACTCTTCCTTTGCTATTAATCTTTAATTCATCCTTTGATTTTTCATGAAGCAATCCATTCTTTTTTACCTCTGATTCTTGATCATCTATAAAGCTAACTTCTATTGGGAATCCTTTGAAGGTCTCAAAATCTCTATCTGTTGTTAATAAATCTGGTAAGCCTGGGCTACTTATTTCAAGAATATAAGGATTTTGGAGTAATTTTGATTGGTCTAATGCGTCACTAATTGGAGTGTTTAAAAGAGCACAATCATCTAGTGATACATCACCTCCGCCTTGGGGACGGATTTGTACTTGAATTGTCATTGGATTTTGATGAGTATGTAGCTCAACAGCAATTACTTCAAAACCCTTATCTAAGGCAGTTCTGTTTACGAGATCCTTAAGGTCTATGACTAGGGAATTCAACAGAAGGCAGGATTTTGATTGGACTGGTAGCCCAATCGGTTTCAGTTTTTACCTGCCTCCATTAAAGGAGGTAACCGTCAGGCGTATTTTTATATTACTTGATGATCTACTTTTTTTTATAATAAAAGAATCTTCGTCTAATCAATTCAGCTGAGGTTAGTGTTTTGAGTTAGATTTTTCTTGATTCCTTAACTAGAAACGTCAAAACCTATCAAATTAGAACAGATGAGGAAAATTTTATTGCTGTTTTTTTTGACAGTTTTTCTAGGGATTAGCCCTGTTTTTGCATCGCAAAATTCTAATGTTGAGTATGAACATAGTTTCGTATCTACTGCTGTAAAGAATGTCGCTCCTTCTGTTGTTCGAATAGATACTGAAAGGACCATTGATCGCCAAGCTTTTGACCCAACATTGATTGACCCTCTTTTAAGAGATTTATTAGGTGAGCCAGAAATTGGTCCAGAAAGACAAAGAGGCCAAGGTTCTGGTTTTTTAATAGATTCTAATGGTCTTATTCTTACTAATGCACATGTAGTAGAGAAGGTTGACGAAGTTAGTGTCACACTTTCGAATGGAGATGAATTGGATGGCTTTGTAGTAGGGACCGATCCTGTTACTGATATAGCGCTTGTAAGGTTAGAGGGAAGTAATAAATTAAATGCAGCTCCTCTAGGAGATTCAGAGGCCCTTGAAGTTGGAGATTGGGCTATTGCTCTTGGGACTCCCTTTGGCCTAGAAAGAACAGTTACCCTTGGTATCGTAAGTAGCCTCCATCGAGATATAAATAGCCTGGGCTTTTCGGATAAAAGACTTGATTTAATTCAAACCGATGCAGCTATAAATCCAGGCAATTCTGGTGGTCCATTGGTTAATGCGATTGGAGAAGTTATTGGCATTAATACTCTTGTTAGATCAGGTCCAGGAGCAGGATTAGGCTTTGCAATTCCAATAAATCTTGCAAATAAAGTAACAGAACAAATTCTTTCTGACGGAGAAGTTGTACATCCTTACTTAGGCCTTCAACTCGTTGCTTTAACTGTTCGAATTGCAAAAGAACATAACCTTGATCCCAATTCATTAATTCAATTGCCCGAGAGAGCAGGTGCATTAGTTCAAACAGTGGTTCCAGACAGTCCAGCCGAGAAAGCAGGTTTAAGAAGAGGCGATCTGGTTATATCAGCTGAAGGTAGTGAAATTTATAATCCGCAATCATTACTGCAAAAAGTTGAATCAGCGGAAATAGGAAAACCTTTTGATTTAGAGGTATTAAGGAATAGTCAAGAGATAAAACTTGCTATAAAACCTCAACGATTACCAGGAGTTGGGTAGAAATCTTGCTACTGTCTCCGCTGATGGTAAAAAAAAGATGTCTGATCTTCAATTGAAAATGAAAGAAGCTGTTGCTAATGCAGCAGTTGACCAAATACAAAATGGAATGACGCTTGGATTGGGTTCAGGTTCTACTGCTGCTTTGATGATTAGAGCTTTAGGTAGAAAGCTTGCAGATGGCAGTTTGAAAAATATTGTTGGAGTAACCACTTCTTTTCAAGGCGAAGTACTGGCTTCCGAATTAGACATTCCCTTGAAAAGTCTTTCTGCTGTATCCAAAATTGATCTTGCAATTGACGGAGCAGATGAAGTTGACCCTAACTTTCAACTTATTAAAGGAGGGGGAGCCTGTCACGTTCAAGAAAAATTAGTTGCTTCTCTTGCAGACAGATTTGTAGTCGTGGTTGATTCAACAAAGATTGTAAATCGTCTTAATCTAGATTTTTTATTACCTGTCGAAGTTTTGCCTGATGCATGGAATCAAGTTAAAAATAGATTAGAAGAAATGGGTGCAAAAACCCAATTAAGAATGGCCCAAAAAAAGGCAGGTCCAGTTGTTACTGATCAAGGAAACCTTGTTCTTGATATTAAATTTAAAGATGGCATAACAGATTCAGAAAGTCTTGAGAAGTCAATTAATAATATTCCTGGAGTATTAGAAAATGGACTATTTGTTAATCTCACGGATGAGGTTTTATTAGGAAATGTGGAGAATGGAATTGTAGGAGTTAATTCTCTTGAGAAGTCTTGATAGATCTTATTTTTATTGATTGAGCATGGCTGTGTAATCCTTCGCTTAGTGCTAATTCAATCACATCTTTCTTTGTTTTCTCAAGAGCATTAGAGGTGAATTGAATTGTGGATGTATTTTTCATAAATGTTTCGACACTTAGAGCCCCACTAAATCTTGCAGTACCAGATGTAGGAAGTGTATGGTTTGGTCCAGCTAGATAATCTCCTATAGCTTCTGGACTCCAAGGACCAAGGAATATAGCTCCTGCGTTCTTTATGTTTTTTGCGAGATCATTAGGGTTTTGAATGAGTAGCTCTAAATGCTCTGGAGCGAATTCATCGCTTAGCTTTGCGCAAGATTTGATATCTTTGCAGTGAATTATTAGGCCCCAGTTCTCAAGAGAGCTCTTACATATTTCTGCTCTTGGGTGATTTTCGAGTTGATTCTCAATTTCTGTAGTGATTGTATTAACTAGGTTTGATTCTGTTGTTATTAATATGGCTGCAGCCAGAGGATCATGCTCTGCTTGAGCAAGGAGATCTGCTGCAACTTGAGTTTTATTGGCGCTCTTGTCGGCAATTATGAGTACTTCACTGGGGCCAGCAAGTGAATCAATTCCAACTTTGCCATATACAAATTTTTTAGCCAAAGTCACATATAAATTTCCAGGCCCACTAATAACATCAACTTTAGGAATACTTTCTGTTCCAAAAGCTAGTCCTGCAATTGCTTGCGCCCCTCCTATGCGAAACACTTTTGTTATGCCAACTAAGTGAGCAGCTGCAAGAACTGTTGTATTTATTTCTCCGTCTAAACCTGCAGGAGTAACCATTGCAATCTCTTCTACACCAGCCACAAGAGCTGGGATAGCATTCATAAGAACAGTGCTTGGATAGGCGGCTCTTCCTCCAGGAACATATATCCCAGCTTTTTGAACAGGTTTCCATCTCCTCCCGAGTTGTTCTCCATATTCTCCTTCGATCAAGATATCTTTAGGGACTTGAAGCGTGTGAAAATTTTTTATACGCTTATAAGCTGTTTTAAGCGCATTTTGCAGTGATAAAGGCGTTGAATCCCAAGCTTTTTTAAGCTTAATAGGATCGACTTCAATTGGATTTGGGATAAATCCGTCAAATTTCTCGGTGTATTTAGAGATTGCTTTGTCCCCTGTTTCTTCAACCTCGTTAAGAATTGACTCGACAATATTTATGGCTTTTCTTTGAGCCCTACCACTAGTCCTTTTCGTGATTTTATCTAGCGCCTCAGAGGCTTCTTTGAGGTTTTGGACAGACTTAATCTTTAGCCTGTTAAGGCTTGTTTTTTTATTAGTGTTTGTCTTCAATGACTGCACAAGAAGCTTTAATAAAAGTCTTATCTCAAATATCTTAAATCGCTTTTGTTTCCCTGATGAATTATTAATGAAAGGGTTTTGAGCTAAAATATAAGCTTGTTTGAAAGACTTAAGCCTCAGTGGCAAATAACAACTCAGCTAAGAAGCGAATTCAGATTGCAGAACGCAATCGTTTGGAAAACAAATCTTATCAATCTTCCGTGAGAACCTTGATGAAAAGATGTTTTGCAGCTTTTGGAGCCTATGAAACTAAACCTGGTGATGAAGCGAGGAAAGGCTTAGAAGAAAATATCAATCTTGCTTTCAGCAAAATTGATAAAGCGGTAAAGAGAGGGGTTTTGCATCGTAATACTGGAGCAAATCAAAAATCTCGTCTTAGTACTGCGTTTAAAAAAGCAGTTAAGTCAAAGGAAAATAATTAGCATTTTAGAGCTTATCGTAAATATTTTGATCATTGTTCAATTGCAAGAATGCAAAATAGTTAGCAAGTGCTTTTTAAACAGTGAATTCTTATAGTCTCATTGATAGCCACTGTCATATTGTCTTTGAAAATTTCGAAGGTGATATTGATGAGGTCGCTTCGCGATGGAGGGCTGTAGGAGTCAAAAGTTTGTTGCATGCATGTGTTGAGCCTTCTGAGATTCCTGCTATTCGGGCTTTAGCAGATAGATTCCCTGAACTGAGATATGCAGTTGGATTGCATCCTCTGGATACTGAGCACTGGAAAGCAAATACTATTGATATCTTTCGCGAAGCGGCAATAAATGATCCTCGTATTGTCGCGATTGGTGAACTTGGATTGGATTTGTTTAAAGATTCAAATCTTGATCAACAATTAAGTGTATTAAGGCCTCAGATAGACCTTGCGAATGATCTTGATTTGCCTGTAATTATTCATTGCAGAGATGCCGCTAATGAAATGCTTGATTTTTTTAGTGAATTGGATAAGTGTCCCAACGGAGTTATGCATTGTTGGGGTGGCACTCCTGAAGAGATGCAAAATTTCTTGGACTTAGGTTTTTATATTAGTTTTAGTGGAACAGTTACCTTTGCGAAAGCCACGCAAATCCATGATTGTGCAAGAGAAGTCCCAGATGATCGATTTTTAGTAGAAACTGATTGCCCTTTTCTATCTCCCGTACCTCACAGAGGTAAAAGAAATGAGCCTGCAAATGTTGAGTTTGTAGCAAAGAAGATTTCAGAAATTAAAAACCAATCATTTTGTTCAGTGGCTAATAACAGTTCAGCAAATGCAAGAAGATTGTTTGGGTTACCTTGAAAACAGGATTTTTCACTAGAAAAAATTTTCATCCCAGTGTAGTATTGATAATTGCCCTGGTTTGACTTGTTTCTTCGTAATAGCTTTCGAAGAGCATTTCTCTTAATGTGCATTGTTGACGTTATTGATCTTGAGCTGAGTTCATCAAGTCAGTGTTTGCATTATTTTTTCCTCTAAGGAAATTAATAATGCTTTTTATCACTTGTCTTACAAAACCAAGTTCTATTGATCAAGTCGCAAGGCGTCCAGGTCTCGATTTATTACATCCTCTTCACTACTTAAGGTTTTCGCATGAGCAGAAGCGCGATTCAGGTAGCAAAGACTGTTACGTATCTGCCAGATTTGGTGGAGGTTCAGAGGTCTAGTTTTAAATGGTTTTTAGAAAAAGGACTGATTGAAGAACTTGACAGTTTTTCTCCTATTGCTGATTACACAGGGAAATTAGAGTTGCATTTTGTAGGTAGCGAATATCGATTAAAGCGTCCACGGCATGATGTTGAGGAAGCAAAAAGAAGAGATGCAACTTTTGCCTCTCAAATGTATGTAACTTGCCGATTAGTAAACAAAGAAACTGGAGAGATAAAAGAACAAGAAGTATTTATTGGCGAATTGCCTTTGATGACAGAAAGAGGCACTTTTATTATTAATGGTGCTGAGCGGGTAATTGTAAATCAGATAGTTAGAAGTCCAGGTGTTTACTTTAAAGATGAGCAGGATAAGAATGGTCGTAGAACTTATAATGCAAGTGTTATTCCTAATCGTGGAGCATGGTTGAAATTTGAAACCGATAAAAATGATTTACTTCATGTTCGTGTAGATAAAACCAGGAAGATTAATGCGCATGTTTTGATGCGAGCGATGGGATTATCTGATAATGATGTGATTGATAAATTAAGACACCCTGAATATTATAAAAAATCTATTGATGCTGCGAACGAAGAAGGAATTAGTTCTGAAGATCAAGCTTTACTTGAGTTATATAAAAAGTTAAGACCTGGAGAGCCTCCTTCAGTAAGTGGCGGACAGCAACTATTACAAAGTAGATTCTTTGATCCGAAGCGTTATGACTTAGGAAGAGTAGGCAGATATAAAATAAATAAGAAATTACGTTTAACTATTCCAGATAATGTTCGAACACTTACTCATGAAGATGTCCTTTCAACTCTTGATTATTTAATTAATTTAGAGCTTGATGTTGGTGGAGCATCTTTAGACGATATTGACCACTTAGGTAATCGTAGAGTTAGATCTGTTGGCGAGTTATTACAAAACCAAGTTCGTGTTGGATTGAATCGACTTGAAAGGATAATTAAAGAACGAATGACAGTTGGTGAAACTGATTCTTTAACCCCTGCTCAGTTAGTCAATCCAAAGCCCCTTGTAGCAGCGATTAAAGAGTTTTTTGGTTCTAGTCAGTTGAGTCAGTTTATGGATCAAACTAATCCACTGGCAGAGCTAACACATAAGAGACGTATATCTGCGCTAGGACCAGGTGGATTAACTAGAGAACGAGCAGGTTTTGCTGTTCGAGATATTCACCCTTCACATTATGGACGCTTGTGTCCAATTGAAACTCCTGAAGGACCGAATGCAGGATTAATCAACTCTCTTGCTACCCATGCAAGAGTAAATGATTATGGTTTTGTTGAAACACCATTCTGGAAAGTCGAAAAAGGAGTTGTATTAAAACAAGGTGATCCAATTTATCTATCAGCTGATTTAGAAGATGAGTGTAGGGTTGCTCCGGGTGATGTGGCAACTGATGATCAAGGCCAAATAATCGCAGATTTGATACCAGTTAGATATAGGCAAGATTTTGAGAAAGTACCTCCAGAACAAGTTGATTATGTGCAGTTATCACCAGTTC